>NZ_CP051461.1:1595000-1605000 GCF_012584515.1 Polaromonas vacuolata | reverse complement strand
ATGTCCTACTTTCACACGGGAATCCGCACTATCATCGGCGCTAAGTCGTTTCACTTTCCTGTTCGGGATGGGAAGGAGTGGTACCAACTTGCTATGGTCATCAGGCATAACTTTTTGATCGACTGAGTCCGTGCGCACCAGGGTTTAACCAGCAGCGCACCCTCAGCCCATCGAATCTATAGAGCAAATTAGCTTTTGTCGTAGTAAATGCACACCATGCCTGCTGCACAGCGTGTCTTTTTGTTTTCTTGAATGCGTCAACTTGGCATAACACCTTGATTCACAAACTGCCTGTGTCTCCACAATCAATTCGAGACTTTCAAAGTTATAGGGTCAAGCCTCACGAGCAATTAGTACAGGTTAGCTTAACGCATTACTGCGCTTCCACACCCTGCCTATCAACGTCCTGGTCTTGAACGACTCTTTAGGGGGCTCAAGGCCCCGGCAGATCTCATCTTGAAACGAGTTTCCCGCTTAGATGCTTTCAGCGGTTATCTCTTCCGAACTTAGCTACCCGGCAATGCCACTGGCGTGACAACCGGTACACCAGAGGTTCGTCCACTCCGGTCCTCTCGTACTAGGAGCAGGCTTCCTCAAATCTGCAGCGCCCACGGAAGATAGGGACCAAACTGTCTCACGACGTTTTAAACCCAGCTCACGTACCTCTTTAAATGGCGAACAGCCATACCCTTGGGACCGGCTACAGCCCCAGGATGAGATGAGCCGACATCGAGGTGCCAAACACCGCCGTCGATATGAACTCTTGGGCGGTATCAGCCTGTTATCCCCAGAGTACCTTTTATCCGTTGAGCGATGGCCCTTCCATACAGAACCACCGGATCACTATGTCCTGCTTTCGCATCTGCTCGACTTGTCAGTCTCGCAGTTAAGCACGCTTATGCCATTGCACTATCGTCACGATGTCCGACCGTAACTAGCGTACCTTCGAACTCCTCCGTTACACTTTGGGAGGAGACCGCCCCAGTCAAACTGCCTACCATGCACTGTCCCCGATCCAGATAATGGACCTAGGTTAGAACCTCAAACACACCAGGGTGGTATTTCAACGTTGGCTCCACCGAAACTAGCGTCCCGGCTTCAAAGCCTCCCACCTATCCTACACAGGTCTGTTCAAAATCCAATACAAAGCTACAGTAAAGGTTCATGGGGTCTTTCCGTCTTTCCGCGGGGAGATTGCATCATCACAAACATTTCAACTTCGCTGAGTCTCAGGAGGAGACAGTGTGGCCATCATTACGCCATTCGTGCAGGTCGGAACTTACCCGACAAGGAATTTCGCTACCTTAGGACCGTTATAGTTACGGCCGCCGTTTACTGGGACTTCAATCAAGAGCTTGCACCCCATCATTTAATCTTCCAGCACCGGGCAGGCGTCACACCCTATACGTCGACTTTCGTCTTAGCAGAGTGCTGTGTTTTTAATAAACAGTTGCAGCCACCGATTTTTTGCAGCCTTTCTCGGCTCCCCAAGTAAATGGTTCACCTACCAAAGGCACACCTTCTTCCGAAGTTACGGTGTCAATTTGCCGAGTTCCTTCTCCTGAGTTCTCTCAAGCGCCTTAGAATACTCATCTCGCGCACCAGTGTCGGTTTGCGGTACGGTCGTGTGTAGCTGAAGCTTAGTGGCTTTTCCTGGAAGCAGGGTATCACTCACTTCGTGTGCAAGCACACTCGTTATCACCCCTCATCTAAGCCCGGCGGATTTTCCTACCAGGCATGACTACAGGCTTGAACCAACATATCCAACAGTTGGCTGAGCTAACCTTCTCCGTCCCCACATCGCACTACACATCGGTACAGGAATATTGACCTGTTTCCCATCAGCTACGCATCTCTGCCTCGCCTTAGGGGCCGACTCACTCTACGCCGATGAACGTTGCGTAGAAAACCTTGCGCTTACGGCGAGGGGGCTTTTCACCCCCTTTAACGCTACTCATGTCAGCATTCGCACTTCTGATACCTCCAGCAGGGTTTACACCACCACCTTCACAGGCTTACAGAACGCTCTCCTACCACGTACAAATAAATTGCACATCCGCAGCTTCGGTAACTGGCTTAGCCCCGTTACATCTTCCGCGCAGGACGACTCGATCAGTGAGCTATTACGCTTTCTTTAAATGATGGCTGCTTCTAAGCCAACATCCTGACTGTTATAGCCTTCCCACTTCGTTTCCCACTTAGCCAATTTTAGGGACCTTAGCTGGCGGTCTGGGTTGTTTCCCTCTTGAGTCCGGACGTTAGCACCCGGTGCTCTGTCTCCCAAGCTGTACTCATCGGTATTCGGAGTTTGCCTTGGTTTGGTAAGTCGCCATGACCCCCTAGCCAAAACAGTGCTCTACCCCCGATGGTAATACTTGAGGCACTACCTAAATAGTTTTCGGAGAGAACCAGCTATTTCCAAGTTTGTTTAGCCTTTCACCCCTATCCACAGCTCATCCGCTAGTTTTGCAACACTAGTCGGTTCGGACCTCCAGTGCGTGTTACCGCACCTTCATCCTGGCCATGGATAGCTCACTTGGTTTCGGGTCTACACCCAGCGACTGTCGCCCTATTCGGACTCGATTTCTCTACGGCTTCCCTATTCGGTTAACCTTGCCACTGAATGTAAGTCGCTGACCCATTATACAAAAGGTACGCAGTCACCCGTTTCCAGGCTCCTACTTTTTGTAAGCATACGGTTTCAGGATCTATTTCACTCCCCTCCCGGGGTTCTTTTCGCCTTTCCCTCACGGTACTAGTTCACTATCGGTCAATGATGAGTATTTAGCCTTGGAGGATGGTCCCCCCATATTCAGACAGGATTTCACGTGTCCCGCCCTACTTCTCGCAAGCTTAGTACCACAAGTGTGTTTTTGCATACGGGACTATCACCCACTATGGTCAGCCTTTCCATGCTGCTTTGCTAACACTCTTGCTATTACTTGCAGGCTCTTCCGATTTCGCTCGCCACTACTCTCGGAATCTCGGTTGATGTCTTTTCCTCGAGCTACTGAGATGTTTCAGTTCACCCGGTTCGCCACGCAGACCTATGTATTCAGTCAGCGTTACCCCGAAGGGTGGGTTTCCCCATTCAGAAATCTCCGGATCAAAGCTAATTTGCCAGCTCCCCGAAGCTTATCGCAGGCTATCACGTCTTTCGTCGCCTATCATTGCCTAGGCATCCACCATATGCTCTTATTCGCTTGACCCTATAACTTTGATTTCTCATAAGCTATCTTCAAGGAATGATTGTGTGGTCTTACACCACACGCGTTATGCCGTATCTTCCAATTATTCAATAAATTACTATCGAAATTAAAAGTTTCTTTTGACGCAATCAAAAAATTATTTACTACTATGTCGCTAGCGGCACGGTCTGCACTAAACCTTTACGAATGTGCAGTTTCCGCTAACGACGCTAATTTAACTCTATAAATTTTTAAAGAACAGCCAATAATTGAAATGAATCAATCAATACAAAGCATCCTCGCGACTTGTCGCGAACATGCTTTGCATTAATTTAATTTGCTTCTGATAAGTTTTTTCCAACAGACTGAATCTATCAATCTGCTGAATATTTTGGTGGAGGATGACGGGATCGAACCGTCGACCCCCTGCTTGCAAAGCAGGTGCTCTCCCAGCTGAGCTAATCCCCCGGGATTTCTTTTTCGCTTCTCGCTCTCCACCTAAGCCCAATTGGTGGGTCTGGTTGGACTCGAACCAACGACCCCCGCCTTATCAAGACGATGCTCTAACCAGCTGAGCTACAGACCCTCTGATTAATTAACTCTCATTAATAAACTCGAAGGCGGCACCAATTAATGCTAATTAACTTGAATTAACTCGGTGACATTGCTGTTGTTTAACACAACAGCCGATAAGAATGGGCGTAAGAATTTGACTGCATATTTCCAGAAAGGAGGTGATCCAGCCGCACCTTCCGATACGGCTACCTTGTTACGACTTCACCCCAGTCACGAACCCTGCCGTGGTAATCGCCCTCCTTACGGTTAGGCTAACTACTTCTGGCAGAACCCGCTCCCATGGTGTGACGGGCGGTGTGTACAAGACCCGGGAACGTATTCACCGCGACATTCTGATCCGCGATTACTAGCGATTCCGACTTCACGCAGTCGAGTTGCAGACTGCGATCCGGACTACGAATGGTTTTATGGGATTGGCTCCCCCTCGCGGGTTGGCGACCCTCTGTACCATCCATTGTATGACGTGTGTAGCCCTACCTATAAGGGCCATGAGGACTTGACGTCATCCCCACCTTCCTCCGGTTTGTCACCGGCAGTCTCATTAGAGTGCCCAACTAAATGTAGCAACTAATGACAAGGGTTGCGCTCGTTGCGGGACTTAACCCAACATCTCACGACACGAGCTGACGACAGCCATGCAGCACCTGTGTTACGGCTCTCTTTCGAGCACCAAGCCATCTCTGGCGAGTTCCGTACATGTCAAAGGTAGGTAAGGTTTTTCGCGTTGCATCGAATTAAACCACATCATCCACCGCTTGTGCGGGTCCCCGTCAATTCCTTTGAGTTTCAACCTTGCGGCCGTACTCCCCAGGCGGTCAACTTCACGCGTTAGCTTCGTTACTGAGTACTAATGCACCCAACAACCAGTTGACATCGTTTAGGGCGTGGACTACCAGGGTATCTAATCCTGTTTGCTCCCCACGCTTTCGTGCATGAGCGTCAGTACAGGTCCAGGGGATTGCCTTCGCCATCGGTGTTCCTCCGCATATCTACGCATTTCACTGCTACACGCGGAATTCCATCCCCCTCTACCGTACTCTAGCTATACAGTCACAGATGCAATTCCTAGGTTGAGCCCAGGGATTTCACAACTGTCTTATATAACCGCCTGCGCACGCTTTACGCCCAGTAATTCCGATTAACGCTCGCACCCTACGTATTACCGCGGCTGCTGGCACGTAGTTAGCCGGTGCTTATTCTTACGGTACCGTCATTAGCACTCTTTATTAAAGAGCACCGTTTCGTTCCGTACAAAAGCAGTTTACAACCCGAAGGCCTTCTTCCTGCACGCGGCATTGCTGGATCAGGCTTTCGCCCATTGTCCAAAATTCCCCACTGCTGCCTCCCGTAGGAGTCTGGGCCGTGTCTCAGTCCCAGTGTGGCTGGTCGTTCTCTCAAACCAGCTACAGATCGTCGGCTTGGTGCGCTTTTACCACACCAACTACCTAATCTGATATCAGCCGCTCCAATCGCGCGAGGCTCTTGCGAGTCCCCCGCTTTCATCCTTAGATCTTATGCGGTATTAGCGTAAATTTCTCTACGTTATCCCCCACGATTGGGCACGTTCCGATATATTACTCACCCGTTCGCCACTCTCAAGTATTGCTACTCTACCGTTCGACTTGCATGTGTAAGGCATGCCGCCAGCGTTCAATCTGAGCCAGGATCAAACTCTTTAGTTTAATCACTGCAATAATTTTCAACCCCTCACACCCCAACCGTTTCCAGTCAGACTGTGAGAAGAAAACTCATAAAAACAAAATTGACGTTTAATTTTCTCTTCTATCTTCATGAGCGTTTAAAGTCAAAAGACTTGTGACTCGGCCAGCTTTAACACTGACTTTGTCTGGCAATCGCCTTCAAACGCCCATACTTATCGGCTGTAAATTTTTAATGATCAGACTTGTTTGCTTCGCTTGACTCTGCGTCAACATTTTTAATGTCTTCACCTAGCTTTGCTCGACTTCTTGTCGTTCGCTGTAATCAGCGCAGTCTCATATTATATGCCGGCTTTTACGCACTTGGCTTATAAAACTAAACTTTTTCGTTTGCACTGCTAAACAGTACAAAAAGAAAAGCTCTTTTAATTTCTTTCAGATCTTTTTCAGATCTCTCAATTTACTTCTTCTTTCTCGACACCCCATGAGAAGAAAAGCCCAGTCGATCACAAGATCAACTGGGCCAGTCTAGGCATAAGAGCCTGACGATGTCCTACTTTCACACGGGAATCCGCACTATCATCGGCGCTAAGTCGTTTCACTTTCCTGTTCGGGATGGGAAGGAGTGGTACCAACTTGCTATGGTCATCAGGCATAACTTTTTGATCGACTGAGTCCGTGCGCACCAGGGTTTAACCAGCAGCGCACCCTCAGCCCATCGAATCTATAGAGCAAATTAGCTTTTGTCGTAGTAAATGCACACCATGCCTGCTGCACAGCGTGTCTTTTTGTTTTCTTGAATGCGTCAACTTGGCATAACACCTTGATTCACAAACTGCCTGTGTCTCCACAATCAATTCGAGACTTTCAAAGTTATAGGGTCAAGCCTCACGAGCAATTAGTACAGGTTAGCTTAACGCATTACTGCGCTTCCACACCCTGCCTATCAACGTCCTGGTCTTGAACGACTCTTTAGGGGGCTCAAGGCCCCGGCAGATCTCATCTTGAAACGAGTTTCCCGCTTAGATGCTTTCAGCGGTTATCTCTTCCGAACTTAGCTACCCGGCAATGCCACTGGCGTGACAACCGGTACACCAGAGGTTCGTCCACTCCGGTCCTCTCGTACTAGGAGCAGGCTTCCTCAAATCTGCAGCGCCCACGGAAGATAGGGACCAAACTGTCTCACGACGTTTTAAACCCAGCTCACGTACCTCTTTAAATGGCGAACAGCCATACCCTTGGGACCGGCTACAGCCCCAGGATGAGATGAGCCGACATCGAGGTGCCAAACACCGCCGTCGATATGAACTCTTGGGCGGTATCAGCCTGTTATCCCCAGAGTACCTTTTATCCGTTGAGCGATGGCCCTTCCATACAGAACCACCGGATCACTATGTCCTGCTTTCGCATCTGCTCGACTTGTCAGTCTCGCAGTTAAGCACGCTTATGCCATTGCACTATCGTCACGATGTCCGACCGTAACTAGCGTACCTTCGAACTCCTCCGTTACACTTTGGGAGGAGACCGCCCCAGTCAAACTGCCTACCATGCACTGTCCCCGATCCAGATAATGGACCTAGGTTAGAACCTCAAACACACCAGGGTGGTATTTCAACGTTGGCTCCACCGAAACTAGCGTCCCGGCTTCAAAGCCTCCCACCTATCCTACACAGGTCTGTTCAAAATCCAATACAAAGCTACAGTAAAGGTTCATGGGGTCTTTCCGTCTTTCCGCGGGGAGATTGCATCATCACAAACATTTCAACTTCGCTGAGTCTCAGGAGGAGACAGTGTGGCCATCATTACGCCATTCGTGCAGGTCGGAACTTACCCGACAAGGAATTTCGCTACCTTAGGACCGTTATAGTTACGGCCGCCGTTTACTGGGACTTCAATCAAGAGCTTGCACCCCATCATTTAATCTTCCAGCACCGGGCAGGCGTCACACCCTATACGTCGACTTTCGTCTTAGCAGAGTGCTGTGTTTTTAATAAACAGTTGCAGCCACCGATTTTTTGCAGCCTTTCTCGGCTCCCCAAGTAAATGGTTCACCTACCAAAGGCACACCTTCTTCCGAAGTTACGGTGTCAATTTGCCGAGTTCCTTCTCCTGAGTTCTCTCAAGCGCCTTAGAATACTCATCTCGCGCACCAGTGTCGGTTTGCGGTACGGTCGTGTGTAGCTGAAGCTTAGTGGCTTTTCCTGGAAGCAGGGTATCACTCACTTCGTGTGCAAGCACACTCGTTATCACCCCTCATCTAAGCCCGGCGGATTTTCCTACCAGGCATGACTACAGGCTTGAACCAACATATCCAACAGTTGGCTGAGCTAACCTTCTCCGTCCCCACATCGCACTACACATCGGTACAGGAATATTGACCTGTTTCCCATCAGCTACGCATCTCTGCCTCGCCTTAGGGGCCGACTCACTCTACGCCGATGAACGTTGCGTAGAAAACCTTGCGCTTACGGCGAGGGGGCTTTTCACCCCCTTTAACGCTACTCATGTCAGCATTCGCACTTCTGATACCTCCAGCAGGGTTTACACCACCACCTTCACAGGCTTACAGAACGCTCTCCTACCACGTACAAATAAATTGCACATCCGCAGCTTCGGTAACTGGCTTAGCCCCGTTACATCTTCCGCGCAGGACGACTCGATCAGTGAGCTATTACGCTTTCTTTAAATGATGGCTGCTTCTAAGCCAACATCCTGACTGTTATAGCCTTCCCACTTCGTTTCCCACTTAGCCAATTTTAGGGACCTTAGCTGGCGGTCTGGGTTGTTTCCCTCTTGAGTCCGGACGTTAGCACCCGGTGCTCTGTCTCCCAAGCTGTACTCATCGGTATTCGGAGTTTGCCTTGGTTTGGTAAGTCGCCATGACCCCCTAGCCAAAACAGTGCTCTACCCCCGATGGTAATACTTGAGGCACTACCTAAATAGTTTTCGGAGAGAACCAGCTATTTCCAAGTTTGTTTAGCCTTTCACCCCTATCCACAGCTCATCCGCTAGTTTTGCAACACTAGTCGGTTCGGACCTCCAGTGCGTGTTACCGCACCTTCATCCTGGCCATGGATAGCTCACTTGGTTTCGGGTCTACACCCAGCGACTGTCGCCCTATTCGGACTCGATTTCTCTACGGCTTCCCTATTCGGTTAACCTTGCCACTGAATGTAAGTCGCTGACCCATTATACAAAAGGTACGCAGTCACCCGTTTCCAGGCTCCTACTTTTTGTAAGCATACGGTTTCAGGATCTATTTCACTCCCCTCCCGGGGTTCTTTTCGCCTTTCCCTCACGGTACTAGTTCACTATCGGTCAATGATGAGTATTTAGCCTTGGAGGATGGTCCCCCCATATTCAGACAGGATTTCACGTGTCCCGCCCTACTTCTCGCAAGCTTAGTACCACAAGTGTGTTTTTGCATACGGGACTATCACCCACTATGGTCAGCCTTTCCATGCTGCTTTGCTAACACTCTTGCTATTACTTGCAGGCTCTTCCGATTTCGCTCGCCACTACTCTCGGAATCTCGGTTGATGTCTTTTCCTCGAGCTACTGAGATGTTTCAGTTCACCCGGTTCGCCACGCAGACCTATGTATTCAGTCAGCGTTACCCCGAAGGGTGGGTTTCCCCATTCAGAAATCTCCGGATCAAAGCTAATTTGCCAGCTCCCCGAAGCTTATCGCAGGCTATCACGTCTTTCGTCGCCTATCATTGCCTAGGCATCCACCATATGCTCTTATTCGCTTGACCCTATAACTTTGATTTCTCATAAGCTATCTTCAAGGAATGATTGTGTGGTCTTACACCACACGCGTTATGCCGTATCTTCCAATTATTCAATAAATTACTATCGAAATTAAAAGTTTCTTTTGACGCAATCAAAAAATTATTTACTACTATGTCGCTAGCGGCACGGTCTGCACTAAACCTTTACGAATGTGCAGTTTCCGCTAACGACGCTAATTTAACTCTATAAATTTTTAAAGAACAGCCAATAATTGAAATGAATCAATCAATACAAAGCATCCTCGCGACTTGTCGCGAACATGCTTTGCATTAATTTAATTTGCTTCTGATAAGTTTTTTCCAACAGACTGAATCTATCAATCTGCTGAATATTTTGGTGGAGGATGACGGGATCGAACCGTCGACCCCCTGCTTGCAAAGCAGGTGCTCTCCCAGCTGAGCTAATCCCCCGGGATTTCTTTTTCGCTTCTCGCTCTCCACCTAAGCCCAATTG
Organism: Polaromonas vacuolata; assembly: GCF_012584515.1. Classification (NCBI taxonomy): domain Bacteria; kingdom Pseudomonadati; phylum Pseudomonadota; class Betaproteobacteria; order Burkholderiales; family Comamonadaceae; genus Polaromonas; species Polaromonas vacuolata. The sequence continues at coordinate 1,595,331 of NZ_CP051461.1, read as the reverse complement.
GTGGGTCTGGTTGGACTCGAACCAACGACCCCCGCCTTATCAAGACGATGCTCTAACCAGCTGAGCTACAGACCCTCTGATTAATTAACTCTCATTAATAAACTCGAAGGCGGCACCAATTAATGCTAATTAACTTGAATTAACTCGGTGACATTGCTGTTGTTTAACACAACAGCCGATAAGAATGGGCGTAAGAATTTGACTGCATATTTCCAGAAAGGAGGTGATCCAGCCGCACCTTCCGATACGGCTACCTTGTTACGACTTCACCCCAGTCACGAACCCTGCCGTGGTAATCGCCCTCCTTACGGTTAGGCTAACTACTTCTGGC
>NZ_CP051461.1:1380000-1592500 GCF_012584515.1 Polaromonas vacuolata | reverse complement strand
CTCTGCCAATGACTACAACGACTTTCATGATCGTCCCTTGTGTCAAGGTAGAAAGGCCAAGGAAAGCTTGACTGTAGGTATAACAACCGTCACCAATCAACAGCATCTTTATGTGTCACTGTTCTTGGGGCAACAATTCAATCACGTCTCTGTCGGTACGCTGCTTTGCGAGTTGCAAATCGACCATAAGAGTGAAGAGCTGCCTTGGAACGACAGTTTTGAAGCGAATGCCAGATTTGACATATTGAAGAGTGTCAGCACGCGAAAACTGAATAACACCGGCTTTGGTGGATACGTAAGTGACCTAAGCCCATCCCATCCAGCGCATACCCGAGGTCGAAAAATATTGACAACAGCCCCACGGCCTTGCTCTGCCATCCTCTTTCATGAGCGGCAATACTTACTTGTAGGAAAGAAACACGCTTTTAAGGTTATGGTCGACTTGCGTATCCCAGACGTCTTCGCTTATCTAGAAAAAGTCACCAACGACCACCTTGCCTTCAAGCCGATCGCTCATCTCAGAGCCCATATTCACGGGTTAAATTGATAAAAATTTTGTGGGTTATCCACTAGCAAGGCCTGCATTGCCGCAGCTGTTGGCGCAATCTGCGCCAAAGCACTGGCCAGCTCACCGTCGTCGGGAATCTGGTGATGGTTTGGATGCGGCCAATCTGTACCCCAAAAGCAGCGATCCGGAAAATCCATCACTAGACGGTGCGCCAGCAGAATGCCTTCAACATAAGGACGGCCTCTTGACACGCGGTCAATACCACTGACCTTGACGTAGAACCGCGTGTCTTGCATTAAGTCGTGCAAAGCGCGAAAGTCGGCATGAGATTCACCTAGGAGCGCATCTACACGCCCCATGTGGTCAATCACGACAGGCACTGCGGATTGCTTAAAGATAGGCGTAAGTTCGTGAATCAAAGCGCTTTCAAAATGCACTTGTAGATGTAGCTGCAGCGGTGCAAGACGTTGCGTGAGATCGATTACCTGCTGCGCCGTCGCGCCCTGCTCTATATGCGCCATCTGCGCCATCTGCGCCATCTGCGCCATCTGCGCCATAAAGTTAAAGCGTACGCCGCGAAAACCAGCATTTTTTAGACGCAGCAACTCTTCATCACTGACCTTATGCGACACCAGCGCCACACCTAGGTAACGACCAGCACCGGCGCGTATCGCATCCTCGACTACAGAATTATCAAAACCGTGGACCAGCGACTGGACAATCACGCACCGCTCAATACCTAGATGGCGATGCAGCTGAAACAAAGTCTCTTTTGGCGCATCGACTGGATTGATTTTGCTGTCTTTAGAAAAGGCAAAGCGACTCGCAGGCCCAAACACATGCACATGGGCATCACAAGCATTAGCCGGTAATAAAAAAGAGGGTTTGGACGGATGAGGATTAAAGGTTTGAACGGTGTCAGTCATAAGCCCGTCTGAAGTTGGTTTCATTCTGCTCGCTAAAGTTTTGATTAAAAAAAGTTAAACACCAATACCAAGTACGGCTACAGCTTAGGCTTTATTCATAGCTTCGCTTTTGCCCGGTCACTAGATCATGAATAATCTAGCCCATGAAATCGAAAGTTAAACCACTTCCAGCAGAGCAAAAAGAAGAAATTGCCACCAGCGAGCCACTACCCGCCTATGCCAGTGAGGAGGGAATTGACCCAGAGTTGCTAGAGACCGCTCGCGTACGCCTAGAGCTACTCTACGGCGAAGTCGCCGCTGACTGGCCCGGGTTCATCGCTAGACCCGGTCAGTACCAAATGATGCAAGCTGCACTGCTGACCTTTTTGTCTGCCAAGGCGCCAGAAGACGCTGACCGCAGTGGCCGCCAACTGGCCCAGCTAGAGGCCGGCACCGGCACCGGCAAAACCGTGGCTTATTGCTTAGCCGCCATCGTGGCCTCAGAGATTTTAAAAAAACCCGTTGTCGTCTCAACCGCCACAGTCGCCTTACAAGAGCAGTTGTTTCAAAAAGACTTACCGCGTTTAGCAAAAATCATTCCTGATCTACGCTTTGACATCCTCAAAGGCAGAGCCCGCTATGTCTGCCAAAGCCGGCTTGAAGGTGTGATCAACGACGTAGCCCAAGACATGTTGCCGGGCGATATGTTTCAGGACGCCTTCATCGACACAAGGCGCCAGCAAGAAGTGATTCCGCGCGACCGAGGCCAAGCCATGCGCTGGTTTAAAAGCACAGAGAAAAAATTAAACAACGGAAGCTGGGACGGTGACGTCGACAGCTTGGCGCAAACACCGGACCCACAAGACTGGCGTCAAGTACAAGCCAACGCCCATGCTTGCAACGGCGGGCGCTGTGAGTTTTTCAAAAGTTGCGCGTTCTTCAAAGCCAGAAGGCAAGCCGCAGGCGCAACACTGCAAGTGGCCAATCACGCGCTGATACTGGCCACCCTGCAAAATGAAAGCACGCTGATAGACGCGGGCAACACTTTGTTCGTTTTTGACGAAGCCCATCACCTGCCCAGCATTGCAGCCGAGCAATTTTCCTACCGCGCCCGAATTGGAACCAGTAGCAAGCTATTAACTAGCTTGCGCACAGTCGCACTCAGACATGGCAAAACACTGCCAGCATCGACCAGACCAGACCCGGTCGCGTTTGCACAACTGATCACGGGCTGCACCGACAAGCTAAGCGTGCTCGAGCGATTCTGGATTGACGCTGGCCTAGTCAGCGCTGAGAAAGACGTGCATAGATTCACGCAAGGTGAGATACCGCAAGATTTAATTCCTGAATGCGAGGAACTGGCGAATTTACTCGGCTCAGTCAACCGCACGGTTGAGCGAATCGCTGAGGCCTTGATGGAACAAGACGAATCGCTCTCAGTGAGCGAGCGCGACGAGCAAACCCGTGCCGGCGTTGAGTTAGGCGTTTACGTCTCCCGCCTAGGAACGCTAGAAAAACTCATGCGCAGTTGGGCTACACACGACAAAATTCCTTGGGCTAAATGGCTTGAATGGGTAGAAGACGCAGGCGGCACAAACATAGACGCATGGCTTTGCGCCAGCCCCATGACCGCCGCTCAAGTACTGTCAAAAAATCTTTGGAAAACCGTCAGTGCAGCAGTCTGCACATCGGCCACTTTGACAGCCTGCGGCAGTTTTGATTTTTTTGACCGCATGAGCGGCATGAACCGATTCCCAGAACGCCGATCCCTGGTCGTAGACTCCCCGTTTGACTACGCCACCCAAGGCGAACTGCGCATAGCGCCCATGAAGCACTCACCCAAAAATTCTGAATTTTCTGGTGAATTATGCCTAAAGCTTCCCGGTTTACTGCTCGCACACGAACACGGCCAATTGGTTTTATTCACGTCGAGAAAGCAGATGCAAGCCTGTCACGCAGCGCTTCCAGCGGCGTTAGAAAAACAAGTATTGATGCAAGGCGTGTTATCTCGTGTTGAACTCCTCAAGGAACACAGCCGACGGGTTAAACAGGGCGAGCGCTCCATCATCTTTGGCTTGCAGTCGTTTGGCGAAGGCATAGATTTGCCCGGCGAATTGTGTGAGCACGTGGTGATAGACAAGCTGCCCTTTACGCCGCCCAACTCACCGGTAGAAGAAGCCTTATCAGAATGGTTGGGCACACAGGGACGCGACCCTTTTCTAGAACTCTCGGTGCCGCGCACCGGCATGAAACTGGCGCAATGGGCGGGACGAGGCGTGCGGACCGTGACCGACCGAGCGGTGATCACGATTTGCGATACCCGCTTGATCAGCATGCGCTACGGCCAAGCACTGCTAGACGGCATGCCGCCGTTTCCGGTGGTGCGGCCGCGGGCTTGATGACGCAAGCGGCATGGTTAAACCAGCGACGACGTTAAACAGCCTAGGTTGCGGCTTGGCCTATGAACTGACTAACTGACTGGTCTGCCTCCAAGCAAAACCTTTTAAACCAAGAATTTTTTGAGCCGCTCGGCAGTCATAGGAAGATCTCGCAATCGTTTACCCGACGCATGGGCAAAGGCAAAGGCAAAGGCAAAGGCAATCGCCGTTACCGTCGGCCCATGCCCGTGAGCGCCCTCACCTAGCGAAGGCAGCTCGGGCCGGTTAATCAGTTCAACCTGCACCTTAAGCAACTGCGAAAACCGCAAAATCGGGTAGTCACTCCAGTTGCGGGTCAGCATTTGAATGTCGTCGTGCGGCAGTGTTCATGCCCCTGAAAGCTGGGTGCAAAATAGCTATCCCGACACTAGCTGTAATTTCTGCGTGATTATTCGTCCCCGCCCCCATTGGATTCGCCTGTTATTCGTTCGCCGTGGCTCATTGCTACACCAGATCGCAGGGCAGCTGATCTTTATCTTTACCCTTTCATGCTTGGTAGTGGCCGCACACGGGCAACTCTTCACGTGGAAGATCACGCTCAACTCCAGCGCCTTCTCCCTGATGGGCGTAGCGATTGCCATTTTTTTAGGGTTTCGCATCAACGCCAGCTATGACCGTTACTGGGAAGCGCGCAAACAGTGGGGCAGCGTGTTGGTGGAGTCGCGCAATCTGGCGCGTCAATCCCTCACCTTGTTGGCGCCAAGCCATGACGCGCGACCCTTTGTACTGGGTTTGATTGGTTTTGCCGCCACCATGCGCAACCAGTTGCGCGGTTTGCCGAATACGGCACAAACGCAAGGTTTGTTCAGCGAATCTTTGACCAGCCAGATCACCAGCGCCCGCTCAGCCCCGACACTGGTATTGCTTTGGTTAGGACGCTGGTTGCAGGAATGCCGCGCCAAGCAAGCGCTAGAGCCAGCATTGGCGCACAAAATGGAGGTCTCGTTAGACGGCTTATCGCTCGCCCTCGGCAGCTGTGAGCGTATCGCCAACACGCCACTGCCGTTTACCTATTCAGTAATTCTGCACCGCAGTGCTTATTTGTATTGCGGCTTGCTGCCGTTTGGACTGGTCGACACCATAGGACTGATGACACCGCTGGTTGTGACCATTGTGTCTTACACATTTTTTGCGCTTGAATCTTTAAGTGATGAGATTGAAGAGCCGTTTGGTCTGGCGGCGAATGACTTGGCTCTCGATGCAATGGTCGCCGGCATAGACGCCAGCCTCAGAGAAATGCTAGGTGAGGTGCGCCGCCAGCACCCAAACCGGATGCAAACTTCATACTCACTTAAAAGCCAAGCGTCAAAAAAGTTCACAGGTCAGTAAAGCTGCGAACAAGCAAAATTAAAGACTCAAATCGAGTTCGTCATCCAGAATATTGACGGCCTTGAAGTCTTTTTTTAGGAATTGGCTTTTGAGCTCATAGCTGAAAATCCGATTTTCGACTTCAACAAAATCAACCACTAATTCAAAACCAAACTCTTCGTTGACATGCTTAAAGAGATACCAAGTCGACGTTTCACCGTCTTTGGTCACGGGCTCGCCGCCTTCTTCTAAAACAAATTCCTCGCCTTTGATGTTGAGGTTTCTGGTTTTGTCTTCATCGTTCCAAATCAGTTCGACACCGGCATGGCCGATTAAATTACGCATAGAGATTTTTCCTGTTCAGGGTTTGAATTTTTTAATCAAGAACAAAAATAAGCTTTGATTCGCCAGAGATGCAATCCAAAAGATTAAACAAATACGAGAAAGCCATTAATGGTCTGAAATGTCAAAAGCCCACTAGAAGTGGGCTTTTGATTTTTGCGAGTCGTAAAACTCATATTGGTTGCGCGGGCAAGATTTGAACTTACGACCTTTGGGTTATGAGCCCAACGAGCTACCAGGCTGCTCCACCGCGCGGAAGCTGCAATTCTAACTCAGTTATCAGTCAAATTATCTTTAAAACTGCGCAAACCAAAATCAATTTAAATAGTAGCCAATTAGCTAGCTATTGAGCTTAGCCGCCGCGTGTCTTCTTGATAGCGGCAGAACCCTGCTTCATGGCGGACTCAATAGACACTTCAATCTTAGTTGCTGCGTCTTTCATGCCTTTGGCGACATTGGAGAAAGCTTCTGGTGCTGGGTGGGCTTTTTCTAACGCATCAACGCTGGTGTGGAACTGGGAAACACCCAGTGCCGTCACGTCTTTAAGATTTTGCGTGGCCATTGCCATGCTGTTTTCAGCCGAAACCTTCATCGCTTCAAAAGCCGACTGTGGCTCTTTGACGGACTTGAAGGACTCCATCGTTGCAGCCATAGACACTTGAGCAGATTGCGCTTGCTTTTGTGCCAAGTCAGTCCAGGCTTGGAGTTGGGCCATCATTGGCTTGAAGGCTTCTTGAGCAGACGCTGCATTGAATTTCTCAGCGTTTTCTTTCATGGCTTTTGCAGCGGCTTCGAATGGTGTGTTTGTGAACATGTTGAATCCTTTAAATAAAATGTTGCAGTGCAGCAATTATGCAGCAGTATTTAAAAAATTGGGTATTTCCCTGATTTAAGTGTTGTCTTTAGACACCGCAGCCTATTTGCTTAATAACCATAGCACGCTGAGGAAATTTCACACAAACAGAATTCAAAAAGGGGAAGTGTAAAAAACTCAGGGCTTAGCAACGGCTTTGCAGCAGCATCATTACACTGGCTGAAATGCATTACTCACCACCATTGGCGCTCAATCCAGTCGAACTCACTGCTTATTTTCTTAGCCATCAAAGCATGCGAAGCCGCAGTGTGAGCAGCACAGTGCCAACTAGCGTCTTGAGTTTCCCAACCCCAACGGCGCGGCTGCTTGCAGATTGGGAAAGAGAAATAACAACGCAGCTGTGTTTAGAGCCCGGAGACGTAGAGGCAATGTCTTTGGTGCGAACCCGCGCGCGTTGGCTTGATTACAAACACTGTGTGCAGGCCATCAAAGATTGGACACGCACAATAGGTTTGGCAGACATCTTGTCCTCGAGCGAAGTCGCTCTCATGGCTTGCCGCGGCGCGCGCTACCACCATGACGGCGAGCAGTACGGGTCAAGTGCTTTTTGCAATCTCTTTTTAAGTCAAGACAGAGGTTTAGACCTGCACTTTCCCTTAACCGGACATCGAATCCCACTGACCTTAGGCACAGCCCTTATCTTTGACACTGGTCAGCCACATGCAGTCATTCAGCGCAACAGCCATACAGGTTTTAACGCCAGCGACTTCGGACCCGAGCAAGAGTGCTCGCAGTTCTTTCTCACTTGGGAGCTGCCCATCGAAAATACGCAAGTTGCAGAGCTACTAGGCATAGGCTTTGACACCTATGCATCAACATCAAGCACGCTCTTGACTGAACAAGTCTGGTTTAACAATGCGCCGGCTACGCTGTGTCCGGCTTCTGGTGATTGGAAACCTATGCATGAAGCCCTGAAAAGTTGAACTCGACTCTTGCGCTCTAGCTAAAAGGATAAGACTCAATGCACTTGCATTAATGGCGCGGAAATAAAGAAGAGATGACAAGCAATGCAAGGACTCCCGACACCAAAGGCCCGCAGCCACAACAACCGCTAAGAATCCAGCAAAATCAAACAAACATTTACGATTGAAAAATAGTATTGACACCATGAGCACCACCACCAAAGAGCATCTGCCCCTGCTGCACTGGGCAGCACGTTTGGGCTACGCAGGCCTGATACCCTTTGTGGGTTTAGCGCTTGCTGCTTGGCTGGCCCCGCAAACCATGCGGGCATCAGCTGCTCACGCATTACTCGCTTATGGTGCAACCATTGCCAGTTTTTTGGGCGCTATCCATTGGGGTCTGGCCATGCGAGGAGCACTAACGCCAAAAATCAGCACCTTGGTATGGGGCGTTTTCCCCAGCTTGGTGGCTTGGATCGCACTGCTGCTGCCGCTCTCCCAAGGACTGATAACGTTGACCGTGGTGATTTGTGCTTGCTACGCCGTAGACCGAAGAAGTTACCCGATTTATGGACTAAAAGAATGGCTAACCATGAGGCTGCAACTAACTCTGGTTGCCAGCATTTGCTTATTAGCAGGAAGTTTTGCGATATGACATTTACAGACGCAGACATCTCACGCATTGTCGAGATGGCATGGGAAGACAGAACATCATTTGAAGCGATTCAAGCTCAGTTCGGGCTAAATGAATCCGGCGTGGTCAAACTCATGCGCTCACATATGAAGGCCAGCTCATTTCGCATGTGGCGTAAACGCATGGCAGGACGTGTGACCAAACATAGCGCGCTGCGCTCGACCGAAGTAGATCGCCACCGCGCCAGTCACACCCGTCAAGCCTGAATCTAGAGAAAGAGCGCAACTAATCTGAGCTTACTCAGCCGCCATCGCGTTAACAAAAAATACCCATGCAAGTCGCCCGAAAAATCACGGTCATGCTGCTTATCGCGGCCGCAATTGCTTGTGCTTGGCTGGCGCCCATGGATGGGCCAGCGAAAAGCCAAGTCGATGCAGGACTCAAGCGCGCCTTGGTCAGCTTTGCCACTGCAAGAGCGCTCAATGCCGTCATTTCTGTGGCTCAAGGAACAGAGGCCTCGATTCAACCCTTGGGCGTAGGCGTTACCTTAACGCCCGGACAAGTGTTAGAGCCGGTCAACAATTTGGTGGAGCAGTTTTCTAATTTGATGCTTGTCGCAAGCGTCATATTTGGTATTCAAAAAGTTTTGATCAGCATTGGCAGCTACTGGCCACTATCGGCTTTAGTCACACTCGCCGCGCTAACTTGGGCTTGGTGTTATTTATGCCAATCACACCCGCCCGCCTTGCTGTCACGATTGTTGCTAATTCTTCTTATGCTTAGATTCGCCGTTCCAGTGGTGACGATAGGCACTGATATGTTGTGGCAAAAATATCTAGCCGCCGACTACGCCGTCAGTCAAAACTCAATCAGCACAACATCAGGCCAAGCCGACCAACTCAATCCAGTAGCGCAAAGCACAGCGAGCAGCCAAAGCCTAGTAGAAAAAATGAAAGGCTGGTTCGATAAAAATGCTGACGTCAGCGTGCACTTTCAAAATTTAAAAGCCGCCGCAGAGCAAGCCGTCGAGCACATCATCAAACTGATTGTGATTTTCGTGCTTCAAACGCTGGTTATTCCGTTGCTGATGTTTTGGTGTTTGTACGGTGTTATCAAGCGCACTGTCGAGTGGCCTAGCTTAACCAAATGATGCCTAGCTTTTAGCAACCCCTAGCTCGTCAACGCGCACCCAATAACTCACATCAAGACCACTGCTGGCGCACTTTTGACTTGATCACGTCGTGCCGTCGCCGAACTACCCAGAGCAGCCATCATGATGCAGACAACGGCTAGCCATTGCAGCCAAGTCAAATACTCATCGAGAAAAAATAAACCCATTAGCGCAGCGACGGCTGGCTCCATGCTGGTCATGATGCCAAAAGCTTTTTGAGGCAGACGCTTTAAAGCGACCATTTCTAAAGAAATCGGTATGGCACTAGACACAGCCGCTACGCCGAGTCCAAACAGCAAGATTTTGGGGTCAAGCAAAGCACTGCCCGCATGCCAGACACCAAACGGCACAACCGTGATGGCCGCCACAGTCAGCCCCAAAGCCACAGAATGTCCCGCATGTAAGTGAGACAAGCGTTTGCCAAACACAATATAAGCGCCCCAACACACGGCTGCGGCAAATGCGTAAAGCATGCCTTCAACATCCAAACTAGTCACATTCACTGCGCTATTGCCTAAAGGTATTAGCAAGGCCAATCCCACAACAGCCAGCGCCAGCCATACAAAATCAATCGGTTTACGCGAATAGGCCATAGCCACGGCAAGCGGCCCAGAAAACTCAATCGCTACCGCCACACCAAACGGAATAGTCCGCAAAGACATGTAAAACAGCAGATTCATAAACCCCAGCGCCACGCCGTACTTAACAACAGAGACGGCATCAACCCGCGAGAGCGGCCAGCGCCATGGTCGCCACAGCATTAACAACAGCAAAGCTGAAAAACCCACGCGCAATGCAGTAGTACCCAAAGAACCGACATGCGGAAAAAGCTGCTTGGCAAAAGAAGTCCCAATACCCAAGGCAGTCACAGAACCCAAGAGCGCAAGAATCGGTAAGAGCTTAGAAAATCGCGTCAATGTCATACGTAGAACATAACCGATTACCCGCCTTAAAAAGCCTTGCATTGAACTGAGCCGATTCAAAACAGCGGTGTCTTACGTATCTGAATAAACCCAGCGCAATTGAGATGGTCAGACACAAGCCAGTGAGATTAAGTCCCATTAAGCAGACCTCAAAGTTAACCCTAGAGACTGCGTTAACTCACCACGACCTTGCTGACTCCGCCCGCCATACGCTGAACTTGAACGCGGGTGTTGATGCGCTCAGTCATTTCCTGCACATGCGAGATCACGCCGACCTTGCGACCCTGAGCTTGCAGCTTATCCAAAGCCTCCATGGCCAGCAGCAAAGCATCGGCATCCAAACTGCCAAAACCTTCATCAATAAACAATGACTCGACACGCACTTGATGCGATGACAGCGATGCCAAGCCCAACGCCAGTGCCAATGAGACCAAAAATGATTCGCCGCCAGACAAAGAATGCACAGAGCGCACTTCGTCGCCCATGTCTTGATCGACGACTAGCAAGCCCAAAGAGTTTTTGATGCGTTGCAAACGGTAGCGCTTGGTCAGACTTTGCAGATGACTATTGGCATAACCCAGCAAAATATCCAAGGTCATTTGTTGGGCAAAGTTGCGAAACTTTTTACCATCGGCAGAGCCAATCAATTCACCAAGTCTGGCCCACAAATCTGTACGCGTCGATTGCAATTGAATTTTTAGACGTAAGTCATTGGTAGCGCCCAAGCGCTTGTCATCCTCGGCCAGTGCAATTCGTAAAGCAGTTAAGGCTTCGCTAACGGCTAACAAAGTTTTCTCTAATTCAGACAATTTATTAGCAACGCTAAGCACATCCTCGGATGTGGAGCAGACCGCTTGATGGCGGGTCAAGTTCAGACTTTGCTGAGTCAACACCGCTTGAGCGCTAGCAAGCGCAGTGTCAATTTCTTGCAGTTCAATGCGCTCTGTCACTGCCCAAGCCAGTGGGACATCTAACCAACGCTGCAAGTGCTCAAGTGAGCAACTAGTACCTAGCTCAGCGACATCAGTGCGAGATTGAAATGAGTCGCACCACACATCAAAATTAGTTTGCGCTTGAGACAACTCATAGTTACTGCTAACTACCTGAGCAACACTTTGACGCGTCACTTCAACCAAACGAGTGTGCTGACTAGACGATTGCTGGCTAAGTAATTGAAAATTAGTTTGTGCCTGACGCGCTAAAGCTACTGCATTATTAAAATTCGCCTCAATGTCTTGCGTGCTTTTCCCGTCAAACAATGCTTTACGCTTTTCCCGAATGATTTGTAAAACCAATTCTTGGTGGCTGCATTGATCGCTCTGATCCGTCAAGGTTTGGATATTTTTCTTAAGCGCCAAAGTTAAGGATTCAAGCGCATTACCCAGCAGTTGAATGTGACTAAAAAATTCAACTGAATTTTTTTGTTTGCTATTCCAGCTAAACACATCTTTTTTACATTGCGCTACAAAAGTGCTGGCGTCCTGTCTCCAGCTTTCTTGCCAGCGTGCATCGACAAAACCGTTGCTAATTAGCAGTAGTGTGCTTTCGATTTGAGGCGTTAATTCGGCTATCTGCTGCACAACGGATTGCAGTGCTTGGTGATTAATTTTTTGTTCTTGCGTTAGCGAATCAAACGTCTCTTTTTGACTTTGTAATGCCAATTGAGATTTATCTTTGGCGACTTGAAGCGTTTCTTTTTCCTGAAGCGCTTTTTGAAAACCAATCTCTTGAGCAGTCAACTTTTCCAAGTGAGAGGTGATAACAACTAAAGCCGAATCTAAGCAGACTTGAATATCATTTTCAGCAACCAGTACAAGCTCAGCACGCATAGCGTGCTGAACCCATTCCGCTTGAAATTTAAGCGTAGTGTTATCCGACACAAGACGTGTAGCACTGAGTTGTTCAAGTTGGGTTTGAGCAGATGAAAGTGTGCTTGATAAAATACCTATACGGGTGATCAGCGCTTGGCTCTCATTGCGTTTATTTGTCACATTATTTTTTAACGCTATCAAGGCAGCGTCTTGATACGGGAGATGGACAGCATAAGGATGCTCAAGTCCACCACACACCGGACAGGCCAGACCCGCTTGCAGTTGTTCCCGCAAACCTTCGGCGCTTTCACTCGCTACCAATTGTGCAATTTGCAACGTTTGCTCTACCGATGCGCAATCACGCGCCAACATAGGCGCTAAAGCTTGCGCAGCTTGAAGTTCACTTTCGATTTTTGAGACACTGACTAATTGAGTTTGAGACTGCTGCTCAAGCTGATTTGAATTTGTCTTTTGCGTATGGATTCTCATCCACAACGCAAGCGCAGTGACGACTTGTTCACGCCGCTGATTGAAAATTTGTTTTTTTTCAAACATTTGTGGCGCATGAAACAAAGCCAGAGCTTGGCCTGACGCGATCAACGATTCGACCGCCGCATCGTAGTGTTTTTTTTGCAATGCCCAATGCTTGCTCGACACTTATCCATGTGCTGGCCAAGCTCTCCGCTTTGTGGGTGAAAAATACCTGTTGAGTGCGCGCTTTAGCCAGGTTAGCAAGGTCATTGCCAGCTTGTGCAAATAGCGTTTCAAAACGCTGCCAGCCGTCAGCCAAAGGTCGCAAGTGAAGGTGTTGGGCCAACCACTGCTCAGTCTGTGCATGCTCAGCTTGCGCTTGCTGCAATTGAGTCTGCTTTTCGCTGAGCTGTGTCTGGCTAACATCACGCATTTTGACGGCTTGATTTTTCGCTTCAAGCGCCGCAGTCATTGGGGCTTGCAAGGTATTAATTTGCACATCTAGCGCTTTAGCCTGATCGAGCTGCGGCTGTGCCAACGCGTGATCCGTCTCAGCACTGGCAGTTAGCGCTTGTGCAGCTGTCAGCTCAGCTGCGTGCGCGGACGCTTTCATCGCCGCATCGTCTAACGCAAGACTGGCTTGCTGTGTCTGAACTTGGTATTTTTCTAGCTCTGCTTGCAAACGCTGCAGCGCATGCCGCAAAGGGCGTGCTTCTTGCACTTGGTCAATTTGGAATAACTCAGTTTTGCGTGGCTGAGCATTATGCTTTTCTAATTCAGCCGCCGTTTGTGCATACTTGGCAAGATTCACAGCATCGGTCAAACTTGCAAAATTCTGATGCCAGCGAAGCTGGTCTTCAAGCGCCGTTTTTTCTGTCCCTAAATCTTTGACTTCTAAGCTTTTGCTTTGTGCTTGCGCCTCATGTGCGGCGCGCAAATCAGCTGACAAGGGTGCTTGCATCTCAAGCTGAATATTCAATTGCTCAAGCTGATTTTTTTCGTCCTTCATGCGTTGATAGGCGCGCACAGAGAGGTCGGAAAATTGTGACGTACCGGTCAGGGTTTGCAGTAGTTCAGCGCGCTCATCGTCGCTTGCCTTAAGAAACGCTGCAAAATCGTTTTGCGCCAACAGGACGGCGCGAGTGAATTGCTCAAAGCTAAGGCCAATGGCTTTTTCGATACGCTTTAGCGTTTCGGTTTTACGTTGATCGCCCAAGGCTTGACGGTCTGCAATACGCGTGAATGTCATCTCACTGGCTTGCAGTTTTCCATCCCCCTTAATACGTGCCCGGCGCACACTCCAGCGGGACCGGTAAGCTACACCATCGCTGCCGATAAAGTCTACTTCTGCATAGCCCTCGCCAGCACCTCGACGCAAGATGGTGCGCGTATGCCCTGGGCTGATATCGTTCTCGCCCACATCGGGAATATTTTCTCCGTTAGTTTTAGCGAATCGAAGCCGCGGTGTTTTTTCATACAAGGCTAGGCAAAGCGCATCTAGCAAAGTGCTTTTACCCGCGCCAGTCGGGCCGGTAATCGCATATAAACCGGCAGAGCGCAGAGGCTCTGTTTGGTAATTAACTTCAAACTCTGCGGACAGTGAGGCAAGGTTCTTGCCGCGAATGGCTAATATTTTCATGCAGCTTGCGCCCCATCATCTGATGCGCTACTTATCAATTCATTAAACGCTGCTAACAAGTCTGGCGGCGGGGATTCGTTATAGCGATAACGGAACAAATTACTAAAAAAATCTGCTGGGGCCAACGCATTCAAATCGTCAATCGATACTGCCGCTGCTGCGTCCGAAAACACAGCTTTGTTATAGCTTGTCTCTATGCGCGCCAAGCGCACTGGCTTGTCACGCAATGCCGCATCAATTTGCGCGCGCAAGCTCGGTTCTGGTTGAGTCAGTAATACGCGCACTTGCAGATAAGGCCAAGCAGCTTCTTCGCCATCAGTCAGCTCTAGTGCATGCAGTGCTGCCAAGACGTCTTCTAAAACAGCGGGCTGCTTTGGCACGCGTATTAATGCCACGGACAAGGGGACAGCAAGCGGTCTAACTGCTTGAACTTTTTCACCGACTAAGTCAACGATGACCACTTGATGTGGGTAATTGATCTCTGCAAAAGACATGGGAATAGGACTGCCGCAATAGCGCCTAGTGGCATCGCCACCGATTTGTTGCGCCAAGTGCAAATGTCCTAGCGCCACATAGGCAATCTGCGGCGCGAAAATACTCGACGATAAAGCTTGTGCACCGCCTATGAGAATGTTGCGCTCAGAACTCTCTGAAATTTTTCCGCCGCTAACGTGGCAATGTCCAAGCGCGACTATGGCTTGATTTGGCTCACGCTTGCGGCTAGCCAGATCAAACGCGCTGGCATAAAGAGCGGTCACACCCGCATCGAAAGCATCCTCAGAACCTTGAACGCGCGGCACATCACTGGTGCGCAAAAAAGGCATGGCAATACACCAAGCGGCAACACTGCCGTCTTGGCGTTTTAAGGGCACGACCAATCGATCAATGTCGGCTGAATCACCCACCTGCCCGGCTTGACTGACCTGACCAATCACGCAAGCGTTAATCAGCGCCAAAAACGGTGCAGGTGCTTCAAGTCGCCCCGGTGAGTCATGGTTACCCGCCGTCATCACGATATTGAGATGCGGCACACGCTGGCGCGCTTCAGTCAAAAACGCATACAGCTGCTTTTGCGTGGCCGCCGAAGGGTTGGAATTATCAAACACATCGCCGGGAATTAGCAGCGCATCGACCTGCTCAGCGACCAGTGTGTCAAGAAGCCAAGCCAAAAAACATGCGTGTTCGTAGTGACGATCGAATTGATGCAAGGTCTGGCCAAGATGCCAGTCGGAGGTGTGAAGAATTCTCATGTGGTGTTTTTTAAAGTCTCGGGCAAGTCGACGGAAATTAGCTATTGTAAAAATATGATTTTTGAAGCTCGGCGCCGACCTGAGCTTGCTACATCTTCAAGTAATTGATGTTGTTCTGATTGCGTGCATTGGATGCATTGACGACCACGAATTACTTGGGCTACGTAAAACTAATGGCAGAGCCGTCACAAGCTAGCGCCATATTTTTATACGCTAATCGATCACAAAGACCATCCCTTAGTCAGCTAGCCGTTCAAGCTGTCCAGATCGCCTTTTCTTGCCAACTCTTCACCCACGTTTGCATGGCTTCTGCGGGCATTGGGCGTGCAATGCCGTAGCCTTGTGCCAAATCGCAGCCAATACTGAGTAGCAAGTCACCATGGGACTTGGTCTCAACACCTTCTGCAATCACATCGCGCTGAAAGACATTGGCCAGGCTGATCACACCTTGGACTATGGCCAGATCACCAGCTTGCTCTGTCATATTACGCACAAAGCTCTGGTCAATCTTGAGCATCTCCGCGGGTAAATGTTTGAGATAAGTCAGCGATGAATACCCGGTACCAAAATCATCCAGCGCAAACGTCACGCCCAAGGCTTGACACGCCCGCATAGTGGCGGAGACCTTGGTAATGTCGTCTAACGCGCTGGTCTCTAGTATCTCCAGCCGCAAGGAATAGGGCGTTACTTCAGGGTGAGCCGCTAACAAAACGCCTAAGCGTTCCGGAAAATCTGCTTGTTCGAGTTGTAGCCCTGCTATGTTGACGCTCACCGGCAATACCAGTCCCTGTGAATGCCAAGCTGTTATTTGGGTTAATGCGGTGTCAATCACCCACTCACCCAAAGCAATGCTGACGGGCTGACCTTCAATCTCGGGCAAGAAAGCGGCTGGGGGTAGCAAACCTTTCTCGGGATGCATCCAGCGAATCAGCGCCTCGGCTCCTATCACTTTGCCGGTGCGCATATTGACCTTGGGCTGATAGTAGAGAACAAACTCGTTGGCAGTTAGTGCAGCACTAAATTGTTGCAAGGCGACTTGCTTATTTTGAATCGACGCATCAATAGCCACATCAAAAAGCCGATAACAATTTTTACCCGCTTGCTTGGCCATAGACATAGCTTGATAAGCATGACGCGCGAGCGTGTCTGCGTCCACATCGTCCTGGGGGAAAAAACTCACACCAATACTGGCTGACATATGCAGTGCCGACGGAGTTTGTACCGCGCCAACAGCCATGCCAGTGGCAAGCTTGATCGGCAAGGCGACGGCGGCCAAAAGGCCTTGGATGCTAGAAAAATAATCGTCTGTCTGCGTTTGCCCCATGAGTACCGCCACAAACTCGTCCCCGCCTGCGCGGGCCAAAATATCACCCTCACGCAATACGCTCTTGAGATTGGCACTGACGGCGAGTAGTACGGCATCACCGTTCTCATAACCATAGGTGTCGTTAATCGTTTTGAGGTTGTCTAGGTCGAGATACAAAACCGCCAACATCTGCTGATTCTGCCGACAGTTATCAATCGCTAGGCGCAACTCTTGTCTAAGTAACAAGCGATTTGGCAGGCCTGTCAAAGCGTCGTAATGGGCGATGTATTCAAGCTCGCTTTGGTGCAACTTACTGGCGCTGATGTCAGAGAAAAGCGCCACGTAATGCTGCGTCACGCCGGCTTCGTCCAGCACAGCGTTGATATTCATGGCGTGGGCATAGACCTGCCCGTTCTTGTGTTGGTTCCAGACCTCGCCACTCCAGTGGCCGTGCGTAGTGATATCGCGCCACATGGCGGCATAAAACGCCGAGTCATGATGACCAGACTTAAGAACGCAATTTTTTTTCCCCAAAGCTTCATCACGGCTATAGCCTGTGATGACAGTAAAAGCATCGTTCACATCAATCAAGCAGCCGGTTAAGTCGGTGATGAGTATGCCTTCGCTGGCGTTGCTAAACACGCTGGCAGCGCGCTGAAGGCGGCTCTTAGACAATTCTTCATTGGCCAGAAAGTGCCGGTAGTTGGCCTGATGAGACATCAACGCAAAAGCCATCATTAGTAAAACGCCCAAGGTCGCGCCACCCACAGCCCCCACGTCCCGCCACCAAGGCGCATAAACGTCATTTAAAGGACGGCTCACCATTACACCGAGTGGATAGTTTGGATGTAGGTTGGTAAACCGCGCTTCCCGTAACGCCAACATACGCACATCGCTGGTCAAAGGCATAGGACCCGAATACACATTTTCTATCTGAGCACTTTTGGCGGCCTGCGAAAAATACGAGTTGGGGCCGGCTATGGTCTGTCCTATCAGCGCACTTTTTTCTAAGGGCGCAAGCAGAAACACCGTGCCATTTCCGTGGTGAACCTCAGCCACCATATTCGGCGCATAAAGCACAGAATTGAGCAAACTATGAAAATAAGTGGGATCCATCAAAGCAGCCACCACACCTGCAAATTTACCGTTAGACCCCGACAGCATGCGCGATACGGCTACGCTATAAGCGCCAGTAGTAGTCTTAAAAGGCGGCGATATAAACAAGATATCGGCACTCGGGCGTTCTTTGACCGAGCGAAAATAATCTTGCTCACTGATATTTATTAACGAGCTGTAGAGATCGGTCTGACTGGTCGCTCGCAAGCGTCCATTTGCATCGACCGCCAGTAAGAGCTGAACCATGGGCATGGCCTCATCAACAAAAGACAAGTGATTGTTCAGCTCTTTTTCAGAAACACCCTTGCTAATTTGACTCTCTACATTGCGCAAAGCCTGACTGATGGACTTCAAATTACGCTCTAGACTGGACTCCACTACCAGGGTCGCCGAAAGTAAACGCTGCTGCTCAATAAGTGTGATCGTCAAGCGTCTGTCGTATAAAATTCCTGACAAAGCCCCAATCACCACCAACGTGACTAAAACAAATACCAACCATTGCTGCTGTATGTACGTAAACGTGCGGGTGACAGTTTTCATGCAAAAAAATGTTTGTTTTTATTAATGAACTTACAAGTTATTTTCGCCTCATTCCGACTGCAGTTTTAAGAATCCTTTATTGACCGGCAAACACTAGTATTTTTAGATTATTAAAATTAAGTCATTGGGTAAAAAATTCACAACCCGATAACAGTTAACGCGCTATAAAAGCATAGTAAAAAAGCCACGTATGTTCCGAGCTTTAAAGATAACTTAGGGATGTGACGCAAAGTTTTGCGTGCTGAAGGCGGCTACGCAGCAAGCGCAGCAAACAATCAAACTTTTAACCCAAATGCAGTTGAAAATTGGAGACTGCTAAGAATGAAAAGTACTCATCACATGATAACCGCCAAAGTCTGCCGAGTTCACCACTGCGTGAGCGACAAAGCCTGTGATGCGCCTTGCAGAGCGGGAGAGACCGGACTCTGAATCACCCAAGTGGGAATGGCTTGCATATAGGATTTAAAGCGGCCTTTGTCTTCAAAACGGGCACGAAATGGCGAGGCTTTAAAGCGCTCACCGAGACGCGGCACTATGCCGCCGCCTATATAAATGCCGCCGCGTGCACCCAGTGTTAATGCTAGATCGCCCGCGACGCTGCCTAAAAAACCGCAAAACATGTCGAGTGCTTGATTCGCGCTGGACAAGGGCAGGTCTTGCGCTCGCGCCATCACGTCCGCCGGCGTGATGATTTCACGGCCCTCACCCGAATTAATAGCGCATAGCGCGTGATACAAATCGACCAAGCCAGCGCCAGAAACAATGCGTTCCGCCGACACATGGCCATAGCGTTTTTGCAACTGCTGTATGACTGAAAATTCTAAAGCAGTGGTGGCGCTCAGGCTTACATGGCCGCCTTCTCCAGCAATTGGAAGCCATTTGTTTTGATAGCCCAGCGGCAACAAGCCCGACACACCCAGTCCTGTCCCCGGCCCAATCAAACCGATGGCCGCATCCAATGCAGCTTGACCACCACCCACAGCGTATTTTTGCGACTCGGGTAATTGCGTGAGCGACAAAGCCAGCGCGGTGAAATCGTTGAGCAGCAAAAACCGCGCAAGACTTAAATTTTCACGCAGAGCAGTGACCGAAAATTTCCAATGGTGGTTAGTCATAGCAACGCTGTCCCCAGTAACAGGGTTGGCAATACCAAAGGCGGCGCAAGGCGGTGGGCTCAAACCTTGCGCTCGCAAATAGCTTTGTGCGGCGTCCAAAATAGAGGCATGTTCTGCACACGGCAGCACTTGTACATGGCTGATTGCACTGTCTTCGCTGGCTTGCCAACCAAAGCGAGCATTGGTGCCGCCAATGTCGCCCAGCCAGCGCGGATAGGACGCTGGGCTGACTACATTGGGATCGCGCGATTCAAACATGGATCAAGTTTTCTCTCTAGGCTCAAACCTTGGCATTCGGTGTTGGGCAAATGATTTTTTAAAACTAAGAACAGTGCTGGCCTGTCAGCAAAATTTTGCGGCAGCACGCGACGTGCAATCGCAGGGCTAAATCACACTATGCGGTGGCCGCTCTGCACATCAAACCAGTTGCTGTGCTCAGAGCTCACGCTCAGCCCGGTGGTCTCGCCAACCTTAACCGGCGTATTCGGCGGCACTCTTACCGTGATTAGCCCGACAGCTGTTTTAACCACTACATAAGTATCTGCGCCCGTTGGTTCGACCAACATGACTTCGCCGCGCCATGGCGCATCCGCGTTAAGGTGTATGTGCTCGGGCCGCTGACCCAACATGCGCGCACCAAAGGGCAGCGGGCGATCTAACAGCAGTGCAGCGTCATCAAAAGAAAAAACATTTCCTGCGTTTGAGCTCGCCACATTTCCAGTGATGAAATTCATAGTCGGTGAACCAATAAAGCCGGCCACATAGGTATTGGCGGGGCGCTGGTAAATATCGTCGGGCGTGCCGATTTGCTGCAACACACCGTCTTTCATCACCGCAATACGACTGCCCAAAGTCATCGCCTCTATCTGGTCGTGCGTGACATACACACTCGTGATACCGCTAAGCTGATGCAGGCGTTTGATCTCTGCGCGCATTTCAACCCGCAGCTTAGCGTCCAAGTTGCTTAAAGGCTCATCAAATAAAAATATCTGCGGGTCACGCGCCAAAGCACGCCCCATGGCAACGCGCTGGCGCTGACCGCCAGAGAGTTGTGCTGGACGACGCTCTAACAAGTGCTCGATTTGCAACATGGCAGCTACCTCGGCAATGCGTTTGACACGCGCCGGTTTGGGCACTTTACGCATCTCTAGTGCAAAGCCGATGTTGTCGGCAACACTCATGTTTGGGTAGAGTGCATAGCTCTGAAACACCATGGCAATATCGCGTTTTGCAGGCGCTACGCCGACAACGTTTTTGCCAGAAATATAGAGTTCACCTTCGCTGGGTTCTTCTAAGCCGGCGATGATGTTGAGCAAAGTAGATTTGCCGCAACCCGAAGGCCCGACCAGAATCAAAAATTCGCCCGGTGCGACTTCTATATCTATTTTTTTAAGCACTTCCACGGCCTTATCGGCTTTGCCATAGACCTTGCGAATGCCTGCAATTTTGAGTGACGCTGCCATGATTTTTATCCTTTCACAGCACCGGCTGTGAGTCCTTTGACGAAATATTGTCCTGCCAGCACATACACCAGCATGGTGGGGAGACCGGCGATCACAGCAGCGGCCATGTCAACGTTATAGCTTTTCACGCTGCTAGAAGTGTTGGCCATATTATTCAAGCCAACCGTAATTGGCTTGCTGTCAGCGCCGCTAAACGCAACCCCAAACAAAAAGTCGTTCCAGATATTGGTGAATTGCCAAATTAAAGTGACCATCAAAATAGGCGTCGACAGCGGCAGCACTATGCGCCAGAAAATACGCCAAAAACCTGCGCCATCAATGCGCGCTGCGTTCACCAATTCTCTGGGAATAGCGGTGTAGTAGTTACGAAAAAACAGCGTAGTTCCTGCCATGCCGGCCAAGCAATGCACCAGCACCAAACCGCCTATCGAGCTGGACAAGTTTAGAAAACCTAGCACCTGACTCATAGGCAGCAACACCACTTGAAACGGCATAAAAACGCCGAACAATAAAAAACCAAACAGCAACTCGCTGCCTTTGAACTTCCACAAACTCAGAACGTAGCCGTTGATCGCGCCCCAAGCAGTAGACAGTAGCACCGCCGGAACCGCCATAGTCACCGAATTCCAAAAGTAAGGTTGCAGACCACGGCAGTCAACTCCCGTGCAGGCCGATGACCAGGCTAAGCCCCAAGCATCGAAGTTGATGGAAGTCGGCAGACTGAGCAAATTACCGCTACGAATTTGCGCCGCATCTTTGAGCGATGTCGCCAACATCACATAAAACGGTGCCAAGAAAAATAAGGCGGCGATAAGTAGCACCGCATAAAGCAGCGTGCGAGAAATGTATTTAGCGATCATGGGCTTTGGCTCGCAGTTCACTGTAAAGATAAGGCACAACAATCGCGGCGACCGTGGCTAACATCATGGTTGCGCTGGCCGCGCCCAAACCAATTTGACCGCGCGTAAAACTCATCACATACATAAAAGTCGCCGGCACATCGGTGGCATAACCGGGTCCACCGTTGGTCAGCGCCATCACCAAGTCAAAACTTTTGATAGACAAATGCGCCAACACCAAGACGGTAGAAAACACCACAGGGCGCAAGATGGGCAATAAAATTCTCCAGTAAATGCGCGGCAGCGATGCGCCATCAATTTGTGCAGCCTTGATGATGCTGTCATCTATGCCGCGCAAGCCGGCCAGAAATAAAGCCATGGCGAACCCCGCCGACTGCCAAACACCGGCAATCACCACGCAATAAATAGCCAAGTCACTTTGCACCAGCCAATCAAAATGAAAACTGCTCCAGCCCAAATCGTGCATCAGTTTTTCTAAACCTAAGCTGGGGTTAAGAATCCATTTCCAAGCAGTACCGGTAACTATGAATGACAGCGCCATCGGGTACAGATAAACAATCCGCAAAGCGCCCTCACCTCTGACTTTTTGGTCTAGAAAAATCGCCAGCAGCATGCCAATCAACATCGAGCCGCCGACGTAAAGCAAACTAAAAATTCCCAAGTTTTTCAGCGCTACCCACCAACGATCCATTTCAAACAACCGCTGATACTGAGACAGACCGACGAACTCGTCGTAGTTAGGCAGCATGCGTGAGCCGGTGACTGACAGCACACCGTTCCACACCATGAAGCCGTAGATAAAGGCAAAGCCCAACACAAAAGCCGGTGAAATGACCAGTTTGGGTAGCCACGTTTCTAGATTGATTTTCATGCTAATTTAGGAGAGCAAAAAACGCAGATTTATTTATAACTGGCGGCAGCAGCAATTTGCTTTTGTGCGTCGGCCACAGATACTTTGTCATCATTCCAGAACTGACTGACCGCATCTTTGATAGCGCCTTCTACCGCCGGACTAACCGCCATGCCGTGGGCTATTGAAGGCTGTAATCCACCCGTTTTAGCGGTTTCTACAAAATCCTTGCTGGACTGTTTAGCGCAGTCATCGAACTTAGCCATATTCATGTTTAAACGCACCGGAATCGAGCCCTTATTCAGATTAAAAATCTCCTGAAATTGCGTGCCCATAATGGCGGCGGCCAAATCAGCTTGGGCTTTTTGCGCCTCAGCATTTTTGAGTTTGAACATGGCGAACGAGTCCACATTGAAAGTAAAAGCATTGGCCGTGCCGGGCGCCGCAGCGCACAGAAAATCTTTGCCCGGCACTTTGCCAGCCGCAATGAATTCACCCTTAGCCCAGTCACCCATGAACTGAAAACCGGCTTTGCCCTGCATCACCATGGCGGTCGCTAAATTCCAATCGCGGCCGGGAGAAGCCGCGTCGGTATAGCCCTTGATTCTGCGAAAAGTTTCCAGCGACTTTTTCATGGTCTCACCGGTTAACGCTTTTTGATCGAGTTTAACGAAGGCATCGTTATAAAACTTGGGGCCGCCCACGCCCAGCGCGACGCTTTCAAAAGTGGTGAAATCTTGCCAATTTTGACCACCGTGGGCGACTGGAATCAGCCCGATTTTTTTGATTTTTTCAGCCGCTACAAAAAACTCGTCCAAGGTTTTTGGCATGCCTAAGACACCGGCTTTTTTCAGCACAGCAGCGTTGCCCCATAACCAGTTCACGCGGTGCACATTGACGGGAACAGCCACGAAATTGCCTTTGTACTTCATGACGTCCGCCACTACCTTGGGCAACAAGCTGTCCCACTTTTCGGCTTGGGCCACCGCATTGATATTGGCCAGTACGCCTTCAGCCGCCCATTCCTGAATCGCTGGGCCTTTGATTTGTGCGGCTGCGGGCGGGTTGCCCGACACCACGCGGCTTTTGAGCACAGTCGCCGCGTTGTCGCCGCCGCCGCCGGCGACGGCGAAATCTTTCCAAACATGGCCTTTGGCTTCCATGATTTTTTTCAGTTCAGCAACCGATTTGGCCTCGCCGCCAGAAGTCCAGTAATGCAAAACCTCAACCTCACCGGCCATAGCCGCCGTGCCGACAACAACAAAGGAAATGGCCGCAGCCAGCTTGGAGAGTTTCAACATATTGATTCCTGATAGTGATACGCCGCGTGTACTGACGTCTAAGGCGCTAGGTTTTTTGATTCTGGATAGCAGTACGCCACCGGAATTAATTAATTATTAATTAATTTAAGACCAAGCCTCATGGGACTTACCCTAGGCTGGCTAAAAACCAAACACGCTGATCTAGCGGGCAAAGCTGACTCAGCTTAGAACTGCAGTGATACCCGCAAACCCTGAGGTTGCGCCTGCGTCACACTGACCTGACCGCCGTGACGCTGCGCAATTTCTTGCACTATGGCCAAGCCCAAGCCACAACCACCGGGCAAATCGCTGCCGCGCCAAAACCGTTCAAAAACATGTTCGCGCTGCGCTTGATTCAAGCCCAGGCCGTTGTCTTCTACCGCCAGCACCAGATGCGCCGCTTCTTGATGCACTGACACGGTCACGGTGGGTTCGCTGCCAGCTTGACTGCTCACGCCGTAACGCAAGGCGTTGTCTATTAGATTCATCACGGCTTCGCGCAGCAAAGTAGCCGAGCCATGCATAGTGGCGTGCGCTTGGCCCTCATAGCCAAGATCAACTTTCATAGCGACAGCGCGCGGGCTTAGTTCACGCGCGATGTCTTGCGCCAATTGCGCTAAGTCGACTTGCGCCATGGGCACTTCTGAGCCACTGCGCGCCAAGGCCAGCAACTGGTTCACAAGGCGTGCACTTCGCTGCGCCCCGGCATGCACTTTATGCAAACGCGCCTTAATCAAAGCCGCATCACTTTCATCTAACGCCAGTTCAGTTTGATTAATCAGTCCAGCCAATGGCGTGCGCAATTGATGGGCGGCGTCGTCAATAAAGCGCTTTTCTTGACTCATACTGCGGCGCACTGCCGCCAGCAGGCGGTTGATTGCGTCGACCAGTGCATGCACCTCTGTAGGTGCAGTGGTGAATTCCAGCGGGGTGAGGTCGGCCGCCGAGCGTTGCTTGAGTTGCCTTTCCAGCCGGGTCAGCGGCGCCATGCCGCGCCGAATGCCGGCATACACCAGCACGCTGAGCGCCAAGCCAAGTAGCAGCAAGGGGGCGAACAAATCGCTCACCAATTCTTTAGCAATGCGTTCCCGCGCGATATAACTTTTAGCCAATTGAACGCGCAGTATTTGCGGGTTATCGGCGTCCCCATAAGCAACATCCAAGGCGACTGCGCGCATGGGCTTGGCGTCGATTTCCATGCGATAAAACACCAGCTGACCAAGCGCAGACCCGGACGGTGGCGCCGCTATTTTTTGATTTCCCAGTAGAAATTTCCCCGGCGGCGACGACACCATATAACTCACGCGGTCCACCGGGTCTTCCTCAAGAATGGCTTGCGCCGCCTTAGGAAAATCCACTAGTAGTCCAGAACCCATGGGCTTTATTTGGCGTGCCAATGAGCGTACTGATTGCGTGAGCGATTGGTCTAAGCCTTTTTCAGCGTAATTAAGCGCCACCCGATAAGTCAAAATGCCACCCCCTAGCCAAAGCACGAGCTGGGGCAATAACAGCCACAGCAAGAGCTGGCGCCGTAGCGACAAGCCGTGTTTCACACCGGCTCCAACATATAGCCAAGTCCGCGAACATTGCGAATGTTTAGATTCGAGCCCAGCAACTTTCTGCGCAAGCGGTGAACATAGACCTCTAATGCGTTCGATGCAGTAGGTTCGGCAGAATCATGTTGCCAAGCAGACGCCACGTCTTCACGGCTAACCACTTGGTTAAGGCGCAGATGCAGCAAGCCCAGCAACTCCCATTCGCGCTGCGTCAAGTCTTGAACTTGGCCATAAATCCAGACCCGCGGCAATTGGCTGTCAATCTGCAGACATTGCGTAGCGTCTGGCGTGGTGATCGCCCGGGTCTCCGTATTAAAAGCCGGCAAGCGCGCGCGCCGCAGCAGCGCTTGCACACGGGCTGCGAGTTCGGCATTGTTAAAAGGTTTGGTGAGGTAGTCGTCCGCCCCTTCAAGCAAGCCTTCCACGCGGTCATTCACACCGTCCCGAGCCGTCAATATCATCACTGGCAGATTTTCAAAATGCTGACGTATCCAGCGCAGCAAGCTCATCCCGTCCAGCTTGGGCAAACCCAAATCAAGCAACACTGCGTCGATAACTTGATCGGTCAGCACAGTTTGCGCAGCCAAACCGTCAGCGCTGCTGCAAACCGTATGGCCAGTTTGCTTGAGCAGGTCGGTAAGACCGTCGCGCAGCAAATCGTCGTCTTCAATAATTAATAAGTGAGCCATTGTCTGAATTTACCGCATCTGGTGCGTTGGTAGCTGCGTTGAATCGCTTGGTTTGGACCAAAGGGGACGCGTATGACAAGACCATGGCCGAGAGTTTCATTGTCAATTTGATTATTTGATCATTGCCCAGCGAACGTGTAAGACCAAGACCGGGGCGCGACTGAGCATATTGTCTTGGATTGAAATCAAGAAGCCCAATGTGTCCATGGAAATAAGTAGAGTCCAACGCCGAGACTGAGTTTTGTCGCCACAATGAAAATTTAGAAACGTGGTGAATACGTTTTAATGAGCAGAGACGGCAACTGAGCACGTGTTGAATTACCCAACCGACGACATCACAGAAGCAAGCAAGCCATGCAACTAAGACCTACTTTGTAAAGAAAAGATTAGTCATTTTTTTGTCTATGCTTGGGCTCACAATCAATACCATATTGAACACGTGAAAAAAGTCCTGCATTCAATTGACGCTCACCCAGAAGCGAGCGAATTTCTTAACTGCCCCCAACCGTTAGGCCTTTAATGACAAAGATCTCCGACGAGCAGCTTGCGTTCGAAATCGAAGACGTGATCCGATCAATCCCGCGGCTACAAGACTTCTCAGGCAACCCGGATTTATGTGTTCCATGGCTTGGCCGCGCCAGCGCAACGATGAACGCCTGGGACCCCTGTAGAGCGATTATTCACTTTGAACCACACGTCTTTATTCTCACAAAGACCGGAAACTACGACTTCAGCACTGAGCGCAGAGCGCTACTTATTGAGCTTCATCACGCTAAAAGTAATCTGCGACTTAAAAACGCAGAGCCCATCTCCATCGGCGTTCAAACTGGGCATGCCTTTGACTATTGCGCTGAAGTAAGCCAACTCATCAAAACAGCAAAATTAGATTTGTTCTTCATTGACGCCTATACCGATGCCGATTTTGTCAGCCGGTATCTTCCACACGTTCCCCGCGGTACTAAAGTGCGAATCCTAGCGCGCGAGAAACTGCCAACTCTGCGCCCCGCCATACAAGTGTTTGCGGCACAAGCACAGATAGAGATTGAAATTCGAAGTGCGATTGGATTTAATGATCGCTACGTGCTGGTCGACAAGGTGTCGTGCTACCAATCAGGCGCTTCCTTCAAAAATGGAATCAAAAAAGCGCCCACTTCCCTTACGCAAATTACTGACGCATTTATCGCGGTTCAAACAACCTACGAGCAGCTATGGGTGCAAAGCGATCCGGTATGGCCGTGAGGCTTAATCGTGCGCTCAAGCTAAATGTCGAAAAAGTGCAGCGTATATTATTTTTATATTTGCCGTCATTAAAAAGGCAAAAGGGATATCCATGTTGATGGTCGCCGTTAATGACCAAATCCTGAGGTAATAGTTGCGCAATATTAAAAAGGGATGTCCCTTTTGCGCTTAGCTACGCAGGGCTTGCTAGAACTCGATATCACGTAAGGATTTGTTCTACTCCACGCGACAGCGAGCGCTCAGACCTTGCAGGGCCAGGTCGCTCAAGGCTTTGGCGGGGGCGGCACAGCCTTTGGCGATGATGTGAACCTTCATGTCGCGCGCTTGCGAGGACAGAGCCGTGTGGGTAACGCAGTGCTGGGTCATCATGCCGGTGAGATAAAGGTCGGTGATGCCAGCGTCGCGCACGATTTGCTCCAAATTCGTTTTGAAGAAACTGTCGGCTTCACTTTTTACGACGATGGGCGCATCACCCAATGCGGCAGCGACAGCGCTGTGAATTTTCACACCTTCGGTATCGGGCTTGAAAAGGGGGGAATCTGGAGTGCTGACGTGCTGCACCCCTATCACCAGCCAGCCATCGCGTTTCGCTTGCTCAATGGCCTCCACAGCACCTTTGCAAGCTTCGTCGGCATTTTCCAAAGTGAACGCGCCACCAGGAAAGTAATCATTCTGAATATCGATAACGATCAATGCTTTTTTCATTGGGTTTCCTTTTGTTGGGTTAGAAAGACCGCCTGAACTTTCAGGCAAATTTGTTTCATCAGAACTTAATGACAAAAAAAGACAAGCGGGACATCCATGTTAATGGTCGTCGTTATTAATCAAATCCTGAGGCAATAGTTGCATAGTTCTAAACGGAGTGCTGAACGTGGATGCCATTTATATTATGGTTTTCGGCGCCAAAGGCAAAGTTAGTTCACACTATTTCGAGTGACATTAATATGTTTACTTATGAAATTGCTATGCAATGGCAACGTCAGTTTCGTGCATCAATAGCCGCAGACGCGAAAAGAATTCACCCCGGTCTACATAGCATCCATGAAGGTGCCGAAATCCTGTGGATGGATCAAAAGCATCCCGTCCATGCAGAACGCGCCGGTTATCGAATACGACCATCTCGCCCGCTTTCAATTTCAATGTGAGGCGGTATTTTGGATCTCGTGTTTTGGCCATAAAGGCTCGGTAAGCACGGTAATAGGCAGGCATGATCTCAGCAGGCATGTCGAAAATGCCAGCCAAATGCGCGTTGTAGCGGATCTCGATGACTTCGCCTTTAGATCCAAGCGTGATGACTGGTCTATAAACTCCAATATCCGCATTTTCATCATGAAAACGGAAAGGAATAGCGACGTCGCACAACAGCTGAAACGCCTCTTGATCTTCAATCCTAAGGTCCTCAGCCATCGCAAAACCATCCGCAAACAGCGATCCCCCACCCACAGCTTCGTTGGCCAAGCAATGCAAGAATTGATAACCTGGAGGCACTTCTTGGTTGGGCAAATCGGTGTGAAGGGGCAAAGCAACTGAAGTGTAGGCAAGGTTGTTTGGATCGGGTTTATTGACGACCTCAAATGTGGATCCGAAGTTTGTGATCCGTAAAAAGCCGATCCGTTCAGCAATCTCGACACCTGCATTTGTACGATCTTGTAGCTGGTCAACGATTGTTAAACCAAATTTTGCAGTGTCTTGCATCCAGTTTTTAAGCGCAAAATCGTCTGCAAGAATGAAGGCAGCCGCGTGACGTGAGATGTTTGCCGCACCGTGATCTGCACGCCAATGCTGCGCAGATATGTCGGCAGCGTCAAATCTTGATTGGCCCGGACGATGCGCGTTCAACAATGAAATAGGCATGCGGCTAATATGACCATCGGCATAGATCAGCACGGCTGTTTCGCCGTCAATTGCGGCCGACGTTAGGATTGGTGCTTCGTCAATTGACAGCAGATCGAGCAAGCGCTCATGGGTTTCTGCATGCAAACCAGAGGGGCAATTATCGCGCAGCCAGATGGTTGGAAAAGGTGTGCTGGTGCTGTCAGTCCAAGTCACGACAAGCGTGTCGGTACGGGCCGTAAGAGTCGTTATATTCATAGGTATACATATTCATTTAATGTTTCAGGAAATTATTCAACGGTAATTAAACGCAGGGCGGCGGCCACCAATCCTGTGTCTTGCCGTAGGGCGATCCAGCGGCGTGTCCTCTGGACAACTGATCTTGCCCCTGTTTTCCATACTTCATAGCTACTCATTATGCGGACTTACTGACATCCTTACTTGTTGCTGGGCCGCGATACAGTGATCTATCAAACATTATTGAGCTGACGTAGAGCAATGTTGAGTGCAATTTCTAGTAGTTGTAGAACGTCAACCAACCCATCAGTTCATCCCTGTCATGGGGCCACGTGGGTAACTAGATTTAGTCAAATTAATGAACAGCAAAAAATAAAAAGGAAATAAAAGGGACTTCCAAAAAAGCACGTCCATGTTTAGCACGCGCAAATATCGCCTCAGGATTTTCCCCGCAACGGCGCTATTAACGTGGCTGACTCTTTTCTTGTGATCGATAGAATCTGGTTTTAGTTTGTGTCTTAGAAATCGATGAATAACGTGGTTTAAAACACATGCCAACTTTCACTGGATTAAATAAGTTCGCTGCCACGCTTCATAGCATAAATTGTCTTTAAGTACGCTTCAAGCTTGGAGCTAACAAAGGGACATCCAAAGCAAGCAACCACTTTTAGCAATGCGCGAAATTAAAGTGGAAGACGAAAGGGACATCTATCTTGATGATCGCCATTAATGACCAAATCCTGAGGCAATAGTTGCGCAGTGCTAAACGTGGATGTCCCTTTTGTGGCCATTCTTACCAGGGGAAAACCTACTGGCGCGATGGTTCACACCGATCAGGGATCGCAATACGTGTCGAACGCGTACCGCAAAATACTCAGAGAAAGTTTACTTATTCTAAGCATGAGTAGACGCGAAAATTGTTGGAGTACGCCATTTAACGCCGTAGCAGAATCATTCTTCGCCACACTGAAAAAGCAAGCTATTCACGGTGAATACTTTGCAACCCGAGAGCTAGCTAAGCAGGCAGTCTTTGAATACATAGAGGCTTATTACAATCGCATTCGCAGGCATTCAACCGTTGGCTGGCTAAGCCCACTTAACTTTGAAAATCTGTATTACCAATCTTTTGAGGACTCTGCTGTCCATTAATTTGACTAGGTTCAAAGCGCCATGAAGACTTAATTTAAGTGGATGATCAGTCGATCAAGTTTGCAATATCTTTACCTTCTGTCGGCCAAGAACTGTTGCTGAATCGTGCAACGCGTAATTCCGTTTCAGGCTGGAAGCAGACCATCGCTGTTGGCCTATGACCGGCAGTGGCCGCCCCTTTGCAGTCGTTCGCGCTCAGCCGATTGACGCTTGACGCTTGACGCTTGACGCTTGATATGCAGCGATTGTTTCCATCAGTTGCAGAGGTTGGATGTCCGGTTATCGGTTTGCGATGAAGAGTCTCTTCTTGGCTCGGGTCAAAGCAACGTAAAGCAGTCTGGCGTCCTTATCCAGCAGGAAGCTGTCGCCGCGCGATACTGATACGAGCGCGGCGTTATCCGATCCCATACCCTTTGATGTGTGGATAGTTTGAACGTGAATTTTGTTGTCTGTCCCCAAGACGTCTTGTCGGTGGCAGAAGTGTGGGACTTTGAGTGCAGCCAATCCAGTAGAGATCTGATTGCACGTAGCTCGTGTGGGAGCCATGATTAGCCACTCTTCGTCCTTAAAAGCTTCAATTATTCTGAGAAGCTTGTTGATGCTCAGTGGCTCAGGCACTGGCTTGTCCGAGGGATTTATGGCCTTTTTTGTGATCGAACGAATCACCTCCCCATCGTCTATGGCATCAACGTTCTCGGACCACTCCTTATGCTTGCGATCCGAACGATTTCCTAGCTTGGGAACAACGTGCTTGTCGACGAAGTTCTTGATGTTCCGCGGGAGGCGATACGAAACGGGTAGAACCTCATCGGGGACTGTCGTTGGAAACTCGTTGAACAGGTGCGGCGCAGCACCAAAAGATTCCATGATCGCCTGATCGTCGTCTCCGGCAATGATGGTCTCTTTCGCCTTGCTGGAGAGCTTCGTGACAACATCCCACTGTAAGGCGCTCAAGTCTTGGGCCTCATCGATGATAAGGAGCTCAAAAGTTGGAATCTTCTCTGCGGGAAAGGACGCCTTCGCGACCGAGAAAATCACATCGTTGAAGTCAGCTAAGTTGTTTGACTTCTTGAAGAATTCGTATTCCTGAAAGTATTTTTCTGTGAATTCTGCAACCCTTGATGTGTCGATGATCAGACCGTAATAGCGACTCAGGATGCTCAGGGCATCATCCAGTGACTTACCTTCGAAGGTGGGCTTCTGTTGCTTGCGGTTGAACATGATGCTGTACTGACTGAGTACAGGGTGTTCAGGTCTTACGACGACACTAAACGGATCCCCAGCTCGAAGCCATTCCTCTCGCGTGCCGATGTTGGAGTCAAAGCGCTGTAGATGCTCTTTCTGGCAAAGGCTCTTGCCCTCGTTCCCCCCCATTCTGGTAGTGAGACTATGCAGTGTTGAGAAATTTGCAAATCGTGCAGGCTCTAGGTCAAGATTGTTCGCAATTCGATCTCGCGCCTCATCTGCCGCCACATTGGTGAAGGCAAAGTAGCCAATATCTTCGGGGCGAATCCCCCCCTCAATGGCCGCCTTGGCGATATTCACCAGCTTGGTTGTCTTTCCTGTGCCTGGTGGTCCATAGATGCGTCTGACAGACCTTGATGCCCACGTCTTGCCAAGTGAAAATTGGCCATCGAACGACATAGACGAATCAGAGCCTATAGGAACAACGTTCTGCGCAGCTTTATTGAGTGTGACATCCTGGAACCAAACATCTTTGTCCCACGCTCCAGATGTCGTGTGAATAATTTCGTGACCAATTAATGATCGACATTTCTTTTCTAGTTGATCGACGCCACGCCAATTCAGAGACTGCTTCCTGCTTCCTTCGTCGGTCTGGATGTAAAGATATTTTTGATCTCGTGAGACGTTGATTAACTTCAAAGTAACCTCCAGTAACTTTTCAAATATACAACTTAATTGCTTAGTACCGGACTGTAACGGCAGAAGCATCTGCGCAAGATGCGATGACTGGTGGATCGGAATTTAAACGACTACTAATGGCCGGTACTTGCCCTCAGTGGACCAACGCCGATGTCAGCTCCCGCTGCAAACAGGTCATAAATCAATGCTCACGGAACGCCCACACCGAGTTGGTCACGGCCTATGGTCGAAATATCTGCGATGACTGATTGGGAATACGCGCTATCTCCTCACCCTACCAACGCCACAAAAAAAAACGGATTGATTCGTCCGCGCGTAACCTGTTGATTTATATAGGGTTGGTTGGCATACCTTCAGGCAAAAGGGACATCCACGTTAGTGATGTTGAGCGCCTGGGCGATCGTCCTCAAGGCTTCTTCACGCGGTTGGTCGTGGGGTACAAAGACCAGATCAATGTCGACCGACAGCCGAGGCATGTCTTGCACGAACAGATTGAGCGCCGTGCCGCCCTTCATGGCAAACACAGGACTGTGAAAAACGTCGGGAGCAACGGCAAGCAGCAGTTGTACCGTGCGGGCGTAATCTTGATTCATTTGGGGCGCCTCAAATCCAGCCGATCACCGGTTTTCGTGCTCGACACCCAACGACTGCCGCCG
This sequence comes from Polaromonas vacuolata, assembly GCF_012584515.1. NCBI lineage: Bacteria > Pseudomonadati > Pseudomonadota > Betaproteobacteria > Burkholderiales > Comamonadaceae > Polaromonas > Polaromonas vacuolata. Next base: position 1,559,530 of record NZ_CP051461.1, on the reverse strand, counting down.
CCCAGCCGTTGGCTGTGTCTAAGAGCCATTCCCATCCAGGGCAGATCCAAATCCTCTGCAAGATCAGCAGCAAGACGGACGACCTTGATTCGGGTCAGGTGAGAGAAAAGCTGTTCCAGAACTGGCATCCTCGGTGTGCGGATTGCCTCTAACAAATTGCGGGCCTCCTCAAGCCCTTGCTGTTTGCCCACGTCGCTGAGAAGTTCGAGCATGGCCCGCTCCGGTGTCGAGACCAGCACATCGCTTCTGCCGGCTGGCACAGTCGCCAGCCCAAGATCTGCGGGCATTGCTGCATCAAAAAGATGAGTGACCTGATAGCGAGCGGGAAAGGACGTCACAAACCAGGCAGGAAGCGTCATGGGCTTTTCACCCCACAGCGTCATCGCTGGCCCGATGCCTAGGTTGTGGCGCACTCCCCACCACGCCAGCGCGGTTTTGGCACCAACATGCATACCGGGGGAGAGTTGTGCCAGCGCGGCCAGGCTGGCGTCGCGGTCAAGTTTGTCGCCAGGCAGCAAGTACACCCCGTGCCCCAATCGTTGGAGCCACCCAGTCGCAGCCAGACGTGCAGCCTGCTTGGCCTGAATACCGTGCTTGCTCAATGTCGCCGTCGTCATCGGAGTGCCCCGAGGAAGATCGATTAGTACTTGCCGGAATAATAAACTTTGTGAAGTTCCCATTTGATGGATTTTTTACTGTTTTTTTCATTCAATTTGAACATAAAACTTTATGAACGAGCTTGTACAACGAATCAAAAAAGTCAATTTGAATAAAGTTTTAGCCAAGATTCGCTTCAGGCATAAATATCAGCACTTTTTTCATCCAGACTGAGTTTTTGAAATCGTTTTGTCGCGCCGACCAAAATAGTGCGTCTCGGGCTTTGAAAGGGCATTAAAGACTGCCCGCGTTGATGCTTACCTTGATGGTCCGGCAGACCTCCATGAAGTCTCAAGCCCGGCTGATGCAGCGCAATGGACAAAAGGGACTTCTATGCTACCGGTCGCCACTGCGGACCAAATCCTGAGGCAATAATTGGGCAGTGCTGAACGTGGATGTCCCTTTTATTTGTGCTGAACGTGGATGTCCCTTTTATTTTTACCGGTCACTTGAGCCACTCCTCCCAACCATCCTTAACTCTCGTGCGCAGCGCCTTCCAGTCTTCGTTGTTGGCAGGCTCGGCGGTCCAGAACGAACAGACACGCCAAGCGTCATGACATGCGATGCGAGCGCCGGATTTGCCACGCACTTGGTACAGGGCAAGCTTCTCTAGCGTGTCCAGCCCGTCTCGGACACATCCACTCATGCGTTCCAGTTCCAACCACGACTCGTCCAATGAATCGCTCGCGCGACGAACGAGTTCAGGCAAGGAGGCGATATACGCAAGGTCTGGGAGTACGCGTAGAACAAAATCGCGTGTGTTCTCGCACTTTTTCGGCTTAGTAATACCTGGGTCGTACACCTTTTCCATAAGAACGAACGTCTCGCCCTCCATCCAGGATTTCAGTAGAGGGTACAGCCGCTTAAGTGCAAAAGGGCCGCGCTCTTCAGCGGTCTTCAAGTCCAAGTACGGCTTTCCGAACAATGTCTCAAGCCCCTCCTGTCGAACCATTCCGAGGAACGCCATTGGATTTGCCTCGAGCCAATCAAAAAGCCATCGAACCCAGCCGACAACAGACGTCTCCGCAGGAGGAGTCTGAAGGTGGTTTTCTAACGACCTCAATGTATTCGGCTCGATGCCAAATTTCGCGGCAAGGACGTTGGCCCAATCCGATTTTTCGTCGGAGTCAGAAAGTCGCTTCTTGGCATTGAGGGCCGACGTCATTCGAGAATCAAGCCATTGCGCGTCGCCCGCGACGCCTCTACGGTATGCATTGAAGGTGCGCGAGAGTAACGTCTTTGACTTGGATTCAGTCAATTCCTCCGTCTCCCCCACCGGGAGTCGGCGCAAAAAATAGTCAGACGCGGGATAATTCTCTTCATGAAGATGGATAGCATCCAAAATTGGTGCTAGCGGGTCCTCAATTGCGAGACACTGGTCCGCTTGCGAGAAAATTTCCCTAAGGCTCGTCCAATGGTTGTGAATAAGACCGTCTTTATCGTCGAAGAAGACTACCTTGCTTGGAATAACGAGGACGAAACCATACGAGTTTTCACCAGCACGGCCGGCCCGACCAGCAGCATTCAATAATTCATGCGCTTGAAGCCTTTCAAGCTGATTTTTGGCCGCATCGAATCTGCTGTCTCCCGCAATTAAAACAATTTGACTAGGCAGGTTCATGCCTTGCGCTAGCGTCGATGTTGCCGCCAAGACATGAATTCCATCTTTACGACGATATAGAGATTCGTGCAAATGTCGTTCTGCAGACAGAAGCCTAGCGTGATGTGGGAGCGCTGATGAAGTGACCTCTTTATTTGGAGAGGTCTCAATGTAAAGGCAGCTGACGTCTCCCAGTTCTTGCAGAGCTAAATCAAACAGTTCGCGTTCCTGCTGATTCAGCGGAATTGCATATTCGCCAAGTCGCATTCTTGTACTTTCGGCCGTGCTGTTCGCGTTAACCGTCGTCTGACAGAAGATGAGCGTCTTCAGAATCTTTCCAGAGCCTTGGTCAACTGCGGCGGCGCTAATCGCCGAAGACACGTTATTTGCGTTCGGTGTCAGCTTCCAATGCTTGTTGAGCGCCAGTTGCACAGGCTGCTCCAACAGTGCCAGCAAAGCGTAGTCGGAACGGTTTTTCGTATCCCACGTCTGCTTTAGCCCGAAGAATCCCTGCGGGCGTGACAGCATCTGCCCGACTATCTTCTTCGTCGGCAATTTCGCGGCCGTAGTTTTTTTCAACGCCTGGGCCAAGGTCGATAGAGCAGTCACTTCCGAGCGCGGATAGACCAGACAGCCTCGGACTTGCCGAGTTGGCTTCCAATTCATGGAAAGCGCTAAACACCTTCTGTTCAGGATGCTCTGCAGCCAGCCCGCTATTTCGGTTGCGTTACTCATCATTGCGGACAGCATCAGTATGTCCGCGTCGGGCGCTAATTCGACCGCATTGAGAACGCAAAACATGGAGTCAATGGCGCGCTGGTTTCGCTCAGCGTCGATGGCGTGAAGTAGATGACATTCGTCGAAAACAATGAGGCCCACGCTCTCGAAGAGCTTAGGCTCGAATCCCATGAGTGCTAGGCACCGTTCCGGAGTCATGACGGTGATGGACGGGAGTCGAACTGCATCGAAACCGAAAGGGTCGTCGCTGGCGTATTCCCGCTCAACGTCGGCGTCAGGGAACGCGTCATCGAGTACCCTAGCGGTTTGGTCGACAAGTGACAAGGTGGGCGCCAAGAATACGACATCTCTTAACTTGCCGAGTGTTGCCAGAATTTTCAGCTCAGATAGCGTGGATTTTCCTGCGCCGGTGGGGAAGCTGATTGCCGCCGAAGTCCCAGCTTCTAGATACCCGCTGCGTATCGCGTCAAGGTGATTCGACCAAAGGTATGGCCGTCGACGCGATATATAGCGCACCCCCTTTAACCAGCGAGCGGGGTCGCTCCCCCCCGGGGGCGTAAGGTTTGCGACACTTGCTTCAGGGAAGTCATTTGCAAGAATCTTGAGCAATACCGCCAGATGCCGCGGCCCGGAATAAACGTTTACTATAGGAAGCGCAGAATTCTGCACAACTTGGAATGAGCAAAGACTTTCCACCCGTGCGAATTTTACGGAGCTTGCACTATTCTGCTCACCGCGCATCTGTGCGGATAAATCTGCAAGACCGTTGTAGAGCAGGTGGTATAGGGCATCAGTGGCTCGGTCTGTTGGTGCTCTTCCGTCGCGGGCGCTATTGTCGAACTGAGTTTGGGGCTGTATGGCCTCAAGCTCGCCTCTGGCAAAGTCTCTAATTGCGTTCAACAGTTGGCCGCGATGAAGGTTCCGCTCCAATAGGTCTTCGCGAATCTCCTTGGCCATTTCCGCCGCATCAGCGCTCGCACCAGCGATAAGGAAAAGAATAGTTGCGGAGATTTCAGGCGAGACGTAGTCCACGGCAAGACGCGACGCCAGCGCGTCTTCGAAGAGATGCTCCGCTTGCAAGAGTACATAGTGTGCGGTACCCGCTACGAAGGCCGCTGAGCGTCGGTCTTCTCGCGAGGGACTTACCGAAATCAGTGCTTCCTGCGTACTGGCCAGCTCCGCCAGGAACTTCATCTCCTTGCGCACCTCTGCGAGCGCCCTATCGCGCGCCTCGGGGTTCTGCTCAGTCTGCGATACCAAGTCTCTTAGTCGCATCCGAGCGGCCACCACAGTCGCGTAGATTCTGGTGAACTCCCTCGAAAGACGTGCGTTGTCCAATCCCTCAAGCGAGGGTGCTTGGCGAATCAGCTCTTCTGTAGACGGGTCAAACACTTTCTGGCACCTTTAGTGATTCATGGCGTTGACCTGCGCGATGGAGTTGGTGGCGAGCTTCGCCATCCACGTTCTCAAGTCACCCACAACAAAAACCTCAGCTCTTCTTCTTTCAATCACCCCTGGGACCGTCGTTTCATAGTCCTTGAAGAGGCTTTTTCGAGAGTCGAGTGTGCTGTTTTCCGCGGTAATGCTTACCCGATATCGACGCGAAGTCTTCCAAACAATTTTCGAAGCTGCTTCAGAGGGGGCAGGATGCTGCGCGGCGGCCAAGATGCCGGTAGCCTGCTGTGTCATCCTGTTAACACCAAGCCCAGTTTCAAATTTTTGGAACTCGGGCCACACGTCCTCGCGTATCGTCTTGCGAGAGTTCTTGGTCGCCTTGTCCTCAAAAATTACTGTCGCGACGACTGCATGGGACGCATCAAGCAGTATTTCTAAGCCATCTAGCCCCTTTTCCGCATGAATTAGATGTGGAAGCGCGATAAGCGCGCCGGGGGTATTCCTATGGGCTGCGAGCCACGACATGACCTGAAACATCCAACCATCACGGTGAGAGGGGTCCGCCCCCGCCTGGGTCAGCAGTGCAATTGCGTCCGCCTTGGCGTCGGCGTTTGTTGGAAGCGGCCCACTGGGCATCGCCGCGTGCAGGATGGTCGCAATGTGATGCGCTTGCCCTACTGCAACCCAAGCAATCCAGCTTGCTAGTTCATCGTCATTCGGCACCGACCATGTGTTGCCGCCCCATAAAGGGTCGTGGACAAACGGAGTTAGGTGTATTGGCACACGGCCTCCTTGAACGCGTTTAATTTTGTTAATTAGTTTATATCACGCGAAGGCGTGCTTTCCCGAGACATCGACTTCGGGCGGTGTCCGTCCAGCAATGGGAGCCGACGAAGGTTCGCTTTCGCTGCGAAGTAGACGATGGCCGCAGAAACCCGAATAACAGCAATGGGCCCATTGCAATCATTCAGCGACTGCAAACGCTGGCAAATCCTGCTTATCGGCGTAATGTTTGCAATTGGCCGAATGTTGCCAGAGATGGTCAACGGTTCGCCGAACTCCCGGATGGCGATTCGCCGACAATGGCAAAAGATGCCAGCCAGCTTCGCTTACGGTCGCCGCGACGGACGACTACTCCATGTGCTCGACTTGGACGAGACCCATGAACGTGGGTTGCGGTGTGGGTGCGTGTGCCCGGAGTGCGGTCGTCAGTTGCAGGCGCATTTGGGCGTACAGAAAGCCTGGCACTTCCAGCATCATGTCGAGGACGCGAACTGCAACCCTCAACCAATGACTCTGCTGCACGCATTCGTTCGGGACGAGCTCGCCCGTCGAAAGACTTTAGAGGTTCCTGCAGTGGTTGTTTCCTGCGAACTCGATTTCTTGGGCCAAGTGGTCCCCGAATTTCTCCATATTCCGGCGGAGAAATTTGTTTTCACCGGTTCTGAAACCGAGGTCCGGGGTGACTGCGTTCAGCCAGATGTCGTGTTTACACGCGAGGACACCGGAAAGCTGGCCCTCGAAGTGCGTTACTCGCATGCTGTCGACGCGGAGAAGCTGCAACGGTTGCATCGAAACTATGGCATGGCGGTGGAATTTGACGTTTCGGACTTGCCGTCAGGCGGGGTAAGCACCCAAAAAAAACAAACGGGACATCCACGTTAGTGATGCAAAGCGGTTGTCGAAAACTCCTTTAGAAGTATTATTTTTTACGTTAATAGGACAAAAGGGACATCTACTCAAATGCTCGCCGTTAGTGACCAAATCCTGAGGCAATAAAGCCAGGTTCACCCTTCTCGAGTTGATAAACAGTGTTGTGCGAAAGACCAGAGAGCAGCGCAGCATCGATCTGCTTTTGTTTGCCATATTCTCAATGCCAGCAGCTCAGTAGCAAGATACCAGCAGAGCAGGACTAGCCGAACATTCATCTGTTGCTATGACGGCCTTTAGGCAAGTTGCCTAAAAATAAATACCAGCAATTCAAGAAATAATTCACACAAAATAAAAAACCCCGCTACCAAAAAGATAGCGGGGTTTAAATGTTTTATATGGGGTGGCTGATGGGGAGCCATTGGCCACACACCATACCCAGCAAACATGCGGGTTCCGAGAGGTTGTTACACAAGGCTGTGTATCAATCAGTGTAACAAGTCAAAGCTCGTATGGAAAAGCATTTAGCGATAAATTGCCTCGTTTTGGAGTAACAAGATTTAGTTGACGAAAAAAAAGAATAACTGACCCGCAGAGAAAAGTTGTAACGCCTGTTGGTCGTAGAACCTCCCTATTTTAAATTTCGTCAGTGATAGTCGACTAAGGGTGAATCACCCTGTCAGTCCTTCTTACGGCGCTAGCCCACTGCATTTAAATCAATTTAAACCTATAAATCAATTTATATAAAATTAATTATTTATCATCAATTCCAGTAGTTCATGTCACATAATCTAAGTTGGCTCAAGAAATTGAGCCAACTACGTTCTTTAAAAAGTCAAAAAACACTCCAGTAAGAAGTGTGGGTACCGCATGGCAGTTGCAAAAGACTGCCTATGCACAACTGCTCCAGGTTCGTGTTCGTGCCGTCTTCGGACGGCCGACCCAGGATAGGTGTCCTTCGTAAGAAGGCATCTACCTCACAGACCGGCTTAGGCGCAATGCGTTTGGCCAAAACAAAAGGACAGATATGACAAATACTATTAAAAACGACGGTACCCCCCTGAACAATAGCGTTGAAAAAACCCGTGGGGGATATAAAGCGCTTGGTATGTCAGGTGCTAAATGCGTTGTGCTGAGCGGACTAAACAGCAGCGTTGTCAAGCTTTCACATTCAGAAATGAATGAGATGGGATTGATAGCACATTTTGGTGCGCTTTGGTGCGACGAAAATTACAGCAGCTTCAACCCAAAAAGAGAGGAACACTTTTTCGACCATCGTGCAATGGCCTCGAAAATCTTTCGTGACTGTCAAGCGTGCGGGCCATACATTGAATCTCACGAACGTGGAACAGGTGTATGGCTTGGCAAAGACGGGCAGCTTCTAGTCAACGGCCAGAAACTGTGGAGCTCAGAGGGCGAAGTGCTTGAGCACGGCGTCCACGACGGTCGGGTTTATCCGGCCAACGGCGATGTCGGGTTCGACTTAAGCACCCCTGAAGCGAATGATGATGATGTAAATAAAGTCTTCAAAGCATTGGGCGGCGTCAACTGGCGCCAACCCTTGGCAGCTGAGTTAATTCTTGGCTGGTTTGGAATGGCTTGCATATCAGCAGCTTTGCCGCGCAGGCCGCATGTGATGTTGGTGGGCCCTGCAGGCTGTGGCAAAACAACTGCACTGGATACGGTAAAGTTTTTGTTAGGGCCACTAGCATTTGGCTGTACCGGCCCCCAAAGGATGGCGGGCTACTATCAATCGCTAAGTGGTACTACACGTGCGGCAGCAGTCGACGAGTTCGAGGGTGGCTCATCATCGGGCTACTCGCTAGATACTTACTTGATTGCGCGCATGTCTTACAGCCTGCAAGAATCTGATGAAGGAATTATTCGGGGTACACCAGGTGGTGCGGCAAAGAGCTACCGCTTTTACACGCCGTTTATTGCCGCCTGTGTGAACCCTCCAAAAATGGAACCAGCGGACATTAGTCGTTGGACTATTTTGGATGCAATGTCTCGTAAAGAGAATGCAGTAATGATGTCTGAGTCTGAAGCACGAGAAATAGGACCAAAACTTGCACGTCGCTTTATCGCACGCTGGAGTGTTTACCAAGCATCGGAAAAGGTTGTGCGCAAGTGCATCCTCGCCGCAGGTGGTGACGGCCGAATGGCTGACACTGTTGGCACGCTGCTAGCGTCTTATTGGACATTTGTGAGCAATCAACCGGCAACGGAAGATGATGCCAATGTGCTGGTTGAGATGCTAGACATCAAAGCGCGTATCGAGCTCCATTCGGAAACCGATGAGAAACGATGCTTGGACTCGTTGATGTCCAAGGTGATGCCCTTTAAAGTAGTGCAGGGCAACTATCTGGTAACTCGTAGCCTGTCAATCGCGCAAGCGGTAGCATTAGTTTGCGAGGACCCCACATGCAATCCTGAAATCATTGCACGCCTGTCCCAATTAGGATTGCGTGTAGTGAAGCAAAATGGGAAATGGCAACTTTTCGTTGTTAATAGTCCAGAGCATCAGGAACTGCGGAAGGTGTTTGCGGGCACCAAGTGGTCTACAGGTGGGTGGTCGGTGGTTCTCCGCCGACTACCTGGTGGTGGAGAAAGCACCCAACGAATCGGTGCTGGTTTAGGCGCCGCTAAAGTAACAATTTTTGACATACCGGCGGACTTGGCGTCGGCTAATGATGAAGAATGTAGATTGATGGCTGCGTAATCAGCTCAGCGCGAACCTTTCTGGGTTCGCGCTTTTTTTTAACTTTTTTTGAATTGACGAATTAAGTTCTTTACCAATTATCAAAAAAGTACAGATTCAATTTAAATAGCGATGTCCTACGCGCCATTTATCTGTAATGGCGTAGAAATCGACATCGCCCTGATACTTCTGACGCGGATTCAAGTCTGAAGTGCAACTTTGAAATTAACCGGACGGGTGGGCGAGATGTGAGAGTATGCAAACATTCCTAACATTCTGTCAAAGTTAACCAGAATAATTTACACACACATTACCTCGGCCAAGCCTCAATCAAGGCCCGTCGCTCTGAAGCGATTGCGTCAGCCTTAGTCGCCAACTCTGAATATCTGTCTGCGCACTCAGCGAATACGATGCTTGAGGCGTCTGCGTATCGACGAACGGCATCGTCGGCAAGTCCGGGCAGAGTGCTACGGATGGCGGCAAGGTCGTCGCGCAGCCCCCTAGTAGCAGCGCGGGCGCCAGCAGCATCAGCCGCCAACTTTGTCTCGCGGGCTTTCGCGTCATCTTGTGCTTTCGTTACTTTTGCTTGAAGGGCTTGCTCGCGTGCACGGGCAGCTTGGCCAGCCTTGAGCGCCATGGTGGTGTACTCAACAACAGCCCGGTCATAGCCGATAGCCTGGCGAGACTTGTCCAGTTGTAACAAGCCAACCATAAGCGCCGCAGCGGTTGCAGCACCAAGCAGCCAGCGCCAAGGTGACAACCAACTCATTGCCAAATTCCGGACTTCATCTGGTTGCTCAGACGCTTAGCACGTTCTGGCGTTTGTCGCGCCCATAGCGACTGCAGCATTGCTTCCGCAGCAGTGTCGTAGTCGCCATCTTTTACCAAAGCTAGCGTGTTTTTGAACTCAAGCAGGCCATCAACGCCCATCTGAAAAGACATGTTCATCATTACGCCGAAGCGCACCGGATCGAGCAAAGCCATCCAAGGTGCGCGCCGCAGTAAATCGGCCTCGCGCGCATTGATGTCATTGTTCAGCAGGTAGGCAGATTCTTCTTGCGTTATGCCGCCACCCTTGCGTTTATCAATTAGCCGGCCAACGCCAATCGTGGCAAATCCGAGATGATCTTGATATGCCGTCAACACTTCTTTCTCATCGCGTCGAAGTTGTTTAATTAGTTCTGCTTTCATATACTCACCTTCTCTTGTTTGACTAGCCGACCAGCAACGCCTAATGCGAGCAGTGCAATCGTGAGCCATTGCACAACGTTCGGCGGGATGCTGACTTTCATGTCGTCAGGAATAATTAGCCAAGCGCCCTGCACTGCGCCGGCCAGCGTCATACATCGCATACTGACCATGCGCCAAGACTTTTTCCAATTTGGAATTGGCTTCATTTTGCGGCCCTTGGTTTCTTGTCTCGCGCGAGATCATTAAGCCGATCAACATCCGCTTCTACCGCACCAAGACGAAACTTTAGCAGCGCAGTTTCAGATACGAGCGCTTGAACAGATCCATTGCCACTTTTAACTGTGATCTGCAAATCTTGCACAGCCATAGTCAAAGCCTGCAAGTTAAACCAGATCGTGATCAGGCACATGATCCCAGCACCGGCCACACTTATAACGCCCCACAAAGGAATTTTCATGTCCACGCTAATCCTTTGTCGTCCAGAGTATTCGGTACTGTCGTCAGATGCGGCGATCACAATGAAGCCCCTAGAGTCCACAGATCATTCAGTTCAGCATCAGTGACACCCAGAGCCGCTCCTATGGCCAGGGCAGTAATCAGTCCCCAAAGTGGCAGCTTTAGATCAAACACGATCCGAGCGCCGGGAAGGTCTGGCTGCTTTTCGGGCGTCATGCGCGGTACTCTGGCGGCAAGCTGCGCCGCTCAAACTCTTTGCGCCAGGCGTTTTTGCAGTGGTCCGGCCCCTGCCAGAAAAACAGCAAATTGATCGGACTCATGAACAACAGGCCAAACCACTTGCCGTCCCGGTGCGCACGGTAGCAGCGGGCTGACAGGGTTTCGTCGGCGTAGCTCAGCGTGCCAAAAACAGGCGGAATCAAAGCGTTGGCGACTTGATCAACAGCTATGAATACTTGCTGCGGGTATTGCAGCCAGGCATCCCAGTAGGTTTTCATGGTGCTAAACCGCCGAAAGTCGCAGGCCAGCCGGTGGAAAAATCATAGGCCGCAGGGTCAGCCGCTGCCAGCATTGCTGTGTTGTGCTGTTCAGCTGCTGAAAACAGGGCTTGGTCTTGACCCATCGCAGCCTGAAAAACCTGCCCTGCGAGTGCTTGGCTCATGGTCACAAAGCTACCGTCCATCGTCTTCCACGGCACGGACGGTATGCCAGCACCGGCCATGACCAGACCAAGCTGCTGTGTCTTGCTTTTCGCATCGCTGTGAAACCACTTGTCCACATCATCGACGACCACCTTGTAGCCGCCGTTGTCGCTCAGGCTGTCGCGCTTGGCTTTGATGGCGAGCCATTGAGCTGCTTTTTGATTTTGTAGTTGCACCTCTGGGGTTGGTATCCCTCTTGAGAACATTTCCCACTTGTCAGTAACATTGTCACCCTGCCACACATAAGGCAGGGATAAAAAGTCGCTGTCTATAGTTTCAGGCGGCTTTGGAACTCTGGTAAATCTAGCATACCCCAATGGGATTATTTGTTCAGTAGCTACGATTCCAAGTGCGCCAAGACTAATTGGGTCAATTGGGTGTCCTATCGGGTTGCCGCCACTAATTTTAATAAAAAGTATCATCATAGATTCCCCGTATTTGTTGATGGGAATGCTCTGACAGTACCAGTTGTGCCGCTCCAAATAATCCTAACAGCCCCGCCACCACCAGTACCTACATTACCTGTTATGTCATGCCATCTGGGACCGACCGCACCTCCATACAGACCGCCGTTTCCACTGTTAAAGTTACCGCCTGCAACAGTTGTTCCATCGGCACCATTTCCACCACTGCTGCCACCAGTGCCGCCTGTACGTGTAGAGTTATCCCCGCCCACCCAACTTATGCCTTGGCCTAATATGCCGACCCCCCCCTCCGCACCCTGCAACGCCGGTTGTGCCGCTATAAGCCCCGCCAGCGCCACCACCACCTCCGGCACCGTCAGCAGTAGAGGCTGTGGCGGTGCGATACCCTCCGTCGCCACTATACCCACCAGCGCCGCCGCCGCCGCCAAACCACGAAAGAGCCTTTGACACACCTCTTCCGCCAGAGCTGCCGTACAGCGGATTTGAGTACGCAAATCCAGAGGCATCTTGGGTGGCGTTGCCGCCTTTACCACCTTCCGCGCCGACCTCAGTTCCAAAACGAGACGTACCGCCGGGGTTAGAGGGAGACCCAACAACTATTTCAATACTCGCGCCGGGCGTGACCGAAACTGAGTTTTTGTACCCAAGCGCACCTCCGCCTCCTGTTATGGTTGTGCTGTGAGAGACAAAATTATTTCCCGCCCCAACAGTCACAACGGATACAGAGGTCACTCCAGTAGGAACCACCCATGTAAAAGTTCCGGGGGTTGTGAACTCCTGCTGCCCTGCCGCAACAGGAGGTACGGTGTAGGGTCCAACTGTTCTTCCATTTATAACGAAAGAGCCAGTACCCGGAACCCCTGGTGTGTAAGATAAAACATCTAACAGCCGAGTGACTGTCCCATTTCCAGTGCTGATGATATAGGTCTTTTCAGAGTCAAAATTAGTGATTAAAAAGATATAAGCCGTACCAACATACACAGTGTTGCCGCTTATGTTGGTAGGGAAACTAATATTATCAACAGCGCTAGCAACCACCACTGCCGCACCACTCTGTCTAACCAACTCCACCCTAACAACCCCAAACCTGTCTCTAACCGCAGTCACCCTATCCCCAGCAGCGCAAACTTGATCTACACCACCATTGATATTCATGGTCGTGGCGTTGAAGGTCATCGGCCATGCGCCCGAAGGTAGCAAAAGCATTTGCTGACCAGCCGCCATCGTTAGCGCTGACGTGGCGACTGTGCCAGTAATGACGGCGGTGTTGCCGGTGGCAAGGGTGAGGTCAATAGTGGCCGCTGAAGCCATATCTGCACCTGCGGCGTTGGTTTGTAGGCCGGTGAAGGTGTTGGCTGAAGTTTTAGCGATTCCTGTCACCGCGCCCGACTGGCCGTTGACACTAGACACGCCCGCCACGGCGCTGATGCCGTCACCCCAGGCGCTGCCCGTCCACACGCGCCACTTATTTAAAACCGTGTCGTAGTAAGTAGCGCCAGCAAGCAGGGCTGAGCCTTGGTTGTCGAGCGTTGGTACTGCTGATTTATTACCGAGGTTTAGCTTGCTAGCATCAACTCTGCTGGTTTCCGCATCAGCGGCACTGGTTAATGCTTCAGTCGCTTTTGTTGTCGCTATACCAGCTTTTATTGATGCCGTTTGAGCGCCCTCGTCAGCCAAGGCGACCTGATCCGCCGCGAGCGCAACTTGCTCTGCGCCGTTAGTAGTTGCAAGTCCCGCCTGCGATGTTGCAATATCTGCATTGCCCTTAGCGTCAGTTGCATTTGCCGCTACATTGCTGGCTACTGCATTGACCTCGGTCGCAAGGACCGCCTGCGCAACAGCCCAAGGGTAGGCGCGAGCATTAAATGTCGCCCTATCATTTGGGTCTGGCGCAGCGGGTAGCGTACTGATTGTTGGTGGTGTGACTACAGCCATTTATTTGATTCCCTTCAAGTGTTTTTTATGTTGTTCATATCAAGCCTTTGACATTGATGTTCAGCGTTGCGTGACCTGGCCCGTCATATCCGACAGATGCAGAACCTAAGCCAAAAACATTTAGACCAGCGTAACCTGATGCGTCTGTTGCGACCCAACTCACGGGCAGATCAAGCACGTCCTGAATGAGCGACAAAGCAGCGTCGGCTTGCTCACGCGGCAACATGACTGTTGCGCGCATACCGGTAGCACTTGTTCGTCTGATGATTTTTGTCGTGCCGTCTGCATCGACTTTTGTGTAGCTATAACTCACTGGCTCAGCGCTGGCGCCGTATTCGGTACCGCCCCAGCTTCCGTCACTGACCAGAGACCGGTAGTCGCCAACGTTAATCATGCCAATGCCAACGGCGTTGCCCGCTCCAGCCGTTACCGTGACTATGAGCTCGGCATTGGGCCGAATTGGCAGCTCTTTCAGAATCTTTTTTGTAATGAGTTTTAGTGGTGAGAATAAGAATTCGTACCAGCCAGGTGGGTCTTCACTTAACCCCTGGACATAGCTATAAATCGTATTACCACCCGGCTCATCTTTGATCGTTATTTCTACGTTTGTACCGGTCAATCCGTAGAGCGCCATGGCATTAAAGTAGCCTAGCGTTAGCACGTAGCTGATGCTTGTGATGCCGATTGCTGCCGTACTGGTGTAAATGTCAAACGGTGCAAAACGCTGCGTTGGACTTTTGTTTAACCAGTACGAACCATCAACTTCTGGCAACGCAGTTCGCGAACTATGCGCTTGTACGCACTCATAGATTCGATGCGTAGTTGCCCTAATTCTTTGATCTCCAAGCACGTAAGTTCCGGCTGACACCCATGCCGTTTCACCAACTGCGGGCTCGGCAATGCTAGTGCCTGAAGCGATCATTGCTGCAGTGATTTTTAAAGGGCTAAGAATATTCATGCTGCCACCATCAAGACAGGAGCTTCGCCATTGCCGTTAACTGCATCAGCCGTGCGGCGCGTGTTTTGATTACCAGTCGCACCGATTGATTGCAATCGCTGGACCTCAGCCGTCAAGCCTTCAACTAACTTTTCGAGTCGATCATTGCTTCCCAGCTTGCCGCCCGCTGACGGGTTGTAGGCTTTTGGAACAATCATTTCCCCTTCGTGAATTTGAGCGACCATGTCTTGCGGCACGTAATTCGTACCAACAGCAAAACCGTACATCGATCGAAACGATTCTGGGTCACCGTTCCAGCCCGTCGCTGCATAAATGTCGCCACCAACTGCGGCAGTTGCCGCATTGAACTGCGCGGTTGATACGCCGCCCTGTGTTGACTGGTAAACAAGTTTCGCAGCCTGCAGCAACGCTGAGTCAGTTGAGTTGACGCTTACGTTCGACGGATGGTTGTAAGCGCTGTCATTTGCCCAGCCTTCTCCACCGCCAGCAGCACCTAAAGACCCGGATGCTTGCGTTACTGCCGCCTTTGCCGCTGCTTGTGCCCCTATCGCACTGGCCAGCCCATTCATCGCATCGACTACGCTCAAGACGCTAGTGTTAATTCCGTTTAACGCATCGACTTGCTTTTGAGCCAGCGTCATTTGCGCATCAAGCGCAGTGAGCTGATCTTGTGCGACTTGCAATGCGCGCTCAGCTGCAGTCAGTTGAGGTCCTGCAATATCGCTGAGTCGCGAGAGCTTGCCGGCCATGACTAACGCGGCTTTATCAGCTTCAAATTGCGTTGCAAATTCGGTGGCATCGAGGCCGCCGCGTGCAGCTGCTATAGCTTTACTGAGCTCTTGCTGATCTGGCAGTCGTCCAGTGCTTAAAGCCTCCATGAGCGCTTGATTTATAAACGAGTTGCCTTGCAGCGCACGTGCAGCGCCAGTGCTGCTGACAGAGCCGTATAGCTGCTCGATCTGGTCACGAAGCAAGGTAAAAACGCCCGTGATACTGGTGACAGACGATTGCGCTGAGTCGCGAATAATTCCAACACGCTCTTTTTCGGCGGCGATTGAACGGCTGACAGTGGCCAATGCGTTATCAACTGCTGTATTCAATGCACTGTAAGCCTGTACCTGGTCAAACAGCGCTTGATTACTGCCGTCAAGGGCATCGCGTTGGCGGCTCAGAGATTGTGCTGCGGTGTCAGTAAGCGCATTTAGCTGACCTTCAAGACCGATGCGCTCTTGCGCAATCTGCTCATTTGTTTTGAGAATGGTCGTCAAGCGTATATAGGCATCTGCAATAGTCACAACAGACTTAGCTGCAACGCTACCGACTTGGGTGATTTCAGCAAAAACACCTGCTACGCCGATTAGTGCGGCATAACTCTTTTGGCCCGCGTCGGTGGTCACGTCGAGTGACTCAGCCAATGCCCTGAACTGCTCGCGCGTCATGGTCGCGATAGCTTCGACGCTTGTGGTAAAACCTGCGTCATTCAATGACGAGGTAATATTTTTGACAGTCTGTGCGCGTTTTTCTTCAGCTGTATAAAAGTTGTCGTAGTAACTTACGAGTTTTCCGCTTAGCGCATCAAGACCGCCAGCCGCTGCGATCAGTCCAGCAGTGGCCGAATACGACAAGTCTTTAAGACTTTCAAATGGCATAGCTTGCAGCGCGTCATTGAAGACTTTCAGCGCCTGTGCTGATGCAATCGTCCCGTCGAGCTGCGCTTGCGACAAGCTAGCAGGGCTTAATCCGTCGAACGCACCTTGCAAATAGCGCGGCAGATCAGAGCCTTGCAGAGATGCGAATACTGCACGTGATGCTGCCAGCTGCATAGCAGCGTCAGAGACTGCTGTTTCACCGCTGTTGAAAACAGAATTGCCAACACCGCCGGTTAGATTGAAGTTCGGCGATGTGCCGCCCCTGCCAGTATTACCCGAGAAAGCAAAGGCCGAGGCTTGCGTAGCAACACCGAGAGTTTTTGCAATATCAGAATATGTTTTTTGTAGCCCGACCACCAGGGTGTCAGTCGCTTGACTAGCAATGGCTCTGAACTGAGTGACCGTACTCAAGTCTAATCGGCTGGTTTCTTTACCTGCTGCATCAAACCTAATTTGCGCGTCGCCAGTGCTACTTGTCGGGTTACCTCTAGAGCCAAAAATAGCTTCACCAATTTTACTACCGATGGCTGCACCAATTGGGCCGCCAAAGTAAGTGCCGATAACAGCGCCAGCCGCAGCACCATAGTTGCCTTGAGAAACACTATAAAGGGCGCCAGCATAGCCCAGTACGTCGCCGGCCTGGGTAATAACGTCAGAGTATTGAGCCAGCGAATTAGCAGTGCTCATCATTGAGTTTCCGAGCGTCTCAAAACCCTTGCTATAAAGCTGAGCGCCGGCGCTCGATAGGCTGCCGACAGAGCTTGCGCCGATGTTGGTTAAATACCCGCTGTTGAATCCAGACGCAGAATTAGCTGTGCTGAGCAGGTCCATAAAGCCTGACCCACCAGAATTTGCCGCATTGGCCGCGCTAGACAATCCACTTAACCCGGTTGCAGTTAAAACACCCTGCACAGACAACTTCAATACAGTGGTCTTAAATAGGTTTTTAATGGTGTCCCAAAAGCTTTGAAAAAAACCTTTTCCCGCTTCAAATCCTCTATAAAGCGAATCTGTTAAACCTTGATAAATAGAATCATTGAACTTGGTCCATTCAGCTTTTGCTTCTTTGGCTTGCTCAATAGCAATGCTCTTTTGACCTTTTAAGTACGTCAGGCTTTGGCGCTCTTTAAGCAGTCGGATTTCTTCTTCAAGAGCGATCTGCTCACGGCCCATGAACTCAGTGTTTTGCATTCGAGCCAGGTGCTCTTCTTTAATTGCAATAACGGATGACTGCCTCGCATTGGCTGCGTAGAGCTGCGCCGACTCGCTAAGTCCAAGCAAAGCGATCTCTTCAGACATCGTTTTATTTTGCTCAGTCATGCCTGCAAGCGAGCCTTCAATTGCTGCAATCCGCTTGTATTCTTCTGTCGCTAATTCTTGCTTTGACGCTAAATTTGTGCGTTGCTGTTGGATTAATAATTCCTCGACTTTGACTTCGGCCAGCTTGGCCTCAGTCGCGCTGCGCTGAGTGGCATTGAGTTTGTTTTTATCGCTATCGAGTTGCGTCGTGATTTTTGATTGTTCTTTTTCGGCTTCTGTCAGTTGCCGGCCAGCATCGAGCTCTTGCCTAGACAGCGCTAGTCGCTCATCGAGGCGCAGCATTAAACTTTCATACTGGCTAATGGCGGCTTTAACAGCAGCTGTAGCAGCGTCTTCGGCCTTGGCTGCTTGCTTTCCCGCTTCTGAGCCTTCATTACGCTTTTTGATCAAAGCAGAAATAGCCGTCGTAGCTTCCACTTCCGTTTCAGTGCCCAACCGCAACGCGTCCTGATGCACTTTTACGCTGGCGATGAAATCTTTATTAACGCCCGAGGCTTTCATGCGCTCGGCACTCAATGCAGCCAATGACTTGGCCTCTTCCTCGTTCCACCGCGCATAGGACGCACCACGCGTCATGGATGGCTGGGATTCACGCGGATCTGTGTAGACAACTAAAGCGGCTTGTTGCCTCTGCGCTTCTTTTAACTTTTCAATATATTGACCCAGCGCGTAAAGCTCGCTTTTGATATAAATGTTCTCGCTGTGCTGGGCAAATTTAGCGCTAAGCCGGACGAAATCTGCTTCGGCTTCTTTGAGCTTGGCTGCCATGGCAACGGCTTGCACTTCGCTGGTTTTGAACGAGTCGGGCAGCAAATCTACGCTTGTGTTGAGCTTTGTTACGCCGCCTGTCAATAAATTAAGCGTTCCATTTAACCCATTGGCAGAGCCTGAAAGCACATCAAATGGCGCGCGAGCAATGATGTAGCCCAAGCCAGAGTTGAGCTCGCCCACCATACCTGCGCCCGATTTCTTGGCTGCCTCCATGCGCTCGGTTAAAGCTACTAGGTAGCCATCTACTCCTTTAATTCCATTGGTCATGGCTTGTGAGACGCCCGATGCACTGATAGTGCGAAACAGCTCACTCCAGCTGTCTGAGAGCCCGCTGATAGCGCCGTCTAAAGTCTTCGTGCGCTCGGCCATGGCGCCGGCGAACTCATTGTTGCCTATCGCAGTTAAGTATTGGGTAATCTCGGCGGCGTTATTGCCAATGGTTTGAGTAACACCTTGAAAAGTCAGCGAGACCTTATCGCCCTCTTGCTTGGCCTTGATGCCAAACTCTTTGAGCCGCTCAAACTCTCCGGTAGCAGCATCAGCCACAGCTTCAACCATTTGGTTCAAGTCTTTCCCCATGGCTGATGCGGTGTTGCCAAAGCTGGTCAGTGATGCCTTGGTGGGTTCTAACCCAAGCGCCTTCATTTTTACAAAACCCTGCGTCGCCTGCGCCAGGCCAAACGGTGTTTCTTTTGCAAAATCTTTTAACCAGGACATTTCCCTGGCTGCAGCTGCTGAGCTGCCGCTGACAGTGATCAAGCTGGAATTGAGCGCATCGAACTCACGCTGCACAGAAATCAGCTTGCCCACAAAGCCGGCCGCCATAGCGGTACCGGCTGCAGCAATAGCTGTTGCGGCTAAGCCGGCTCCTTTGCCTAAAAGGTTCAAACCAGAGCCAGAGTCTGATGCCGACTTGTCAATCTTGCGCATGGCAGCATTTAGGCCCTCGCTAGACTTAGACGTGCCCTGCAGCGCGGTGCCGGTTTTGCCCGCTTGCGAGTCAATGCCTTGCAATGCGTTTTCAGCTTGCTTTGCTGCCACCACAACGGCTTTACCATCGGCGGTGATTTTGATTTCGAGTTCAGCGGCCATGGGTCTTGGTTTTTCCTTTTGTCGTTAACTCTTACGCAAAGCCTGTAATTCGCGCTCGTTCAAAATACGCAGCGCTTCTTGCTCAATGACTCGGTACTGCTGCACCACCGGCACCTGGGCCTTTCCTTGCAAACCCTGCCAAACTGCTTCCTGCGCTAGGTTTATGGCCTGCACTGCTCGCCAGTTCGCGCCACCCATGCCGCCCAAGCTAAGTTGCAATTGGCCCATACAGGCAAGAAACAAATTGAGCGCTTTCACATGCCTCGGCCAAACGTCACAAACATGACAAACATCAAGTGCTTTGCCCTTAACGGGCTCTTTTGCTTCATCTTTTTGAAGGCCAAAGCAGCGCAGCGCATCATCGGTCTCCTCATCGGCCACCGCGTCACCTCTTGATGTGCGCAGAGCATGGCGGGCGATGGCAATTAGTTTTTTGCGGGGCCGTTTACGTAGTTATCAAAAAAGCTCTTAACCATCGCCGACTCAAGCGGATAAATGCTGCACAGGCGGTCAACATTGGCGGCAGAAAATTCCATCGGCGTGCGGTCTTCCTCGACCAAATCTGTACCGAAGCCGACTAGCACTTCATCAAGCACTTCACGGTCTTTGAGCTGGCCGGCTTCAGGGTCTTCACGTACCGCTTTTGCGCTTTGGCGGATGCGTTTTAGCAGCTCGTCGATTTCTTCTTTTTCCAGCGCTTTAAAAACTACGCTGAACTTCACCTTTGTGAACTTTCCGCCATCGGCAGGAATATTTGCCGCTACTGGGGCGACAAAGGTGGGTTTAGATGTGACAACAAACATGGCTAAATTTCTTTCTTATTTATAAATTTGATTGCCTCCTGCGCACGCTAGAAATGCACAGGAATTTTTTACATGCTGACGATGCGCAGCTCGTCGTTTCCGGTGGTGGTCGGCGTTAAGCGCAGATCCATTCCCAACATGGCCATGCCGTCTTGCTCGGTATTTTTGGGGTTCAGACGCTGCACAGCAGGCGCAAAAATAATGATCTTGCCTCCGGCGATAGTGCCGTGCTCCAGGCTCATGCTGGTCAGCGTATTGGCGTTGATTTCGGTGCGCATAGTCACCTCTTGCGCTGCTAACAAATCAAGCGTCAAGCTACCGGTTGATTCACGGTTAGTAACCAGCACACTTTCACCACCAAGCATTGGTTGATAAACAACGTTGTTAGCAATATTCAGACTTAGACCGCGACTCGGAAAGCTGGTGCCGCCGGTGATGGCGCCGGCAGAATAGGTGCCGCCCATCTTGACGTCGCCAGTGTTGGGGTCTGTGATGACCAAAGGTGCTTTCCATGCTGTGAGCACAGCATTCGGATTGCCTATTGCCGCAACGCCGCCATCAAGGCCGGTGAAGGTAAACATGAACTTAGGAATGTCGCCAATTCCCATCATCAACTCGAACGTTCCACGGCAGCCAAGGGCTTTGTACTGCACGCCGTCCATGTGGTAATAAATCGTCAGGCTACCAAAGGTATTTGAGACGGGTGTGTAGTCAACACGAGTGGTGGCGGTAACGACTTCAGACATACCGCTTGCAAGCAGAAGTTTTCCCCAAGCCGGAGCTGTCCCGGCGGTACCAGAACCAGAAACCTCAACTTCAAATGCAATCTGCACTGACCGGGTACCGACTAGCTGCTCGGACGCACCCATGAAAGGTCGAAGAATATCGCGCGCCTGGTTAGTAGGATTGATGTCGATGCTGGCATTGCTAATCAGCAACGCATCGGTTGCAGCTAATGGTGCAGCATCGGTGCCGTAAGTGGTTTCTATCTTGGCCAAAATGGCCGTATTGCGTACATAACGATTGGGCATGGATTTACTCCTGGGTCAAAACTGGGAAGTCTTGGGGGGTTTCTGGGGATTGATCAACTTGGCTCAGCGAGCCGTCCACATTGCGCAAGTAGCGCCCGCCTGTGCTAGGGTGCAGTTCGGGTACTGATACAGGTTCTGCTACGGGCGAAGCTGCAGCAGATGAAGCGGATGATTTTGGGTTTGTCGTCATAGGGGCTTGGGCAGTAAGAATGTGAAAGTTCAAAGGTGAAAGTTCAGGCCAGCAAGGTAGCCACCGGCGTGCGGTGCCTGACTTGCAAATAAACGATGGCGCAAGCCACAGGTGTTTCGGCTTCATCGAATTGCCACTCGATGGCGGAGTTCAACGCCAAAGACATGGCGCCCAGCTCGGCAGCATTGATGCCCGTTAGGCGCGACCACACGCTACGCAGTAAGTCATCGACTGCATCCGTTGGATCAATGCCCACGGTTCCGCGCCCATAGCACTCGACTGCAAATTGGGTCTGCCAGTCAAGCATGCCCAGCACGTTTTCGCTTGACTGGGTTTGCGCTAAACGCACCACAACTGCATTGGCTTGCGACGCCGACAAAGGCCGGAGCCGATTAGCCCAGACTCTTCCATCAGCAAGCGCAGGCGTCTGCATACAGGCAGCTACCAAGGCATCGGTAATGCTTCTAAATGCGGTGCTCATGTCAAACTTTCTCCAACATCAGTAAGCTGATGCCTGTGCCGTCTGGCTCGTGGCTAGAGACGGTGTAGGTAACAGCAAGGTACTGCAGGGATAGGCCAACTGGATCACCCATTAAGCTAGCCGACGGCAACGTAAAAACCGGTTGAGTCGAGGCAAAACCTGCAACACCGCCACTCCCCAGTTCATAGTCAGCATCGAAGATGCCGCGCACAGCCGCACCGTCAAGCGTTGCATCAGTTGCAAACTCGGCGGTGCTAAAAAACGCGGTGAAATCTTCGGTGAAGGCCATGGTGATGAACTGTTTACTTACTGCTTAACTATCAGCTTGTAAGTGCGTCAACCATGGTCGCAAAGCTCTCGATATTGCGCACATTAACATCAACATCTTGCAGCGCGACAATACGCACGCCGCCTGACGAGCTCGCTGTGTATGGGTCGCGAATAAGGTCCGTGGTACCCCACATGCCGATCACCAAATCTGACCAGTTACCAAATATCAATGCCGAGCAAACACCATTGCTAGTGCCTTTAGTCAGGTTGCTAGGCAGTGCATTTGTCACAGCAGCGTTGTAACCATTGAGCGGCTGAAGACCTTCGCCCCATACCGGCAAGCCGTTAGTGCCGCTGAACTTTTGAGTGCTTTTAAATTTGCCGCGTGTCTTCGCATTGACCAAATAAGCCATGCTGCCAACGTCTGCATTAGCGACGGCAACGTTAGTTTCTAAGTCGATGATGTTTTGCCACGTTGGAGCCAAACCATTTGTACCGCCTAACACTGATGGGGTGATGCGTGTTAGCAAACCAGATGGCTGGTTAGATGCGCCTGTACCGCTCAAAGCGGCTTGCTGAATACCCAGACCAAGGTTAATAGCCAGATCACTCATTACGAAATTTTCAACGTCCAAGCTGGTCTGATTCATCAGCGTACGGCCGATGTCTGTGAAGCCGCCGGCGGTTTTTGGCGACATCAGCACCTGACCGATGGCTTGCTGGCTTTCGGTTGGGGCAGTGTTTTCCGCGACCCAGTAGATCGTGGATCCGCTGGTTTGCTTCGGGATGGCGACGTTACCAACCAGGCCGGTCAGCATGCGTGCACCGAGCTTGTCGATCACCATGGCGTTGCGCAGCATGTCGATGAAGCTGCCCATGAGCAAGTCGGTAGCAACCAAGTTGCCGCCAGAGGTCGGCGTACCTACAACTAAGTCGCGCTTTTGAACGTCAGACGGCATGAAAAAACCGCGGGCTGTGCGGCCCATTTTGCTGCCTACCGCTTCGGAGCATTCACGCTCAAAGGCTGTGGCTTTGTAGCTGTTTTCGTCCGGATTGGCCAAGTGACGTGCAACCTTAAGAATCGAAAATCGCGCAGCTTCTTTTTTTGTCAAACCAATGTCTGAGGTTGGCAGCGGTTTATTAGACATAGCGCGGATTGCATCAGCTTGAAACTGCTCAACGGTGTGGCCGGCCTGAATTGACTTGAGCGCTAATTCAGCGCCGCCTGGCATTGCAGCGGCAATAGCGCTGATTTCAGCAGCATGATTTCGCTGCTTGGGAGTTTCAATAACGGGTGCAACAATAGTTTCGGGCATAGATTTCTCCAGAGGAGTTTTGGGAACAAAAGAGGTGTTGTCAGCTGACGCTGGCGCATGACTGCGACCAACACCAACGGAGGCATCAGCAGGGATACTGACAAGAGAGTTTTCGTAAGGCTCCCAGTCGGTAACGCGGTAGGTTTCCACACCATCCTTTGTCTCGACCAAAACAGCCTTGTGGATCATGTAGCCGACCGAGACGTTGCGACGGATACCGTCAATCACATCTTGGAAGACTTCTTCTGCGCGCTCGCTTTTCCCAAAACGAACAACGGCGCGGGCCACCCGGTCAACGCCGATTTCTACAGATTCGATAACGCCGACAACATCAGTCGGGTTGTGGTCGCATAGCAAGTTAGCACCAGAGCGCATTCGGCTTTGACGCATGGCGTTGGGTGTGCATTCCAAAATTTCAATCCCCCAGTAACGCTCGTATGGAGTCTCGCTAGCGAACGCCATTTCTACGGTGCGGGCGACAACGTTCACAGTCGATCGCTCGACAACAAAGCTACGCTCTTGCTTTTTCCCATCTTCAGTTAGGTATCTAGCAAGATTGTCTGGAATGGAGTTACTGCTCATGGGTATGACTTTCGTTTAAGTAGCATCCGGTTTTCAAGGCAAGAAACCGGACAGATCATTTATTTTTTTCTGGCGTTGGCTGCGTCGGCGTAGCGCCTGGTGTACCTTCGTAAGCGTTCAAATTCACACCCAAAGTCTTAGCCATTTCTTGCGCGAATTTAATTGCCTTAAGCGTGTCCTCGAAGTCATAACCCATGGCGGCACTTGAATCTTGCGGGGCCATGAGACCGGCGCGTACGCTAAGAATCTTTGCCTCCATGTCGTTCTTAGGATCAACCCATTCCCAGCGCCGCGGCTGCCACTCGTGCTGGCTAAACTTGATAATCTTTGATGCGGGTAAAGCTGAGCCGTTGAGCATGGTGATAGAGCTAGACATCAGCGCCATCTGAAGCCAAGCCTGAAAAACTGGTTCCATAAATGCACCGATAAACCACTGCTGGTCTGCCATCCATCGATCGCGCTCTTCCAGTGTTCCGCTGCGAATGCTGGAAAAGCTCACGCCCTCAAGATCATTGGCTAGCGAGTGATATGCAACGCGCCAACCGGTAGCGATGCGCTGCAGCATGGTTTTTGCGAACGGTCCAAACACCTCGTTGGGATACTGGCTTTGATGTGCTTGAAAGCTATAGCCAGCGGGCAATGTGTCGTACACGCCAGGCTGGCTAGCCACGATATTTATAGCGTCTCCGCCGACACCATCAACATCACCAATTGGAGGCGTACCTTCATCTTCTTTTTGCTGAAAAAAACCGTAATGATTAGCGCCATGCTCGGCGGCTAGGAGCGCTGAGAGCATGAACTTTCCAAGGTGATGCAAGCTAAGCATGCCGGGCGCCATCCAAGGTATGCCCCGCATCTGTTCAGCACGCTCAATCTTAAATTTGTGCAGTAAATCAGTTGATGCAACGCGGACTCGGCGTCGGCCTGTGCGAGCACCATCGTTGGGGTGCGCTTCAAAAAGGTGTAGCGCTAGCGGGCGACGGTAGTTATCGACCTCCACACCCATGATGACTGTGTTACCGCCATAGTTGCCGTTGTAAGTGGTGTCAATGCGGTCTACATCGATCACCTGCAGCGCAAAGTTAAAACGGTTTTTCGCATCTGCACCGCGTACCATTCGAACTAAGAATTCACCATCACTTGGCAGGCCGCCAACGATGTTCTCGCAAAGGTCGCGCAAACTAAGTTGTCCCGTCACGTCGCAAGACTGGCTCCACTCTTCATAAGCGGCCTCGATAGCAGTGCTCGCTAAGCTGTCAGGCTTTCCGGGGGTATCTTCGACCTTGCTTTGAAGGCGTACGCCAGCTGGACCAATCAAGTTGTTTTCAACCATGCCGCGAAACTTGCGCGCATAGTCATTGTTGGTGACTAGCTGACGGCCGCGCTTGCGTAGTGAATTTAGGTCTGCACGTAATTCCTCATTGAGGCTGGATTCAGTAGCGAACCAGTCAGAAGTTAACCGGTCTATTCGAGCACCATCAAATCTTCGCATTTGTAACGCTTTATTTGGTGCGTTACTGGTCATGCGCTGCCAAGCACGGGAGAAAAAACCGGACTTCATGCCCCAAACCTCACAAAAATTCGGTTGGGATTTTTGCGGCCGGCAGTGATGGATGCAGCGGTGTTCTCGCTGCGAACATCACGGCGTAAACGGTCCCGCAGCTGTAGCAGTTCAGGAATTGGAATGTACTTGAGCTTGCGACCAGCAATCTCATATTCAGCAGTCGCGCTGCTGGCACGGCCCTCAAGAGTTAACTCAATCGCCTCAAGCGTTCGTCTTGCCTGACTACGTGCGTCTAACGTAGCGGCGCTAAAAGCCGCATTAACTACAACACGACCGCTACCAACTGTAAAAACGTAATCAGATTTCTTGACAGAGGCACGCCAGTCGTAATTTCCTGCAGCCCAGCCAGCTGTAGTGCTGGCCAAGACATTGATCAGATGATCGTCACCCTGGTCAATAGAGTCGAAAGTAATTTTGCCTTTTCCATTGATCAATATGTAATTGAGATGCCAGCCGTCGCTAGCGGGATAGTTCTCAAACGACTTGAGCCACTTGGCGGTATCGCCAGCATTGAGGCTGGCCGGTTCGGTGCTGGGGATAGGTGGGGACATGTAAGGCATAGTCACTTACCTGTTGTCCGGTTTTCAAGGCAAGAAACCGGACGAACTCCCTAGCGTTCAGGAATTGATAATTTCCCATAACCGTGAAGGCCCTAGTCCATGGCGGCGCGAAAGCAGAGCAATTCGCTCGCCCGCTTGGTACTCACGTTTGATAGCGGCGTTACGGTGGCTGAGTGTGCCGCCCTTGCGCTGTACATAGACACGATCACCACCCCACTTTTCCCGAGCTTCACGCTCGACTTGTGCTGCAAGCTCTGCGGTAAAACTCGGAGCCATCGCCAATACTTGGCTAAGTAAGTCATGGATGATGTCTGTTGCGCTCGGGCTGTATGCGGCAGGTAAACACTCGATCGGCAAGATAGGTTGCTGCATTTTTTTTACCATGATGTAGAGGTGTTAGCGCGGCGCCCAGAGCGCTGCAGCATTGGATTAGGGCGGTTAGCCGGCAACGAAATAGGGAGTTTTTCTTCTTGATTTCTATTTTTTTGCCCGCTACTTTCAACTGACTTTGTTGTGCTAAATCCTGAGTTACTGAACAAATCAGGCGCACTTGGGCAATACTTCAGCTCGCGCCGGGCCCAGCCCGGCTCACGGTAAGTTTGAATACCCAAATGGCAGGCGGCTGCATAGGCGTAGACCATGCAGTCGCCGCCCTCTTCGCGCTTTCCTTGCGGCGTTATCCAGCGCATGCTGGACTTGCCCTGCACAGTGACGGGCATCAGTCGCGCAGCGGTCATTTGCTCATACTCATCGGTACCGTCCAGAGCTTTGGGAACGTGCACGTAGCCTGGTCCGACTTGGGTGATGCGCATGCGGCCGTAAAGCAAGTGCTTGGCGGTATCGGTACCGATTGGCCACAACTTCAGACTGCGCGCCATGGTCTTGCCGCGCCATGTGACATCCATCAGACTGGGTTTCCCCAGAATGGTCTTGCCGTAGGTGCTAGCACCTTTGATGGCCAGCACACCGGCGTGGGTGTGGCTGCGGCAGTAGCTGTAAACGGCGTGTGTGTTGTGGCCGCCGGTGTCAACGCAGGTCGACTCAACCAGCATCTGAGCGCCGCTGACGTGCAGTATTGGCGTGTTGCGGATTTCGCTCAAACGCGTCCAGGGACTGCCGGGTGTGTTCTCGTCTAGGTTCGGGTCACCATAAATAATGTGGCGAGCCACTAGCCAGCTTTCCTCGCCGCGACCAAAAGCCCAGACTCGCGCTTCCAATCGATCAGGCTGGGTATCTACACCCATGGTCAGCATCAAACCGCCGCGCGGAATATTGCCTAGCTCATAGGCTTCTGCCCTGCGCGCCAGCGCTTGGTGATCAGCGCCGCTGCCGGTTTCCTCCCAGGTTTCAGCCAGACTGGAATTGAGAAACTTTTTAAGCGGTGCGCTGTTTCCTATCAGCCTAGCGGCCTGCGCTTGTTCCCATTCTTCGACTAAGCTGGACCAGCTTTTCCAGCCCAAGGGCGAGTAGAGCTTGTTAATCCAAAAGCCTGCGCGCTTGCCCTGCCCTTTGCCAGGTGCGTCAGCAATCCAGATGCCGCCAGCGAGCATAGAGTTCTTGTGATGCTCTTCAATCTCGGCACCGCAGTGCCGGCAGACATACACGGCGGTTTCTGGCCTAGCTGCACCGCCTTCAGTCTTTTTCCACTTGATACCCCAAGCAGTTTTACTTCCCCACTCAAGAATCTGTAGCTCGCTGCAGTGCGGACAAGGCACATGGTACTTCCGCTGATCGCTGGCTAGGTATTCGCTCTCGATGGTGCTGCTGCCTTTGATGTTGCAGGTGCTCGCAATGATCAACTTACGCCGAGAAAAGTTACTCATGCGCTCTTCGAGCAAGCCCAGCGGGGGGCCTTCGTTGTCGACGTCTGCGGGCCACTTGTCGACCTCATCGGCCACGGCAAAGCCAAGCGGTTTAGAGGCCAGACTCGATGCACTGTTTGCGCCGCCAAAGAACACCGTAAAGCCGCCTTGAATTGACCGGCTGCGCCAGCTGGTGGATTCATCGCGGCTTTTGCGCACCGCCACCTTGCCGCGCATGGCTGGAGTTTGCAGGATCGTGGGGAGGAACCGCTGGGCGCTGTGATCTTGCGCGTCTTGCAGCGTCGGCTGCACCATCATCATGTCTTGCGGGTCGGTGTGGATCCGCTGCATAACGGCGTTATAAAGCACTTCACTTTTTCCCATCTGAGTCGCAAACCACAGCACCACCCGCTCAAAGCCGGTATGGCTTGATGCGCACTGCATGGGCTCAACCAGATAGGGTGTGCGCTCATTACGCCATGGGCCGCGCTCGGGACCTTTGGCTATGTGGCGAAACTGTGCAGCCCATTCGGCGGTGTCGATGCGCGGCGGCGGTGCAAAAAACTTAGCCATGAGTTTCTCGACTAACGCAGTAGCGCGGGCAATGTCGTCAGGTAAGTCGCGGGCGCTCATTCGAGATCTGCCGATTGTTGGCCAAGCCGCACAGAGGCACCTGATAGCAGCTCAAGCGCCTGATGAATTTCTGCGTACAGAAGGTTTTGCACACTGCCTGGGTCGGACTCAGCCGCCAGTAATGGCGCCATCCGCGACGGGATCTGCAGCAGCGCCTCACGCGCAGTGGCCATGGCCACTGACAGGACGGCTTTGACGGCATCGAGACGGATCAAGCTGCCTTTTTCTTCGGCTTCTTTCATCTCTGATAGGTTCGCCTCTGATATTCGCAAACGCGTGCGAGCGGCGTCATGGTCTTCCTCTGAATCCAAGACGGCCACCTCAGTTTCGTACTCTTTGATCATGGATTGGAAGTGATCACCGCCGACGCGGCCATAGCTGCGCGGAGGCGAAGGAGTTGGAAAGGTGACGGGTGGTGCAGGCTTTCTGGCCGCCACATTTTGCCGCGCTACACGCCACGCTTGGGCAGCCTCGATTGAATACACCGGCATGCCTAATTTTTTGTTCTTTGTAATAGTCGCTGGAGAAAGCATCAAGGCCCGACCAATGGCCGCCTGCGATGGAGTATTCACCCCTAATTGTTCACCGTTCACCATTTACAAAACCAGTGCGCTAGCGATTTCACGCGGTTCGAATTACCCTTGGGCGGCAGACCTCTGGAAGTACCTTGACCGGGGGGGTGGGCCTGCGCTATCAAAGTTGACCGCCTTGACTCTTTGGCATCGCAGTGCGCACGGACGCATCAAAAGCGCTGTCGAACTGAGCTGGAAACTCTTTATCAAATGCTTTCTGTGCAATGCCGAAGAAGTCAAGACGCCGCTTGTATTTGACTTGCTTCACGAAGATCAAGACAGGCTTTAAGCTGCTGCCAAACCCCGTCTTCACGCGTTGGTAAACGCCGGGCTGCAAGTGCCTAGCCTTAAGGCTACCGACCTTGTTGACCCAGTAAACAAAGCCGTAGGTATTCTTTTTAACGCTACCCTTGGCCAGCCGTTTCACAGTCGTAGCGTTTGCCTTGTTGTAGCCCGCCTCGGTGTAGGTGCCGAGCACGTTGAGCAGCTGGGAGATCTGACCTGCGCTCATGTTCCCGTACTTGTCGAGTTTGGCCGCAGCGCCAGGTACTGCATTCCATCCAGCGGGTATCAACTGCATCGATAGCAGCCGCGCCTCCATTGCCTTGTAATGCCGCTTACTCATGAGCACATGCGGCTCGACCATTGAGCGCGCGCTTTCAACTGAATTCTTATCCTTGTAGCCCAGCCTGGCCGACAGATTAATTTTGCTCGACCGCACGACGCGCAGCGAGTTCAACACCCAAGGCGTTGGCCGGTTAAACACTTGCTGCATGTTCTTACGCACTGCACCTTGAGCAAGCTCAGCGGATTTGTTGATCGCCACAGATAGCGCGAATGGCACTTGGCCAGCCGCCTTTTGCAGTGCTGCCCGTACCTGAGATGTGTCTGTCGTGATGTTGATCTGCATGCTCATTGCTCCCAGCTCATGGATTGTGTTTTGATGTTGTCAAGCAGGTCTTGCTCTGCTCCGCTAAGCGCACATCCCGCTCCTTCAGGGCCTGCAAAACAGCCGCCCGTGTAGGGTTTTCTGGGCGCAAAGCTAAGGCGTACAGCATCGCTTCCTGCGCAGGTTTCAATGGCCGGGCCGAAGCGATTAGACGAGCGCAGCAATGGACGCACCGTGTGTAGTAGCCACCCCAGTGCGGCTGCGTTACCGATTGCTGGCAGTCCCGACATTGGCTCACCCCACCATTCCGAGTGCAGCACGCGCACTCATGAGCGTGTAGGGCATGACTCGCTCGCCAGCAGCATCCTTCGCAATCGCGCGGTGAGCCCAATCTTTCGCGCCGCACAGGGGCGCATCGCGTACTGGCGCCAGCTTTGCCAACTCCTTTGTGACCCGATCTTGGCCAGCCTTGACGTAATGCAGTTCCGGTACTTGCTCAGCAGGCAAAGTGTTTGCGATTTTGCGAAACTCCAGCACTGTCGGCGGCTTGACCGGCAAGTTTTGTAAGGCCCATACAATTGCCTTTGGCCGGTTTTCATACCCCGTCATTTCGTGCGACCAGTCAGCCTTCACATCCGCAATATTCATCCCCTCCCAGCGAGATGAAAAGTCACGGCCATAAACCAATATCAGCTTAGTAAAAATCTTATCTGTCCAAGCAGCGGGAAGGTTCATTTTGCAATCTCCAAAATTGTTGCGGAATTGACCGATCGAAAGTAATCGGCAGCGTCTTGATTGGGTTTTTGACTTGGTGCAGGCCGCGCCAGTTCGGGTGAAATTTCAGCAACACGCAGGCGGCATGATCGCTGGTAGGCCGTCTCCGACGCTTGCTGCGGTACCGCCAGCGCAGTGCTGGCCAGCTGAGCTGCATCAGTCATTCGGCCCTCAACAATCGCCAGTGCGTAAGCAAAGTTTTTTTGCTTTTCGGCGCACTCTCGGGCAACGCCAGCGAACAGTCCGATGTCTGCGCCTTTGTCGATCAAAACTAGTAGCTTGGGGTGCGAAGGGTTGGTTGCCGTCATGCCTTCGGCTTTCATCGCAACGCAAATTGCACCGGCAATCGAAGGGCGGACAACGGCTTCGTCGTGCGCGTACTGAGGTTGAGTTGTTAAACCGCCCTTTTCTTCTTTCTCTATCTCTTTCTCTATCTCTTCTCTAGCTAACGCACTACTAACGCTGTGTGCGTTAGTTTTATGATGACTTGGCGTTAGTACGGCGTTAGCGTCATTAAAGATGGGCGTTAGCTGTGCGTTCATTTCATAGTCATCCTGCGTTAGCTGTGCGTTAGTCTCATCGCTGTAGGGCGCTGTCTGAGCGTTAGCTTTAGAGCCTTTTTTTGTCGTCGCTGGTGGATTTTCTGAAGCGTGATTAGCAACACGCTTTGCAACTTGGCAGCGTTTTTTAGCGGACGTTCCGTTGTGTTTAACGAAGTCAATAATGCGTACGCCGTCCGAGCTCTCTTCAAGCCACTCGATACTACAAAGCGCAGCGGCAAAGCCCGGGACACCCGTCTTCCTATCAATACTCTTGCACGTCAGACCAATCAACAGGCCGTCTTCCGTGTGTTGGTCAGCAGTAGCCCATAGCCAATACAAAGAGCCCACAATGACGGCCTCGGAACTATCAGTTGCGTCCACCAGGCGCGCCACTCTAGGGTCATCCCAAAGATTGCCGCGCATCTTGATCCAATCGCCAGCCATTAAAAAACCGCCTTCGATGTGCAATTAATTTGAATTTTCATGATCACCCTTTCACCACCTAAAAAAGACACAGCGGCAGGCAGTAGGTGAGACTGCTTTTCGGCACAGGGATCAATCTGCCGCCTAGCCTTGTGAAAACTCGGCATAGATATCAGTAAAAATCGGTTGTTAAAGCCGGTGCGGTAGACCCAGAAGGAATTTCCGCAATAGATCTAGCGCTTGGTGCGTAATAGGCATAAGAAGAAGGCGAAGCGTGTTGAGCCATACCGGCTGGCAACACCTCCCAAGTCGACCGGCGCTTGTCTGAACGGCGCAGCAAAAACCCATCCAGTGCAAGGTAAGTGAGTTCTCGCGACAGACTGGACTTTTCGATCAAAGCACCCGGCTTGGCTTGAGCTCGTAAGGCGTGCAGGATTTCAGCAAGCGTTAGATCCAATCGTCCACGCCGCTGTGCGAGCAATACGATATCCAACGCGTTATGTGCCAGGTGCGATAGCTTGCGCGGCTTGTCGGTATTTAATTCACTCATGACTTCTCGCTACGACTGATCCACGTAGATAAGCAGGCTTACCAGCCTCATGCATTGCACACATGCTGGCCACGCACGTTTGGCCTTTAGACACCAGCTCGCCAAACTGACGCTCAACTTCGCGTAGCTCAGTCAAGCTAACTTTGCCGTCAGACAAGGACTCAGCAGCACTGGCCATGAACAGACCGAACTCATGCGCAGCATCAGCAAGGCATTTAAAAGTTGGTCCATTCGCGCCCTGATCTGGTGGCAACGGGATTAACAAAGCACCGGCATTTACTGCTGCAGCAGTAACTGGCGCAAGATGGTTTGGTACCTTTGCGGCAAGACACAGCGATATCAGCAACTCCTCATCGTCAACGCCCCACTTGTATCCATCAACGCCGGTCAATTCTTTGCGCAGTGTGTCTGGGCGCTTACCCATATGTGCAGCAAGTGAGTCAAAGTCAGGGAAGCGGCGCGCTAAGTGCAGCGCAGCGATACGTCGGTTCATAGCCAGACCTTCAAAAAATGGGGATGGGAACAAATACAAAGCTTTGGCAAACTGGAGTCATGCGAAACCAAAGGACTCCTTTTAATAACCATGAGCCGCATGGCATTTACTGGCCTGTTGTTCATGGTTTAGATTTCTGTGCTGTAAAAAATGCGGTTAGTTGCGCTATATGAGTGGTCTCGACACAATGGAAAAATCTGTTTTTAGCAAAATCAATTTGCATAGGAGACTCCATGTCCATGACGAAAATCGGTACGGCCGGAATCAAATGCCCCAAATGCGGGGGCAATCAGTTCCTCCAAGGCAACACGCCAGAGATGGAAGATCAGATAAGTTGTATCAGTTGCGGCAATTTCTTCAGCCTTCAGTTGGAGATCGACAAGATGGCAAAGGCGTTCAAGATAAGGACCGCAGAAATACTTGGAAAAGAGCTCGATTAGAGAGGCAAACTTTTCCGCTTGGCTTATCAATTGCGATCTATCAACTAATATTTGGGATGCAGCGGTCCTCATGCCACCGCCTTTTCGGACACTGCAAAACATCCAATGCAGAAGTTGCCCCCTTGCAAAAATCTATTTCTCACAACTTCAATTTGCATAGGGAACTCCATGTCCATGACCAAACTCACTACGGTCGAGATCAAATGCCCCAATTGCGGAAGCAATCAACTCATCCAGGGCGAGGCTGCGGAAACCGTAGATCAAGTGACCTGTGTGGCTTGCGGAACTTTTTTCAGCTACAAGGCGGAAGTCGAGAAGATTGCAAGCGAGCTCAGAAATACGCTTGTGGGCATCGTGCGGAATACGCTCAAGTAAGCAGCGAAGTTCGTCGTCTTGATGCTGTATTGGTGAAGCATCAACTGAAATTTGTATTGCTGTGGTGCTCATGCCGCTGCCTTTGCGGGCTCTACGAGTTCCCTTTGAGAAAGGTAGAGCGCCCAATGTGGGCCGGGATGCGCGAGTTGCAGGTATTGATGTCTGGCGTCCGGCACACTGTTATCGGATACCCATTGCGAAACTGCCGAGTCAGTCACATTGCATTCACGAGCAATTGCAGCTTGGCCGCCGATTGTTTTAAGCAGAGTTTTGGTGTCCATGCCTCTAGCTTAAGTGAACTTAATACAATAGTCAAGTTTTCTTAAGTATTTAATTGTTAAGCTTACTTAATGAATACCTTTGCACTTCGCCTTGCTTACGTCCTTAATGCAAGGGGTAAGACGCCAGCAGACTTAAGCCGGTCATTAAAAGTCTCCGAGTCGGCTGTTTCTCAATGGTTAGGCGGTGAAACCAAGTCGATGAGGGGAAACAACCTAATTTCTGCTTGTTTATTTTTAAACTGTGAACCGCAATGGCTATCGTCCGGCAAAGGTCAAACCGGTCTTGATGTGATAGCTGAAAGCAAAGAAATCAACCTAATCAACAACCCGGACTATCCAGCCATTCGACGGGTGCGCTTCAAGCTATCCGCAGGCGCTAGCGGCTTTGCTGTTGAATACGACCAGGGAGAAGGTGTACCCATGGTCTTTGGCTGCGATTGGTACGCTAAAAGAGGCCTTACGCCAGATAAATTGTTTGCTGTGTCCGTCTCTAACGGCAGCATGGAGCCGGGCTTGCACCATGGCGACACAGTGGTGGTCAATACTGAATGCATCGACCCAAAAGACGGTCACGTTTTTGCCGTTAATTACGAGGGTGAGCTAGTCATCAAGCGAATGATTCGTGACGCTGGCGACTGGTGGCTATCGAGCGACAACTTAGACCAGCGCCGCTACCCGCGCAAGCTGTGCGGTGAGGGTGTGTTTTTGATTGGTGAGATTGTTCAGAAGCAGAGTGAGCGGATTTGAATGGCCGTACCCATACGGCCCGTGTGTCATAAGGAAGATCGGCGGGTTTGCCGGTATTTGCGGAAAATAAGGAGCGCCCGTGAAATTGACTGATGTTGAAATCGAGCAGTTGCTAACCGTTCCAAAAACCGTAATAAATCCAAGGGCACGCAAGAAGCTGCAGAACGGATCAGAGCAGACAAATTATGATTTAATTTGCGAAAACGGTATGTCGTTTCGGTTGTACGTTCGTCAAAATACCCGTATCCCCAACGGGTTTTCGTGTGGTTTGTACTACATTACATTGGCTGGAGAATCAATCACACTAGCGCGTTACAACGGAAGTGATCACGCCCACAGCAACCCCTTGGAGGGCACAGCTCCATTCTTCATGGCCTGTCACATTCACAGGGCAACCCAGCGCTATATGGAGGCTGGACGAAAGGCTGATCATTACGCTGAAACAACAACTCGGTATTCAGATCTAACCGGAGCATTGAAAGAAATCCTTTCTGACTGCAAAATAGATGGCCTAACTCAAGTCGATAGCCCGACCCCGCCCATACCAATTGACGAACCGCAGAACAAGTTATTTTGAACGCAACTATTGAGTCACTCCGCGACAACTTGTGCGCCGCATTCTGCCGGGATGTGGCGGTGGTTCAGCGCGCCAGCGACTTTGCGGTTTCACTGCCAATCGTCGGGCGGGATGGAGATCACCTTACCGCCTATATCAGCGATCAGACGGCTGGCTGGCGGGTGTCTGACATGGGCGCTACGCTCATGCGATTGAGTTACGAAAACGACCTCTCCAAGTTGCTTACAGGAGCGCGGAAAAAGCTTTTCCTTGCCGTTCTTCAAGAGGCCGGACTAACTGAGGTTGACGGTGAGATTTTCATTGAGGTTCCGGCTGACGCGCTCTCAAAAGGGCTTTTCGCCTTGGGGCAGGGAGCGACCCGGGTTGAGGACTTGGGACTTTGGACTCGCACAAGAGTTGAAAACACATTCAATGATGACCTTAGAAGTGTGCTGCTGGATATTGTTGGTGTGGATGGGTTTATCGAGGGGTACGAAGTGCCTGGTATCTCAAGCAGTGAAAACTATCCGGTAGATTTTTACGTCAAAACACCTGATATTCCACTTTACGTATTTGGTGTGCAGCATCGGGATAAGGCCCGGCTCACAACGATCATTCTTCAGCATCTATCGGCGAATAATCAGAAATTCAATTCGATGGTGGTTTACTCGGACGTGGACGATATTCCAAAAATCGACGCCAAGCGACTAATGAACGCCGCGAACGATGCGGTTGCAAGCATCAACGACAGTGCTGTCATTCGGTCAAAGATCGCCCACAGGCTGACCATCTAAAGTAAACCCACCCCACACAAACCACCCTTGAGGTGGTTTTTTTACGCCTGCCTGATCTAGCGCCTTAGATCCCCACCCCACCAACCGCCCCTTGAGGCGGTTTTTTACGTCCGTTGGTTGGCATTAGGGTTTTTGGGTAGATTTATTTCGCCTAAATACTTAAGTTCGCTTGACTAATTAAATTAAGTTCGCTAAAGTTCATTCATCGTAGTAAAAAACAAGCAACAACGGCATCGCCCGAAATTGATCTTTAAAAACTTAACCCGCGTAGCGACGACAGCACAGCAAAGCGTGACTGGCGTTTAGCAGCGGAACCGAGCCAGCGGGTAGCTGGATGAGGCGGCACGGCCAAGAGCAGCAACGTGCCAAGTCAAGCCGCCCGCG
Organism: Polaromonas vacuolata; assembly: GCF_012584515.1. Classification (NCBI taxonomy): domain Bacteria; kingdom Pseudomonadati; phylum Pseudomonadota; class Betaproteobacteria; order Burkholderiales; family Comamonadaceae; genus Polaromonas; species Polaromonas vacuolata. Next base: position 1,523,239 of record NZ_CP051461.1, on the reverse strand, counting down.
TGGGGTTAAAGGCTTGTGTGAGTAGCGCTGAAACCTGAACAGGGGATACGCCAGCCAGCCATTCCCAAGAGTGGCTATCAATGAGCGCAGTGACAGAGCGTTCATTGATAAAAAGCGACCTTTCGATGCAATTAAATTACTTTTAAGGCCAATATGAAGACGATCACAGTGTCCCGTTCTTGCGCAGCCAATAAAGCGCTACGGCTCAACATTCGACGACTCTATGCCAGTAACCACCTTGTCAGCGACCATGCTTGCGTAATCAATTCGAGCTTGTGCATTGAAATTCAAGCCACCGGCGAGACACCATTCAAAAAAATGATCCGGGTCTATGTCGACACAGACGACTCTAAGACCATTTACCTCTTTGCTCTTGCGGACTATCTCTGCATCCACCAGCCACTCGTCGAAACTGCGGTGGAGTATGTGACGGTCCTCAAAAAGCGCCATCAGTTTGTCGAAGTTCTCCCTTTTGTACCAAGCCATACTGACGACTTGAACCTGTTGATTCATAGCGATCTCCCTAACGAATACGAAAATTTAATTTTCCGCTCTGACCAAGGCACTAGCAAGTCATCCAAAGCAAAAGAAGTAACAGAAATACTGAGCTGCAAAAACATCGTTGATGACTGGAGCCCAAATACCACCGTCATTACACCCAAAGCGACTTACCAGACCAACGTTGCCATGCCAGGAGGTGCCGCATGAACACCAAACTAATGCGGGTTCATCTTCGTGGACTGGAGATCAACGCACAGTGCGGGAAAGGCGGCGTCGTAAACCTCGATGTTCGAACACAACAAAAGTACAAAGGAGTCTGGGAGCGCTTGCGCCAAAACCTTGCGAACGCGCTCTTCAGCGTTGGTGATATTTGCCACCCCAGCAATGAATACGCTGCCCTGCGGATAGTTTTGCAAGTGGTGGGTAGAGCATCTATCGACGATAGTCAGCCCAGCTGCGCTGACACGAGCAGCACCCAGGTTTGGCCCATTCAATGTGCCAACGGTGATGCCCACTACACAGCTCTTTTGGTCCACGAGGGTGTCAAACGCCATCACGATGATCTGTCCGCTGTAACCAGCCAATTCACTACTTTGCGTGGACAAGAAAGTACTGGAAATTTGCATATCTATCAGTTTACTGGCAGAAAAGGCGTTTGTATATGAAAGACGTCAGAACACTAGCACTCGCTCTGCTCTTTGCTATAGCGCTTTCTACAGCTTATCTGCTCGATGGCCCAAACGACATACAAGCAGCTCAAGATATAGCAGATGACGCAGCTTACGCAGTGGCCCTAGCAGATGGCGGCAAAGCCACTTGCGCAGCACTAGGCCGTGACCCTAGCTGGACAGTAGATGGTGACTTGGTCTGCCGATTACATAAAGCTGCCAAGATAGTGCTGGAAGCCCGCCTATGAATTACTGAAAACACATCTTTGATCATCAATCAAATCTGTAGCAAAACATTGGGAGTACTAAATTGAATCCTGACTTGAAAAAATACAAAATCATCGGTCTGAGCGGCCCAGCCTGCAGCGGTAAAGACACTGTTGCCGACCTCTTAGTCACGCATGCCGGTTTTCACAAAATCTCGTTTGCCGACGCATTGCGCGCAGAGGTAGCAAACGCATTTTTAATCGACCAAGTTTTTCTGACTCAGCGCGAAACGAAAGAGCAACCAATGCGGTGCTTGGCACTGAGCCGCTGTTTGGATCAAAACTTTGCTATCAGCATGGCCGGCGTATGCATGGAAACCGACCCTCAATTTGACGTAGACGCACCACGAAGCCCACGGCAAATCATGCAGTGGTGGGGCACTGACTATCGACGTCACCAGCAGGAAGATTACTGGGTCAGCAAAGCCGAGAACGAGATCAGGCAGCTTTATCAGCAACAGGGCTTTAGCAATCGCGTAGTGTTAGCGGATTGCCGATTTGCAGATGAAGCCGCTATGGTGCGCGAGCTGGGTGGTCAGATATGGCAAATCAAACGTGATGGTACTCATGTGATGCCAGGTGCACACGTTTCAGAAGTAAGTGGCGCCGAATTTCAGCCAGATGTGATTTTGAACAACAACCATACAGTCGAGCATTTGTGCGAATGCGCATTAGAGGCTTACTGGACCAGCTTCACTGGGCTTGCGCCGGGTAGTTTAAAGGTACAAATTGACGCGCCGAAGGAGGCAGCATGACCCAGACCCGCCTAGGAAGCCTAATCGAATCCTTAATTAACGTGCTTGTTGGATTTGTTATTTCATTAGTACTGACCGCAATAGTGCTCCCAGCCTACGGCCATGAAGTGACGTTAGTCGACAACCTCCAGATCACTCTGATATTTACGCTTAGCAGCATTGGCCGGAGCTATCTATTGCGCCGTTACTTCAATGCCAGCATCCACCACGCAGCACACCAATTAGTTAACAAGGGATCACGGACATGACAAAGACTCAAACTACCCCTCCATTGACACCACATCCAAGCTTCGGCAATTCATCCACGACAGAAAAATATGACGGAGCCGAACTCAGGCCTTTTAATACGCGACCCGGCTCGCAAGACAGCCTGTTAATTCCATCGCTGATCGGATCAAAGCGGGTTTACCGAAAGGATGCCAAGTGAGTAATTCTGAATACTGCGCGTAGGCAGAACAGCAAGATGCAGCTAGCAAAAAAGATGCAATGGGGTCGTCTTTTACCTCATGGCTAATTACTATTTACCAGCCTGACGGACTATCAAAAATAAACACTAAATGCCAAATGATTTATGAAACGCAAAACAAACTTAAAGCACATCGCATCTTGCCAGATAGTGGAAAAAACTTAGAGCTTTTTTCATGAGTCACGGACGCAGAAAGCCGCGCCAACCTCGCTGGCCAGCTAACCCCATGACTCTCGAGTCGACCTGTCGTAAGGTGAAAACTTTTGATAAGGAAGAAGCAGCAGAGCTCAGCAATGAAGCACGCATAGCCTGGCTCAATCTCAAACACGGCACGGGCACAACGACGCACTTTGACACGCTGGCGACTGCACTTAATTCCGCTTTAGTGATGTGCGAGCCTATTGGCCAAGAGGCTGTCGATGTGGTGATAAGAGCTCAACTATCTGTGGTTGAAATGCAGTCGCGTTACCGACGAACAAGCACTTTTGGAGCCGATGCAAACGCCTTGGCCAACGTACCGGACGGACTTGATTTGTATGACCAGCTGCTGACATTCTCTAACCCCTTGCAGCTCGTGCGAGCAGTTAAAGATTCGTGGAAGCGTATTGAAAACGGTGATGTCTTGGCTTCGGTAGGCCCACGACTGGATCGGCCAGCATGGTAATGCCTGACTGATGACGATATTTATGCCATCGGTAGACACCTCGGAAATTCGTGCCGACTAGGTGGCAACTCAAACATTGATATTGACTATGCCCGCGCAATCGAGGCTAAATTGAAGGAGCTAAACCATGACTGATATGCGATGCCCATACTGCGAAGCAGATCAAAAAGTTTGCCAAGACGATAGCGGGAAATATTCTGAATCAGAACGACATGAGCATACTTGCACAAGTTGTGACAAAAACTTTGTGTTTAGAACAAACATTAGCTTTAACTACAACCCAAAAAAAGCAGATTGTTTAAATGGCGAACCTCACATCTTGCAATTAACAAAAACATGGCCAAAAAATATACGACGTGGCGGTGCAAAAGTTGTGACTTTGAGCGAGATATGACAAGTGAAGAACTAGTAAAGCTACTAAAGCTAATAAAGGAAAGAACATGAGCACCGCCCCATACGTCACTGTAGATCTGGCCGCCAGCCTCACCGGATACAGCGAAAAAGCTATACGCCGTAAGATTCAAGACGGGATCTGGCTAGAAGGCCGTGAGTACCGAAGGGGCCCAGACGGCCGAATTCTTATTTCAATCAAAGGGTATCAATCATGGGTGGAGTCAACATCAGGCCAAACTCGATCCGCGTCACGTTCACGCTCGATGGCAAGCAGCAGCATCGCACTCTAACCTTGAACGGCAAGCCGATGCCCCCGACATCGGCCAATCTAAAGTATGCCGAGCGCCTGGTGGCCGAGATCAAAGAGAAAATCCGACTCAGCACTTTCAGCATGGCTGAATACTTTAGGGCAGCCGGCGATGGTGGAAAACTAACGGTAGGCGCTCAGCTCGACACCTGGCTCAAGGGCCAGCGCATCGAGGAGTCCACTCGGGCAGGATATGAGTCTTGCGCCAAATTTTGGAAAATAACGGGTTTGGGAGATAAGGCGCTGCGAGCTTTGCGCACCAGCGACATCCTTACAGCCTTGGCAACACGCCCGGATCTGTCTGGCAAGACCGTAAATAACTACGTCCAGGTGCTGCGCGAAGCGGTCGAGCTAGCCGTCACCGACAAGATTCTGGTTGACAACCCAGTTATCAAAGTCCCCCACGCCAAACACCAGAAGGAGCCGCCTGACCCGTTTAGTCGCGAAGAAATGGAAAAGGTGCTGGTCAGCTTGGCAGACAAGCACCCAGGCCAAGTTTCCAACTTTACCGAGTTTTGGTTTTGGACTGGCATGCGCACGTCTGAGATCTTTGGCTTGCGCTGGGACAACGTGGATCTGGCCAGCGGCTTGGTGGTGGTGAGGGAAGCCGTGGTGCGCGGTGTTCAGAAAGACCGTACCAAGACCAATGTGGAGCGTACGGTCAATCTCAACAGCCGGGCGCTGGCCGCCATACAGCGCCAGCGCGAACATACGCAAGTTGCAGGCGAACATGTCTTTACCGACCCTAGGTATCGCACAGCTTGGGTAGATGAGCGCGCCTACCGCAGGAGCTTTTGGACGCCTACCTTGAAAATTTTGGGAGTTAGATACCGCAGGCCTTACAACATGAGGCACACATACGCCACTGTAATGTTGATGGCAGGAATGAATCCAGCGTTTTGCGCAAAGCAGCTGGGGCACAGCGTTGAAATGTTCCACAAGACGTATGCCAAGTGGTTGGACGGCGATCAGAACGTGCGCGAGATGGCGCGACTAGAAACTACTTTATGCCCGAGTTATGCCCAGAAAAAAATAAAGGCTCCGTAGAGCCTTGATTTTATTGAGTATTTAATGGGGTGGCTGATGGGGCTCGAACCCACGACAACAGGAATCACAATCCTGGACTCTACCAACTGAGCTACAGCCACCGCAAGACAATATTATAAGGCCTACAAGGCCTGTGTTTCCCCGTTGAGCAGCACTTTGTGCGGCTTAACGTGCATTTGCTTGAATCGACACCGGTTTTGCGACCAAAATTTGTGTGTTCAAGCGCTCTTTCAACACGTTGTAGTAGGCCAAGCTTTCTGCCGACGTCCACCACTGTGCATATTGGTTGCGCTCTTGCGCTGCGATAGCAGCGGTTGGTGGGTCGCGTTGTTCCATTTTGTTGACTTTGACAATCGCATAACCTTGAGCGCCCATGTCTACACCGACAAAAATTGGCAGACTTGTGGCATCTGCGCGCAGTGCTGCATCGACTACTTGTGGCGCGAGTTGTTGCAGATCACTTCGTGAAACCACTACAGCTGCGGGCAAAGTAGCGCTTGCGGGGGCGGCCTTCCAGGCGGCTAATTTGTCTGCGCCGTCTTTGCGAGCCGTCTCTGCGCCGCGCTGGGCTAACCAGCGCTGACGTACGTTGTCTTTAACTTCAGCTAAAGACTGGGTATGCGCTGGGGCGTAACGCGTGATGCGTGCAGAAACGAGTTGGCTGGAGCCAACATCTATGGCTGCGGTATTGCGTTTTTTCTCGATAGCGTCTGGCGAGAAAATAGCGTTGAGGAGCTTGGTATTAGCTAAAGCACCGGTTGCGCCGGGGCGGGCCGTGCGGGTCAAACCAGTGGCGGTACGGATGTCGAGCTTGAGGCGTTCGGCGATTGGCTTGAGGCTATCGGACTGCTCATAAACGCTATTTGTGAAAGACTCTGCCACTTCAGAAAAGCGCGTTTGCGCTTGCTGCTTTTTAACATCGGCCAAAATTTCTGGCTTCATTTCTTCGAAGCTGCGAATCTTAGGTGCTTTGATGTCAGTCAGGCGGATGATGTGGTAGCCGAAGTCGGACTCAACTACATCACTTATCTCGCCCTTTTTCATGGCGAAGGCAGCGTCTTCAAATGGTTTTACCATTGCACCGCGAGAGAAGAAATCGAGGTCACCACCAGCGGCTGCAGAGCCGGTGTCTTGTGAATTTTTGCGCGCCAATTCGGCGAACTGATCGGGTGACTTTTTCAGTTGCGCCAAAATTTCAGTGGCTTTGGCTTTGGCCGCTTCGCGCTCTGCAGCCGGTGCAGATTTTGGTGCATTGATCAAAATATGGCTGGCGCGGCGCTCTTCGGTACCGCTCATGCGCAGGGCATTTTGATCGTAGTAAGCGCGCAGATCGGCATCGCTAACATTCAGACCTTTTTCAATCGTTGCCACATCAAGCAGCAAGTATTCGATGTCGGCTTGCTCAGGTGCCTGGAACAAGGCCTCGTTAGCTTTGTAAAACTGTTCTAAATCAGCGTCTGTAGCGGTCAGTTTTGCTGAGTAGGCAGGCGTGGAAAACATAGCCACTTGAATATCGCGTTTTTCGAAGTAAGCACCCAAAGCCACGTTGGCTGTTGCCGTCGAAGCAAAACCGCTGCCAGCGACGCCAGCGAGCACTTGGCGACTGGATAAATCTGCACGCACATTGGCTTCAAACATTTCTGGACTGAGGCCTTGGGCGGCCAACAATTGGTTGTAGCGCACTTTATCTAAGGAGCCGTCCGGATTGCGCAGCGATGCAATGTCTGCGTTTTGCATCAACTCACGTGCTAAACGTTGGTCGCTCACGCCAAGACCAAACTTGTTAGACGCCGCAAACAATACGCGGTCGCGCACCAAGCGCTCTAGTGTGGCGTAACGCGCTTCTGGTGAATCTAAAAGCTTTGGGTCTATAGACGGCATGCTTGGGCGCAGGCGTTCGACTTCGCGCATGTGGGCTTGATCCCACTGGGCTTGGGTAATTTTTTGACCATCAACTTTGGCGACTGTCGCACTGCTTTCGTTGCCCTGATTGTTTCGATTCATACCGAGCAATAAAAAAGACGGCACTATCAGCAGGAACAAAAATCCCATTGTGACTTTGGTGTGCTTACGAATGAAATCAAACATCTCGAATTTCCCCTGAGCCAACCTGCGGCAAAAAAATAATTGGTGAAGTGAAAGTAAAAATAAAAGCTGAATGATAAAAAAAAAGGCGAACCGTTGTTCGCCTTTTTTCAATCACTAAAGTTAATGGTGGGTGCTGACGGGCTCGAACCGCCGACCTACGCCGTGTAAGGGCGCTGCTCTACCAACTGAGCTAAGCACCCCACCTAAACTTTTAAATTCATCGGTTCAGTTCAAAGCGTCTTTAAGCGCTTTGCCTGGCCGGAATTTCGGAACCTTGGCTGCCTTGATTTTAATCGCTTCACCAGTGCGTGGATTGCGACCCATGCGCGCAACGCGCTTACCAACCGCAAATGTACCAAAACCCACTAGAGAAACGGAGCCACCTTTTTTAAGTGTGGTCTTTACCGCACCTATTGTCGCTTCTAGAGCGCGGGTAGCAGCAGCTTTCGAAATATCAGCATGCTTGGCAATGTGCTCTATCAGTTCGGTCTTGTTCACAGGGAGCCCCTCATTGGTGAAATAAAAAGTTGTCTTAAAAAAAGTCGCCAGTAGGAAATGCTCTGGCATCGCTACAGTCAATGTGCACTGTATCAAAGTACTTTATTTAAATTACATTTTTCAATGGTAACTCAAGCAGACTGACCGTTTCTTTCAACTCAAGCTACAAATTCTAATCTGTTTTTTAGGCCAAACCGAAACAAAGCTAAGTATGCAGAGTGATTTTATTTACTCTGCTGCATATGCCGTCAATTTGTGTAGCTTTAACTACCTAAAACTTCCGCAATTGCCTTACCCACATCAGCCGTAGAAGCCGTACCGCCCAAATCAGGCGTACGGGGCGCGCCGCTGCCGGGAGCTAAGACTTTTTCAATCGCAGAAAGAATCGCATCATGCGCTTCTTGATGGCCAAGAAACTGCAACATCATCGCGCCGCACCAGATTTGACCAATTGGATTGGCGATGCCGCGCCCAGCGATATCAGGCGCCGAACCATGCACTGGCTCAAACAAAGAAGGAAATTTACGTTCTGGATTTAGGTTGGCGCTAGGCGCAATACCAATCGTGCCGGTGCAGGCGGGACCCAAGTCGCTAAGAATATCGCCGAACAAATTACTCGCCACCACCACATCAAAAAAGTCTGGCCGCTGCACAAAGTGGGCGGTCAATATATCGATGTGAAATTTATCCAAATTAATCTCTGGATAGCCCTTGGCCATCTCAGCCACACGCTCGTCCCAGTAAGGCATGGAGATAGAAATACCGTTTGACTTTGTTGCGCTGGTCAAATGCTTTTTAGGGCGCGATTGGGCCAACTCGAACGCAAACTTAAGCACCCGGTCTACACCTATGCGGGTGAAGACTGACTCTTGCAAAACAAACTCGCGGTCGGTGCCGGGGAAGGCCTTGCCGCCAATGCTGGAGTACTCGCCTTCGGTGTTTTCACGCACGATGTAAAAATCAATCTCACCGGGTAAGCGCGCGCTGCCGTCGCGCCTGACGACGGGTGCGATGATGCCGGGCATGAGGCGGGCCGGGCGCAGGTTGATGTACTGGTCGAACTCGCGGCGAAACAGCAACAAAGAACCCCACAGCGAGACGTGATCGGCGATTTTTTCAGGCCAACCAACAGCGCCAAAATAAATCGCATCATGGCCGCCGATTTGGTCTTTCCAGTCATCGGGCAGCATCTTTCCGTGCTTCTCGCAGTAGTCCCAGCTAGAAAAATCAAAATGGTCAAAATGCAGGTCAAGCCCGAACTTGCGCGCGGCTGCGTCCATCACGCGTATGCCTTCTGGCATGACTTCTTTACCAATGCCGTCGCCGGGAATAACGGCGATTCTTTTTTTGCCAAAACTGCTGCTCATCATGTTCTTTCGTTGGGGGTTTAAAAGCGATTAAAAGTCGGCAATCACGCCGGACTTTTGAAGAATTCGAGCGCTTCTTGAATCACTCTTTCGGGTAACTCTTCGGCAATGTAGTGGCCGCAAGCCACGGCTGAGCCAGACACATCGCTAGCGCGTTCACGCCACAAAGCCAGTGGATCAAAACATTGACTGATGACGCCGTGCTCGCCCCACAGCACACGCACTGGCAGCGCTAGTTTGCGACCCGCGTTGATGTCTTGGCGGTCGTGTTCTAAGTCAATGCCGGCGGATGCGCGGTAGTCTTCGCACATCGATTCGGCGCTACCGGGTATTTGTATACAGCGCTCGTATTCGGCCAGCGCGGCGGACGCAAAAGCGGCTAATCCAGCATGGCGCTTACCCATCACGCTGCGCAAGTAGCGCACCGGATCGGAGGTAATCAAGGCCTCTGGCAAGGGCAGTGGCTGAATCAAGAAAAACCAATGCCAATAGGCTTTTGCAAACGCTTCGCTGGTGTTGGCGTACATGCCTAATGTGGGTGCAATATCAAGTAGCAGCATTTTGCTGACCGCCTCTACATGGTCAGCGGCAAGCCGGTGCGCCACACGCGCACCGCGGTCGTGTGCCAGCACGGCGAAACGCTCAAAGCCGAAGTGGCGCATGACTTCCACAGCATCTTGTGCCATAGCGCGTTTGGAGTGGGCTGCGTGTTGTGCGTCCGGTGTCGCTCGAAAAGAGTCGCCGTAGCCGCGTAAATCCATCATCACTAAGCTGAAGTGTTCGGCCAATGCTGGTGCAACTAAATGCCACATCACGTGGCTTTGTGGATGACCATGCAATAGCAGCAACGGTGGGCCTTTGCCGCCGCTGCGTGCGTTTATCGGGCCGCCAGCAGTGATGATTTTTTCAGTCTTAAATTGAGTCGCAAAGGAGGTGAGCAAATTTGTGTCTCCGAAAAAAAACCGAACACAAACATTGCGCTCAGTGAGCTTTTATCATGCGCTTTTTACAAGCATAGATTCAAGCAACAATAGACCAATTGATTATTTCCAAAAAAGAAACAATGAAGACGCTCACCAGCCCATCAGACATTAGCCGCGCAGACCTTGAATTAGTCCTCGCTGTTCGCGCGCAAGCCAGTTTAAGTGGGGCCGCACTGCAGCTAGATATGGCACCGCCAGCTGTCACCAAACGGCTAGCAGCGCTGGAAGCTAGGCTAGGTCAAAAACTTTTTTTACGCACTACGCGGCGTATCAGCGTGACAGCAGAAGGTGAAATAGTTTGTCAGCGTGCCAGCGCCCTACTCCAAGGCTTTAGAGATTTAGAGTCCCAGTTGCGTGAGCGCCAACATGAACCCACGGGCAGGATTCGTTTGGCCTCGACTTTCGGCTTTGGCCGGCTTTGGTTAGGGCCCGCCTTGGCGCTGTTCCAACAACACCACCCACAACTGGTGATTCAGCTTGAGCTGACCGAGCAATTGCCAGACCTGGCAGAGCAAGGCTTTGATGGCGCAGTTTGGCTCTGGTCAGTCAACAGTGTGCAAGCGGCTAAATGGGTATCGCGCCGACTGGCGCAAAACCAGCGTGTGTTGGTGGCTGCGCCTGACTATCTGCGCCGCAATGGCAGCCCAAAAACACCGCAAGAACTTGAGCAACACGATTGTTTGGTGGTGCGAGAAAACGGCCAAGCCTCGGGTCAGTTTGATCACTGGCGACTCAGGCGGCAAAGCGATAAGCGCGGCTTAGAAGAGCAAACCAGCGTTCGCGTTAAAGGACGCTTAAGCAGCAACTCCGGCGAGATGGCGCGCGACTGGTGCTTAAGTGGTCACGGCATTTTGCTGCGCAGCCTGTGGGACATCGCACCGCAATTAGCCGAAGGTAAATTGCAACGCGTATTGCCGGCATGGTCTATGCCGCAAGCCGACGTCGCTTGGCTGGCACCTTACCGGGCTGAGGTGCCGCGGCGCATACGCTTGTTGATTGATTATTTGGTCGCACATTTCGCGACTGAGCCGTGGAAAGCGGCGGCTAAAACCAAACCATAAAAACGTTAGCAACCTTAGAAAATCTTATTTATCCAAGCGCAAACGCTGACTCAAGCCGACTTTCGCATTGCCGCGCCCTTGACCACTAAACTCACGCCAATCGCAGTCAACGCCGTGCCCAAAACCGTGCTGGTGGTGATTTTTTCGTTAAAAAGTAGCCAAGCCATTACCGCGGTTGTGGGGGGCACAAGATAAAACAAACTGGTTACCGCCGTCGCTGCGCCGCGTTGTATCAAGAGGTAAAGCAGTGAGCTGCCGCCCAAGGTCAAGGCCAATACCGACCAAGCCATAGCGCCTACAAAAGAGGCATTCCACTGAATCGCCTCACCCTCCATCAAAGCCAAGGGCAGCGTGATCAAAAAGGCTGCGCCCAATTGAATCACGTTGGCGGTGCGCACATCGTTAACCGCCACAAAGCGTTTTTGATACAGCGTGCCGGCGGTAATACTGAGTAGCGCAATAATGGTTGCGCCTAGCGTTAGCAGACTCACTTCATGCCCAGTGCCAAATTTGCGCGAGACCACCAACAGCAAACCGCCCAATCCCAGCCCAAGGCCAAGCCACTGACGCGGGGTCACACCAGCGCTGGAAGACGATGGGTTGTTAGACGCCATCCACGCAACCCACAAGGCGGTCAACACCGGTTGTAAACCAACGATTAAAGCGGCTAAACCCGAACCCATACCGGCCTTAACAGCCACCCACACGCCGCCTAAATAACCGGCGTGCATTAGCAATCCCGTCACGCCCAAGTGCAACCATTGCCGGCGTCCGCGAGGCCAAGCAGCGCCCGCCAGCGCAATCCAAATTAAGAAACACAGAATCGAGAAAAAGTAGCGCAACACCAAAAAACTGAGTGGCGGCGCGTACGGCAAACCAAACTTGGCGACGATAAAGCCGGTACTCCAGATCAACACAAAAATGGCCGGCATGGCGCGCACCAAGGCAGTTTCACGGGAAGAGGAGATCACGGCAAACCGATAAAAAAAGCGCGCAAAAATGTCTGCGCGCTAAAACTAAAAATAAAGCCCGGCTTATTTGGCCCGTGCACGAATCTCGGGAATAGCTTTTTTCAAATAGTAAACCATGGACCAGACCGTCAAAACGGCTGAAATCCAGATCAACCAAGTTCCCCAAACATGGGTGTTGATCAGATCAAACAAGCGGCCGTCATAAAGTAAAAATGGGATCGCAATCATCTGCACCATGGTCTTAACCTTGCCCAGCATATGCACCGCTACGCTTTTAGTCGCGCCTATCAAAGCCATCCATTCGCGCAGTGCAGAAATCGCGATCTCGCGGCCTATGATGATGAGCGCAACAAACACGTCGGCACGTTGTAAATGCACTAGCACCAGCAAACTGGCACAGACTAAAAATTTGTCCGCCACCGGGTCTAAAAATGCACCAAAGGATGAAGTCTGGTTGAGCTTGCGCGCCAAAAATCCATCTAACCAATCAGTCGCTGCAAAGACCACGAACATGATGGTTGCGATCATGTTGCGGTCGGCGGATGGCAAGTCGATGTAGAACACACCAACGATTAGGGGAATCGCAATAATGCGAGTCCAGGTCATAAGTGTGGGGATGGTCCAAAACATGAGGTGATTTTGGCACGTACCAGCACTGACTCGAAAAAATAGACAGTAAATAAACCATCTAGTGTTTGTAGTCCTGTGGAAAAGTCGCTCCGCGCAGCAAGCAAGGCAGAAAAATACATCTAAACGCGGTCAAACGTCGTTAAAAGACAGTCAATGCAAGACGCGGTAAATTTCTTCAGCCAATTCTTTTGAGATCCCATCGACCGTCGCAATATCTTGCGCGCTGGCCGACGCAATGCCGCGCACGCCGCCAAAACGCTGAAGCAAACTGGCGCGGCGCTTTGGGCCTATGCCGGGAATTTCTTCAAGCTTGCTGCCGCCAGTGCGCACTGAAGCGCGCTTAGCGCGCATGCCGGTGATGGCAAAGCGATGCGCCTCATCGCGGATTTGTGCGATCAACATCAAGGCAGCAGAGTCGCGGCCTAAATAGATTTTTTCGCGGCCATCAGCAAACACCAATTCTTCTAAACCGACTTTGCGACCCTCGCCTTTTTCGACGCCGGCAATCAAGCCCAAGTCCAGTCCCAATTCCGCAAACACCTCACGCGCCATAGACACTTGGCCTTTGCCACCGTCAACCAACACCAAGTCTGGCATGCGCGCCTCGTTGTTGCGCGCCGCCTCGGCCAGCTTGGTGTAGCGCCGAGTTAGCACTTGGCGCATAGCCGCATAGTCGTCGCCCGGGGTAATGCCTTCGATGTTGTAGCGCCGATATTGGGCGCTTTGCATTTTGTGTTCGTGAAACACCACGCAAGACGCCTGTGTCGCCTCGCCAGCGGTGTGAGAGATATCAAAGCACTCAATCCGCAAATCAGTGAGGTCTTCCATTTTCAAATCTAAAGCTTCGCTGAGTGCACGCGTTCTGGCTTGCTGAGAGCCCTGCTCGGCGAGCAAACGGGCGAGTTGCAAATCAGCATTTTTCTGCGCCATGTCTAGCCAAATTCGGCCTTGCTCACGGGGCTGAAATATAGCCTTGATGCGCACGCCGGTTTGTAGCGATAGCGCGCGCAGCAAATTTTTATCGACTGACTCACTGCACACCAGCATGGGTGGCGGCAGCACATCGATGTAGTGCTGCGCGATAAAAGCCTCTAACACCAAGGCCTCTATGCTTTTGACGCGGCGCGGCGCGGCGGGTTTTGCGGACAGAGCAAGGGAGTCGCTGGCTATGTCGCTTGTGATGTCGCTTGTGATGTCGCTTGTGATGTCGCTTGTGATGTCGCTTGTGATGTCGCTTGTGATGTTGGTCGTGGAGTCGATCACTGCATCGACTGCATCGACTGCATCAACGACCGCATCAACGACCGCATCAACATCCGCCTCATCTTCGCTCGCCAACGCAGCAATTTCTGTGTCGCCCTCGGCGCTAATCTCAAACCCTAACTCAGCATCGATCTCTGAAAAATCCACAGCACTGTCTACATGCGCCGGAAAATAAGCCCGGTCCCCTAAGTGCCGACCACCGCGCACCATGGCCAAGTTAACGCAGGCCTTACCGCCCAAAACCTTCACCGCCAACATATCAACGTCCTTGTCACCGCCGGTCTCCATTGACTGCTGATGCAAGACTTTAGACAGCGCGGAGATCTGGTTGCGCAGATCAGCCGCCTGTTCAAACTCAAGCTTTTCCGCATGTGCCAGCATTTGCTTTTCTAAACCGGTGAGGATTTCTTGGGTTTGGCCTTGCAAGAATTTTTCTGCATTTTCCACATCTAATGCGTATTGCTCAGGCGTGATGTAACCCACGCAAGGGCCTGAGCAGCGTTTGATTTGATACAGCAAACAAGGCCGACTGCGGTTGCTAAACACCGTGTCCTCACAAGTGCGCAGGCGAAAGACTTTTTGCAGCAGCAAAATACTTTCCTTAACCGCCCAAGCGCTGGGATAGGGGCCGAAGTAGCGGTGCTTTTTCTCCACCGCGCCGCGGTAATACGTCATGCGCGCAAAAGTGTGGCTGGCAAACTTGAGATAGGGATAACTTTTATCGTCTCTAAACAAGATGTTGAACTTGGGGTTTAGCGTCTTAATTAGGTTGTTTTCAAGCAGCAAAGCCTCGGCCTCGGAGCGCACCACGGTGGTCTCCATGCGGGCAATCTTGGTCACCATGTGACCAATGCGTGAGCCGCCATGGTTTTTCTGAAAATAATTGGTGACGCGTTTTTTAAGATTGCGCGCCTTGCCCACATAGAGCACACCGCCTTCCGCATCAAAGTAGCGATAAACGCCGGGCAGAGCCGGTAGGGCGGCTACTTCACTGAGCAGCTGGGGATCAAATTCGTGGGCTTTAGTCATGGTCTTAAAAAGAGTGCGCAGCGTGTATTGTGGACAATGCTGCGATGAACAGCATCAGAGCAGCACAAACACCGGAAAAACCCGGTATCAGTCCTTTCGGTCAATGGGATATTTTCTGCCAAGTTATAGACAATTTTGGCGACATAGGCGTGTGCTGGCGCTTAGCCTCAGATTTGGCGGCGCGCGGTCATCAAGTCAGGCTTTGGACCGATGACAGCAGCGCATTAGCGTGGATGGCGCCTAGCGCTTGTGCGGGCGTTAAGGTAATGCCGTGGAATTTATCCGTTGAAGCGATAAGCGCAGAACTCCGCGAGCGTCCTACCGGCCATCTGATAGAGACTTTTGGTTGCGAGCTAGCACCCAATTTTTTACACGCCTGCGTTGAAATAGTCGACCAAAGTGGCACGCAACCGGTTTGGATTAACCTCGAATACCTATCCGCCGAAGCCTATGTCGAACGCTGCCACGCCCTGCCCTCGCCGGTGCAAAGCGGTCCAGCAAAAGGCTGGCGCAAACATTTTTTCTATCCCGGCTTTACCCCTGCGACGGGCGGGCTGCTGCGTGAACGCGATTTAATCATGCGGCAGCAGACGTTTGAGCGCCGCGCTTGGTTATGCGGCCAAGGTGTTACGCGGGATGACGAAAAAATTGTCAGTCTTTTTTGTTATGAGCCACCAGCGCTTGTGGCATTACTGCGTCAATTTAGCCAGCGTGGCTTGCAAGACCAGCCAGTGCGGCTACTCGTGACCGCCGGGCGCAGCGCGCAAGCCGTCAGCCAAGCCCTGCAGCTGCTAGGCTCTGACCACGGCAAACTCTCGATAACTTGGCTGCCCTTGCTGACGCAGCTTGATTTTGACCACCTGCTCTGGAGCGCCGACCTTAATTTTGTACGTGGTGAAGACTCTCTGGTGCGCGCGCTTTGGGCCGGCAAACCGCTGGTCTGGCAAATTTACCCGCAGGACGACGGCGCGCAGCATGACAAGCTGGATGCCTTTTTAAATTTACTGCAAGCACCTCACTCGCTGCGCGCACTGCACTACTGCTGGAACCGTGACCAAGTCATAAGCGATGGGCTGGCAGAAATCGTCATAGATATGCCAGCATGGCAACAAACACTGAGTAGCGCCCGCTCAGTGTTGCTAGAGCAGATTGACCTTGCCAGCGCCCTGACCGAATTCGCCGCAAAAAAACGCTAAAATCAGTGGTTTTGCTAACGCAGCTTCCTAGCCACAGGCGACAGGGAACCATGCAACCGAGCACAATCCGCCGCAATCGAGCCCAAAAATGGTCAAAATTACGGCCGAAATTGCGACCACAACAAATTGGCAAAGCAAAACTTATTGCAGCCAAAAGAACTGAGAACTGAGAACTGTTATGAAAATTGCTCAAGAAATCCGCGCTGGTAACGTCATCATGCACGGCAAAGACCCGATGGTCGTGCTCAAGACTGAATACAGCCGTGGTGGCCGCAATTCCGCCACCGTGCGCATGAAGCTTAAAAGCCTGATTGGCAGCTTTGGCACCGAGCAAGTCTTCAAAGCCGACGACAAAATCGACCAAGTCATTTTGGACAAAAAAGACTGCACCTACTCTTACTTTGCAGACCCTATGTACATCTGCATGGACTCCGAGTTCAACCAATACGAAGTCGAAGCCGAAAACATGGGTGACTCGCTGAACTACCTGCAAGACGGCATGGAACTCGAAGTCGTGTTTTATGACGGCAAGGCGATTTCAGTTGAAGTACCAACCAGCGTTGAGCGCGAAATCACCTGGACCGAGCCAGCTGTTAAGGGCGACACATCCGGCAAGGTTTTAAAGCCTGCAAAACTGGCTACTGGTTTTGAAATCGGCGTGCCAATTTTTGTCGCGCAAGGCGATGTTGTCGAAATCGACACCCGCACCGGCGAATACCGCAAACGCGTTTAATTCGTTTTTTTAAAATAAAAAAAAGGCTCCTTTAGGAGCCTTTTTACATTTCCACTTTATTTGTATGTCGCTTTAACCCTAGGCTGCAAGAACACGTGCAGTACGTGCATAGTTAAAGAAATTGGAGAAATAAAACTGTGAAACAAACCGAAAAACTTTCAGTCAACCGCCTAGCCAATGCATGGGCCGAACTGCAGGCCCACGCTAACGAAGCCATGCCCTTAGAGGCCAACGCCTACCGGCTGGCTTTTGCAGACCCCGAGTTTTTGCTGCGCCGAGAAACCCGCGGTATTCGTTTTGAACTAGAGATGCTAAAGCCCGACCTAGGCCACCAAGAGCATGGCGTGGAGCACACGATAGTGGTGTTTGGCAGTGCCCGTTTTACAGCACCCGAGACGGCTCAAAAAGATTTAGCACTGGCCGAAGCTGGCGACGACGAAGCCGCTTTAGCACTGGCGCAACGCAACCTGCGCAATTCAGAGCTGTATGACCAAGCTAGACTGTTTGCCCGCTTGGTAGCCGAGTACAGCAATGCGCGGCCAGCCGAAGAGCGACTGTTTATCTGCACTGGCGGCGGCCCCGGCATTATGGAGGCCGCCAATCGCGGCGCGCATGAACTGGGTGCGCTGACTGTGGGTTTAAACATCGTTTTGCCGCACGAGCAAAGCGGCAACGCTTATGTCTCGCCAGAACTCAACTTCAAGTTTCATTATTTTGCGCTGCGCAAAATGCATTTCATGATGCGCGCCAAAGCATTGGTCGCATTTCCCGGCGGCTTTGGCACGCTAGACGAATTGTTCGAGGTCATCACCTTGGTGCAGACTGGAAAAGCCAAGCCCGTGCCGATTATTTTGTTTGGCACAAACTACTGGAAGAGGCTTATCAATTTTGAGTTACTGATTGAAGAAGGCACGATTTCGCCGCAAGACCTGTTGCTGTTTCACTTCGTCGATGAACCGCAAGCAGCCTGGGATTTGATTAAAAGCTTTTACAGTCTTGAACAATAAGACTGGTTGACATAAGACTGGTTGACATAAGGCTGGTTGAAATAAGGCCGGTTAAATAAAGCCCGTATTTAAACGTGCGGGTTAGTGACTTCCTTCAACTTCCAAGCCAAGCGCGCGCCAAAGCCGACTGCAGTGCCCGCAACCCAAAACACAGCGCCTATACCCACTAGTGCGCCAGCCCAGCCAAACAACATGGGCATCAACACACTAGAGCCATTGATAGCCATTAAACGCAAGCCTAGCGCCTCTCCATGTCGGTGCACCGGCGTCATCTGATGCAACATGCTCATGATCATTGGCTGCACACAGCCCAAACTCAAACCCAACAAAACCGAACATAAACCCATGGCTAACGCGGACTGCATCAGCGGATAAACGCCAAACAAAACCATGGTCATGAGCATGGAAAAAGTCAGCACCTTGAACTCTTTAAGATGCACGGCAAGGTAAGGCATAGCACTGCGAACCAGCGCTGCAGCAATCGCAAACGCACCCAAGATAGAGCCAATCACTGAAGCGCTAATACCGCGCTCAAAGCCAAGCACCGGCACCACAAAGGTATGCACATCCCAGCAAGAAGACAGCGCCCAATTAATCAGCATCAAGCGCCTGAAATCGGTTTGTCGCATCAAGTCCCAAGCCTTGGGTTTGACACTTGATACCGGCGCGCTCACAGGCGGCAACTCTTGGGTTGCACGGACTAAAAACCAACTCGCCAAGGGCAGCAAAGCCATCAGCAAAAACGCAGCCCGGTAACCGAATAAACTGCCATGCTCTGGGCCCGCATGGTCAATCAACAGGCCGGCGGCGAACGGACCTATAAAGTTTGAAACTGCCGGTCCAATCGAGAGCCAACTAAACACTTGACGCAATTGCACCGCACCGTTTGCCGCACGGCCGACGTGACGTTGCAACGAAATCACCGCCACACCGGTAGCTCCGCCCGTGAGCAAAGCCGCTAAACACAGCACTGGAAACAGCGGAAAAGCCACCGCTGCACCAGCACCAATAACAGCCGCCAAGACACTGAGTTTAATAGGCAGCCGCAAACCCTTGCGGTCGGCAAAGCGCCCTGCGGGTAACGCTAAAAATACCTGAGTCAAGGCAAACAAGGCCAGCAGCACGCCGACGGCCACAGGACTATAGCCTTCACGCAGCGCCAGCAGTGGCGCGGCCAATCGGGTACCCGCCATGCAGGCATGCAAGCAAATTTGGGCCAGTATTAAGCGCGCGAGTTCGCGGGTCATGGCGTAGTTAGTTAGTCCTGTGAGTCTTTGTCGGCCGGCATTAAGCGGGTTGAATCGGCGTCGCTCAGGGCTTCAACATTTCGTAAAGCTTTGCCCATCACACGGCTACGCTGTTCGGCGCTAGAAAGCGTATTGAGCACAGTTTCAGTCTGCGATTTAACCTTGGCCAGCACGTCCCCAAACTTACCAAATTCAGTTTTAACCGCGCCCAACACTTGCCAGACTTCGCTAGAGCGTTTTTCTAACGCCAAGGTTCTAAAACCCATTTGCAGAGAGTTGAGCATGGCCAGCAAAGTCGTCGGTCCGGCCAGCGTGATGCGGTAGTCACGCTGCAAAGCCTGCATCAGGCCGGGACGGCGCAGCACTTCGGCATACAAGCCTTCGGTGGGTAAAAACAAAATCGCAAAGTCTGTGGTGTAAGGCGGCTCAATATATTTTTCGGCGATAGATTTCGCTTCTGTGCGAATGCGTTGCTCTAGCGCTTTGCCCGCAATTTCAGCGCCTGCTGCATCGGCGCGCTGCTGGGCATCTAACAAACGCTCGTAATCATCGTTCGGAAACTTAGCATCGATTGGCAGCCACAATGGCTCGCCTGAGTCTGATCTACCCGGCAAACGAATAGCGAAATCAACCGGATTTTTACCGCCTGGTCGGGTCACCACTTGGGCCGCATATTGATCGACGGTAAACACCTGTTCTAGCAATGACGCAAGTTGCGCCTCGCCAAAAATACCGCGCGTTTTAACATTCGTCAGCAAATGTTTGAGGTCACCCACACCTTGGGCCAGCGTCTGCATTTCACCCAGGCCTTTATGCACTTGTTCGAGCCGGTCAGCGACTTGTTTAAAGCTCTCGCCCAAGCGAGCTTCTAGCGTTGACTGGAGTTTCTCGTCTACCGTGCGGCGCATCTCGTCGAGTTTTTCAGCATTGGTTTTCTGCAATTGCGCGAGTTGCTTTTCCAGCGTCTCGCGCACCTCGGACAGGCGACGCGCATTCGATTCACTGAGCGACTGCAATTGCGTCGCCAAGGTTGCCGCCAGCGAGGTTTGCAGCAGTGTGAGTTGCTGCGAAAACGCATCAAGTTGACTGTTTTGAGTGCGCGTTGCTTCTGCGCTTTGCAGCACCAAGCTTTGCTGAAAGCCAGCTAAATTACGCGCAAGTTCTTCTCTGCCGCTGCGTGCGCTGTCGGTGATTTCGCGCCGCAATTCGCGCTCTATGCGGTCGTGACTATTGGCCAGTGCCTGTAGCAAAGCCGGATTGGCCGCATCGTCAGCAATAGGTTTGCGTAAGCCCAACCACAACAGTAACGCAAAGTTAGCGCCGCCTAACAGAGCAATTAGCCAAAATCCTATGCTATCCATACTTGTCGCTGCTTAGATTTGTCTTGAATGTATAAACTCAATATTTATACTTATTAATTTCAGTCTATTAGACCAGTTTGTCAGCATTGAGCGGTGTCAACGCCGGCTTTCCTTGCAAAAATGCAATCAAATTATCAGCAGCCAAATTACACATTGCCAAACGAGTCGGCAAAGTAGCGCTGGCAATATGAGGGGTCAGCACCACGTTGGGCAGATTCAACAAGTCTGGGTGGACGGCTGGCTCACCCTCAAACACATCTAAGCCGGCTGCAGCAATACATTTGTCACGCAGTGCTGCAGCCAATGCGGCATCGTCAACAATACCGCCTCGGGCAATGTTAATAAGCGTCGCAGTAGGTTTCATTTGCGTTAATTCTGCTGCACCTATGCTGTGATGTGATGAAGCCGAATATGGCAGAACCAACACCAAATGATCGGCGCTAGCGAGCAGTTGCTCTTTGCTCACATATTTAGCTTTGCACTCGGCTTCCAGCCCCGCATCGAGACGCGAGCGGTTGTGATAAATCACGTTCATACCAAAACCTAGCGCACCGCGTTTAGCAATCCCCTGCCCTATCCTGCCCATGCCGAGAATGCCCAAGGTTGAGCCATGAATTTCAGCGCCGGCAAACATGTCAACACCCCATTTAGTCCACTTGCCAGCGCGCAAAAAGTGCTCGCTCTCAGTGATGCGTCTAGCCGTTGCCATGAGTAGCGCAAAGCCAAAATCGGCAGTGGTCTCGGTCAGCACATCCGGCGCGTTGGTGGCGAGAACGCCGGCTTTACTCATCGCATTGAGATCAAAATTGTTGTAACCCACCGCCATGTTGGCGCAAATTTTCAGCGCAGGGCAAGCAGCAAGAACCTCAGCATCTATGCGTTCACCGCCGGTGGTAAAAACGCCGACCTGACCTTGCAAGCGAGCGATGAATTCAGCTTTGGACCAGATCTCATCGGCCTGATTGGTCTGGACTTCAAAGTACTGTGACAGACGCTCAATGACTTCTGGAAAAACGGCGCGGGCGATAAGAATGCGGGGCTTGCTCATAGTGAGTGTTCCTAACTATTTTTTTACTGATTTGAAAAACTGATTTAACGAAACCAGATAAAAGTCATGATGACGAAAAGCGGCATTAAGACCGCAAACGACCAGACCATATAGCCTAAAAAGCTAGGCATATTTACGCCACTGTCTTGCGCTACAGCCTTGACCATCATGTTGGGCGCATTGCCGATATATGAGTTTGCACCCATAAAAACAGCGCCTGCAGAAATCGCCGCCAAAGTTGGCGCTAATGTGGTCATGAGTTGCACCGGGTCGCCGCCAGCGGTATTGAAGAAAACTAAGTAAGTCGGCGCGTTGTCGAGAAACGAGCTAAGAATGCCAGTGATCCAGAAATACATTACCGGATCAGGTGAGCCATCAGGCCTAGTCACAGCAGACACAATCGCGCCAAACGGGCCGTCCACACCGGCTTTAAGCATGGCGATCACGGGAATGATGGTGAGAAAAATACCCGCAAACAACTTGGCCACTTCGTTCATAGGCCCCCAAGAAAACTGATTATCCGAATGCACCTTTTCAGCCGTGAGTTTGAGCGATAAAAGCGTCAAGCCTATCAGCCCCAGATCACGCACCAAACCTGGCAAACCGACAGGCGTGCCCATGATGTCAAAAACCACTGACGACTTCCACGTACCACTGAGCAGCACCAAGCCAACGACACCGAGCAGCAAGGCGAAATTTATTTTTCCGTCAAAGCCAAGCTCTTTGTCGTCGGGTGTTGGGTCAACAGGAACCAAGCCTTCTTTACGGAAAAACCAGTGGTCTAAGAGAAAGAAAATGCCCAACAAACTAAACGTTAAAAACAGTGTTTCAGGAAAAATATGGCTGGCAGTCCAGAAAAAATCTATGCCTTTTAGAAAACCTAAAAATAGCGGCGGGTCACCCAGCGGCGTGAGTGAGCCGCCCACGTTGGAGACCAAAAAGATAAAGAAAACCACTACATGGGCTCTGTGCTTACGGTTGTCGTTGGCGCGCAGCAGTGGACGAATCATCAACATGGATGCACCCGTCGTGCCCATGACACTGGCCAGCGCCGTACCAATGGCTAGCAATGAGACATTCAGCCCGGGGCTGCCATGCAAGTTACCGCGCACATGAATACCGCCGGCCACGGTGTAGAGCGCGGTCAGCAAAATAATAAACGGTAAATACTCGGCCAGCAGCGCATGAATTAAGCTAACGGCAGCCTGCGGCAGTCCGAAAAAAATTGTGAAGGGAACAAAAAATGCCAACGCCCAAGCGGCAGATATCTTACCGAAATGGTGATGCCAAAACGTGGGGACAAACAGCGGCAGCAAAGCAATCGACAACAAAATGCCAGCGAAAGGTATACCCCACCAAAGTTGTAATTTGCTTGCGTCGATTTCAGCGGCCATAGAAAGACTAGGCCACAGCGCTAGCAAAATGGGAAGCGTCGGCAGCAACCAGGCAAAAGGCTTGGAGCATTTCATTTTTCTCTCCTCAAGGAATTTTTTATTTTTTAAACTGGCAGACTATTAAATCTAGTCTGCCGAAATTGCACGCACAGCACAGCACAGCGCAGAGCGGGCAAATGTCTTGGCAACATCACTCGATCTCAAACACCTGCCGCAAGTAAGCCAAATACTTCTCGTCGTTACACATGTTTTTAGCCGGTGTGTCCGAGAGTTTCGCCACTGGTTGGCCGTTGCAGCGAATCATCTTGATGACGATTTGCAGCGGCTCGTAGCCCAAATCATTGGTCAGGTTGGTGCCTATGCCAAACGCGAGCTGGCAGCGGCCATTGAACTGCTGATAAAGCTCAATCGTGCGCGGCACTGTCAAGCCGTCACTAAAAATCAAAATCTTGCCGCGCGGATCGACTCGATTTTGCTGGTAATGCGCCAACATGCGCTCACCCCACTGGAACGGGTCACCACTGTCGTGGCGAGCGCCATCAAACAACTTGCAGAAATACAAATCAAAATCACGCAAAAAAGCGTTCATGCCGTAGACATCAGATAGCGCAATACCTAAGTCACCCCGGTATTCTCTGGCCC
The DNA here is from genome assembly GCF_012584515.1 of Polaromonas vacuolata. Taxonomy (NCBI): domain Bacteria; kingdom Pseudomonadati; phylum Pseudomonadota; class Betaproteobacteria; order Burkholderiales; family Comamonadaceae; genus Polaromonas; species Polaromonas vacuolata. The sequence continues at coordinate 1,499,654 of NZ_CP051461.1, read as the reverse complement.
AAGACTCAAAACCAAAAATTTGACTGTCGCGCAGCCTTGGCCCTAGTGCCTGACAAGCTTGTAAATACTCGTGCGCCACAGTGCCCAGAGGACTCAAACCCAGCTTCATCGCCAGCAACACATTGCTGGTGCCGGCCAGTTGGCCGTCAGAGCCAGTGCCTAGTCGTTGAACCAAAGTACGCAGAACTTCCTCGTGCCAGAGCTTGCCAAAGCGACGCCGCGTGCCGTAGTCGGCGATTTTGAGTTGACGCAAACCGTCGACCTGTAATTGAGCAATTTTGGTGGTGAGACGTCTGCGACCCTCTGCGAAGTCGGGCTGCTTTTGGGTATTGCGAAAATAAATCTCGTTAACAATTGCCAGTATTGGTATCTCGAACAATATGGTGTGCAGCCACGGACCTTTGATGGATATATCAATCTCGCCAGAAGGTAGTGCGCTAATGGTGATGTATTTTTCGTTCAGCCGAAACAAGCCTAAAAAATCAATGAAGTCGCTTTTAATAAAGCGCATGTCTTTGAGAAAGGCAAGTTCAGCATCTTGAAAGCGCAGGTTGCAAAGGCCGCGAATTTCTTCACGAATTTCGCGAATGTAGGGCGCGAGGTCACCAACACCCGTGTGCCCCGCATTGCGGCACTTAAAGCTGTATTCAACTTCGGCGCTGGGAAACTGATGCAACACCACCTGCATCATGGTGAATTTATAAAGATCGGTATCGAGCAGGCTGGTGATGATCATGGGTAGCTGGCTGGCTGGCATTAATTAACGCCAGCCCATTGCGGCTGGCGCGAAGGCAAATTATGTACCTAGGAAATCGACTTCAAACAGCAGTGTCGCGTTCGGTGGAATCACACCGCCGGCGCCACGTGCGCCATAGCCCAAAGCGGCTGGAATGATGAGGCGACGCGTGCCGCCCACCGACATGCCTTGCACGCCTTCGTCCCAGCCGCGAATGACTTGACCTGCGCCCAAGCCAAAGCCAAACGGCTGGCCACGGTCTTTGCTGGAATCGAACTTAGCGCCCTGCACGCCGTCGTTAAAAATCCAGCCGGTGTAATGGACTTTGACTTGCTGGCCAGCTTTGGCGATTGCGCCGGTGCCCAGGACCATGTCTTCGTATTGCAGACCGGAATCGGTGGTGATGATGCTCATGTGTTTAGACTTTCAGGTTTGAAATAATTAATAAGTATTCTTATGAAGTGACAAAACAATTGTCAAAAAACAATTGCACGCCATTCAGCTTAGCCCTCGACTTTACCCGCAACCAGCACGATGAGCCGGTCTGCGGCGCCAGCGAGCAAATGATTTTGCTCGGCTACCAGCATAGACAGACCTTTTCGCCTCAGTTCAAGCAAAGACAGCGCAATAGATTCGATCAACACTGGCGCTATGCCTTCACACGGCTCATCTAGCAATAGCAGCTTGGGGTCTGTCATCAACGTGCGGGCAATCGCTAGCATTTGCTGCTCACCACCGCTCATTTGTGCGGCCCTGCGCTTGAGCAGGGGTTTAAGTGGTGCGAACAAGTCCAGCACCCATGCTTGGCGCGCTGCGGCATTGCCGCTGACGGCGACGAGTAGATTTTCGCTGACCGTCAGTTCGCTAAATAAGCGCCTGTCTTCAGCGACAAAGCCTAAGCCGGCACGTGCTCTGCGGTGTGTTTCCCATTGACTGATATCGTTTTTTTCATTGCCGTAGCAAATAGCGCCATGACTCACGACCTCCATGCCCATGATGGCTTTTAGTAGCGTGGACTTGCCGGCACCGTTAAGGCCTTGCAACACCACAAATTCGCCCTCGTTCACGTGCAGAGAAACATCGAACAAAGCTTGCGCTTGGCCGTAAAAGGCATTCAGGTTTTGTACTTCAAGCACGCTGTTTTACCTGAGTGCCGAGATAACGCGAGCGCACAACCGGGTCGCGTGCAACCTCTTCGAAACTACCTTGCGTCACCAGACGACCTTCTATGAGAACCAGCACATGGTCGGCGATGCCTATAACTGCGTCCATGTTGTGCTCCGTATAAAGCACGGCCATACCATCTTGCGTCAAGCTCTTGATGAGCTGCATCATGCTGGCGCGCTCAGGCCCGGCCAAGCCGGCAGCCGGTTCATCGAGTAATAACAGACTGGGGTTTGCGGCCAACGCAACAGCGAGTTCCAAGCGTTTTTTAGCGCCGTAAGGCAAGCTGAGCACGTCTTGCTTAGCCAGCGCTTGCAGACCAGTCGCCGCTAGCAAGGCCATAGACGCATCCGGCGCGCAAGACGCCAGCGTTTTGAACGCAGAAAAGTTTTTACGCGTGTTGCTGGCTTGAGCCGCGAGTTGCACGTTTTGCAAAACGCTAAGTGCGCTAAAAAGTTCAGCGACTTGAAAGGTGCGCCCAATGCCCAACGCCAAGCGCGCCGCAGGCTCTAATCCAGCTAGTGCTTGACCACGCCAAGACAAGCTGCCGTCATACTCCGCATATTGGCCAGCTAGGCAAGCAAAGCAAGTTGATTTACCCGCACCGTTGGGTCCTATCAAGGCCACACACTGACCCGGATTGACTGCAAAGCTAACGCCGTCAACCGCTTTAACGCCGCCAAAGTACTGACGTAAATTTTCTACTTTTAACATCAGCCTAGGACTTTCTCTGCGCCTTGCTTTGGCCTTAAACGCGCCAACAAAGGCAGCAAACCCGAAGGCGCACTGACCATCAAAATCATGATGAGAACGCCTAGCAAACCGCGCCAGTAAGTGACTTCGCGGCCTAAAACCGCACTCGCATAACTGAGCAAAGAGCTGCCCACCACCGCGCCCCAAAGCTGGTGCACGCCGCCCAGTAACAAGACGAGCAAAGCATCAACCGAGGTAGATACCGATGCAACAGTAGGAAAAACCGCACCTTTATTGGCCGCAAATAAGCCGCCGGCCAAACCAGCCAACACAGCGCTGACTACGAATATTCGGTACTTAAGCCAGCCTACAGGTAGGCCGGAAGCCGCAGCGCGCAGCGGCGCATCACGCAAAGCCTGAAGTGCGCCACCCAGCACAGAGCGCGCCAGCAGCCTTAAACCAAACACCGCCAGCAAGGCCAGCCCCACCAAGCCGGTGTAAAAAAACGGTCGGCTAAACGGGCTCACCAAGGTCAAGCCAATAATGCCGTTGTCGCCGCCCGTTAAATCGACCCACTGTGTAGCGCCGGCCCAGATGACTTGAGCCAGCGCCAGCGACAGCATGGCCAAATAAACACCGTTGCTGCGTATAACAGCAGCGCCAAACAGCAGCGCGACGACCAGAGCAGCCGCACATCCAGTCGCTAGTGCCAACGGCAAGTTAGCGCCCCAAAGGCTGTTAGATAAGGCCGCACCGTAAGCACCCAACCCAAAAAACGCCGCGTGACCAAAACTCACCAGCCCACCGAGCGCCAATATAAGTTGCAGGCTAAGGCCGAAAATCATGAGTACCAGCGCATCAGCAACCAGCGTCTGCCAGTAAGGCCCGCCTAGCCAAGCGAGCAGGCAAAGCAGCGCAAAAACGAAGGCAAAAAGACTGTTCCAACCAGCGCTTATTGCCAAGCCACGAAATATCTGCGCCGCCTCACGCGGCCCATGAATGACCGACGGCTTTAGGCCAAACAGACCCAGCGGTCGCCACACCAAAACCACGGCCATAGTCAAAAACACCAACACCAAGGTTGACTGTGGGAACCATATGATGCCAAACGCATGTACTAGTCCGATCAAGACAGCGGCTAAAAAAGCCCCGCCTATGCTGCCCAAACCACCGGTAACGACGACCACAAAGGTCTCCACAATGACAGACATATCCATTTGTAAATTAGCCGGTTCGCGCGGCATCAGCAATGCCCCGCCCAATCCAGCGAGCGCGCAGCCCAGCACCACAGCACCCAACATCAAAGGTTTGGGATTAACCCCCAACGCAGCGAGCATTTGCGGGTCTTGCGTAGCCGAGCGTAAACGTAGGCCAAACAAGCTGTGCTTGAGCAGCAAATGCAGACCCAACCAGACCAACGGACCCAAGGCAATCAACACCAATTGATAACTAGGGAAAAAATTCGGCCCGATAGCAATAGCGCCGCTGAGTCCGGGAAAACGTGGCGCAAACACCTCGCCGGGGCCAAAACTCCAGAGCATGGCGTCGTGCATAGCCAAGCTAAGGCCAAAGGTTGCGACCAGTTGATAAAGCTCTGGCGCACCCAGCATGCGGCGCAGCAGAAAAAACTCGGCCAGCGCACCAGCAGCAGCGGCGCAGGCCGCACCCAGCAGCATGGCCAGTAGGTACAGCGGCGCGCTCTCGCCCCAAGACGGAAACCAGTTGGTGACCCAATGCGCAGCGAACAAAGCGCCGAGCATAAAAAAGCTCCCATGCGCGAAGTTAACAATTCGCGTGACGCCAAAAATCAGACTCAAACCAGAGGCCATTAAAAATAGCGTGGTGGCGTAGGAAAGCCCGCCCAGCAGCTGGAGAACGAAATCGCTCAAAGTGTGCTCAAGCTAGGCAGGAACGCAAAATTTGTTTTGATTGACAGCGCACATCACTCCAGCCAAGTGGTGAATTCACCGGCCGCAACGCGTGGCGTGCGGTAGGTGTTGACCAGCGCGGTTTCATCCGCAAAACCCAAAGCCATGCCGCAAACCAGCATCTCGTTGGGGTTGGCACCCAAGTGCGGCAAGATGATGCTGGAAAAACCATTCCAAGCCGCTTGTGGGCAACTGTGTAAGCCGTGGCCGCGGGCAGCGACCATAAGGTTTTGCATAAACATGCCGTAATCCAACAGCGAGCCGCGGCCCATTTGACGGTCTAGCGTGAACATCAACCCAACCGGCGCATCAAAAAAGCGGTAGTTGCGCTGGTGCTGGGCATGCATCTTGTCCTTATCGCCCTTGGTGATACCCAGCAAACCATATAGACCCCAGCCATTTTCCCGGCGTCTGTCGATATAGGGTGAGATCCATTTTTCGGGATAGTAGTCGTACTCTTCACAGTATTGTGACGCCAGGCTTGGGTCGGCGCGCAGTGCATCGTGGGCAGCGCAAACCTTATCGACCAAGGTGTTACGGCTAGCACCCTGCAGCACATAGACCTTCCACGGCTGGGTGTTGGTACCCGAGGGTGCGCGGCTAGCCAGTTCAAGCAAATGCTCAATACTGGCTTTGGGCACTGCGTCGGGTAAGAACTCACGCATAGACTGGCGGCTGTCTATGGCTGCGTCAACTGGGTTATCAAAATGAGTGGGCTCGTTTAAATTCATGTCAGTTTCTCCAAGACAGATTTCAATTCAGGCGGCAAAGCCACCGGGCGGCGGTTGGTGCGGTCTACATAAACATGGATGAAATGGCCTTTGGCGGCGCAAGGCAGACTGGCATCAGCCGGGAACAGCGCAATCTCATAGCGCACGCTAGAGCGCCCCAAGCTGGCCACACGTATGCCAGCGACAACGGCTTCGGGAAAGGCTAGCGGCGAGAAATACTGGCATTGACTCTCAACCACCAGACCAATCACGCCGCCGTTATGAATATCTAAAGCGCCACTGTCAATCAATAAACCATTAACCGCCGTATCAAACCAAGCGTAATACACCACGTTGTTGACATGACCGTAGACATCGTTATCAGACCAACGCGTACCAATGGGACGAAAAGCCTTGAATGCACTGCGCAGCTCAGGCTGCGGTCGAATCGGCGACAAAGTGGGGGAAGTAATCATTGGCCGCTATTTTGCCAGCGCTTGGCGTACTCTAGCGCGACTCGGTAGGTGTTCATTTGAACTTGCACGGTTTGATGGATATCGGTGGCGTAACCGCCAGCCATACAAAAGGCCAGCGGTACGCGGCGTTGCCAAGCCCAGTCGAAGACGCGCCGCTCGCGCGCTTCCAAACCGTCGTAGCTCAAAGACAAACGCCCTAACCTGTCGCCTATAAAAGGATCGGCGCCAGCAACAAAAAGCACCAAGCCGGGCTCAAAGCGTCGCGCCAACTCGTCCAGAGCGTGTTCTAGCGCTTGTAAATAGGCCGAGTCAGTGCAGCCGTCGGGCAGCTCTACATCGAGGTCACTGCTCTCTTTGCGGAAGGGAAAATTCTTCTCGCCGTGCAGCGACAAGGTAAAAACACTGTCGTCGTTCGCAAAGATTTTGGCTGTGCCATTGCCCTGATGGACATCGAGGTCAACAATGGCCACCTTCAAAGGCGGGCGTAAATGACGGTAATGGCGAGCCCATTCAGCCTGCATCAAGCGGGCCGCGACCGCCACATCGTTAAAGACACAAAAACCACTGCCTTTGTCGGCGTAGGCGTGATGCGTGCCGCCAGCCAGATTCGCAGCCAAACCCGCGGGCCCTGCGGGGTTTCCCAAACCGATGGCTTGACGCGCCGCAGCAAGACTAGCGCCCACTGAGCGCCGCGATCGCTCAGCCATGGCCAAACTCCAGGGGAAGCCGATCTCGCGCTGCGCTGAGGCATCGAGCAAGCCTTGGCTGATGGCGTTTATATAAGTGGGAGTGTGAACCAGCGCTAGCTCGCCATCGCTGGCGGAGGGTGCTTGAATCAGCTCGACGGCGGGTAACTCAAGCAACATGCGATCCCGCAGCAAAGCGTATTTAGCCATAGGAAAGCGATGGCCTATAGGCAGTGGCAACACAAAGTTATCGGCATAAAAAGCTTGCAAATGCGGTTATCCAAAAAAATGTTGCTTGATTGTGACTTGAAGCAACAAAACAACGATAAAGCCTTGAAATAGGCATGTACAACTAATATGCTGCGCCGCAACATAAATATTCAGCAATTGGCGATCAGCGCCGTATAATAATTTATGTTGCAGTGCAGCAATTAGCACAAGGCAGCTTTCTGTTTCCTAAAATTTTTTATTCAACACACTGGAGTTTAATTATGCTGACTGCTGAACAATTCGTGGCATCCCACAAATCAAACATCGAAATCCTGTTTGGTTTAACTAACAAAGCTTTTGAAGGTATTGAGAAATTAGTCGAACTCAATGTCCAAGCCACCAAAGCTGCATTGTCTGAGTCTTCCAACCACGCACAAGCCATCATGGGCGTGAAAGACGCACAAGAGCTGTTCGCACTGCAAGCTGGCTTAGTTCAGCCCCTGACAGAAAAAACTGCCGCTTACAGCCGTCACCTCTACGACATTGCCCAAGCTGCAAATACTGAAATGGGTAAAAGCATTGAAGATCAAACCGCTCAAGCACAAAAGAAAATCATGAGCTTGGTTGAAGACGCAAGTCAAAACGCACCAGCCGGTTCAGAAACGGCTGTCGCGGTATTGAAAAGTGCAGTCGCTGCAGCCAGCACTGCCTTTGAATCTATGCAAAAAGCGGTCAAGCAAGCCGGTGACATGGCCGAAAGCAATTTCAACAGTGTGTCAGACAGCGCTGTTACAGCGGTTAAAACTGCCTCTAAAAAGCGTTGATCTGAATTCTTGAATTTTTTCAATTGAGTAGAAAAACCTGACCTTAGCGTCAGGTTTTTTTTCGTCTGACTGCCTGCTTTTATAAGTGCTCAGCGAGAAGAAGCAGAGAAATCCTGAATTCTCGCCCTAAGCGCCGGCAACGCAGCCAGCATAGCCGAACGACCTGCATCAATGGCGCGCTGACGAGCAGAAAAATCCGCACTTTTAAGACCTACTTGTGAAGGTTTCACCACAATATCGGCATCTTTTAGCTCGTACTGATTGATAACGTTGCCCATGATGGCGAAAGTCTGCAGCAAAATTTGAAGCGTGTCGTTGGCAGGATTAGTCTCGGGGGGGTTGGAGATATCAACCGCAATCACCACATCCGCGCCCATTTGCCGCGCGAAATGCACAGGCACTGGTGCCACCAAGCCACCATCTACGTACTCTCTGCCGTTGATTTTGACCGGTACAAAAACCGCTGGCACAGCGCTAGACGCGCGCACCGCCGTACCGGTGTCACCGCGTTGAAACAACACCGGCTTGCCACTGTTGAGGTCGGTCGCGACTATGCCCAAAGCCATGGGCATGTTCTCTATGCTTTTGCCTCCGGTGAGCTCATTGACATAGCGCGCCAGCGCATCGCCGCGAAACATGCCGCGGCCAATAATCGGCAGCATCCAGTCAGTGATCGCCACCTCCTCCATGGTCAGCGCGGTTTGCCTGAGTTGCGGGCCGGTTTTACCACTGGCGTAAATCGCCGCCACCAAGCTGCCGGCTGAGGTGCCCACCACTAACTGCGGCTTAAAGCCAGCTTCTTCCAACACCTCAATCACACCCACATGTGCAAAGCCACGCGCCGCCCCGCCACCCAAGGCCAAACCGATACGCAGCGGTTTTTTAATCGCCTCATGCGGAGCCACCAAAACTGAGGCTGGGCTAGAAAATCCAGGCAGACTGGAACAGGCCACCAACAACAAACAAAAGCCGGCAAGCAAGCCGGCAAACAAACGCTTAAAGCAAATTGCAGAAAAGAAAAATGGGTATTGCATGGAGAAATAAAAAAGGTCTGAGCAACGGCTCGCCGATTAGCAAAACCAAAGCCATTTTGCCCGCGCCAGGTAAAGCCTCAATAAAGCGGACAAGCTCAAGCAGTAAGTGCTTTTATGACCGCACTCGGGTTGTGATCAATCACGTTTAGCAGCACCAACGCCGGCCCACGCGGCACACGGTCGCCACGCTCCCAATGCCGCAGCGTAGCAGTGGAGAATCCAAAACAGGCCGCAAACTGCTCTTGCGTCATATCAACCTTAGCGCGCAAGGCTTTCACGTCCACTGGCCGGGGACGATGAATATGCGTCTGAGGTGCACGACCATCAGCATGATCAATAGCCTGCAACAGGCTACGTTTAAGGCTCTCGAAAGGGGTACTCATGATTTTTCCTTTGCCACGTTTTGACCAAAATTTTCACCAAATCAGCCAATTCATTGCGCTCAGCTTTGCTCAGATTGGATTGTTCGCCCTTGGCAAATAAAGTTAATAAATACAAGGGCAACGCCTCGTCGTAAAAATAATAAATGACACGAACACCACCGCTTTTCCCCTGACTACCGCGTCCCCAACGGAGTTTGCGAACGCCACCTGTGCCTTCCATCAAATCACCCATTTTGGGATGCTCTGCCAAGTACAAAATAATGACTTGGCGTTCAATATCAGTCAGTAACTTTTGAGCGGTGCGTATGAACTCTGGCAATTCAGCGACAGTCAAATACGACATAATCATAATCCATTGGGACGGTTAAAAAAAATGAAATTTTGAAGCCTAGGGCAAGCAGAAAATCTTTTACAACTTTTTTTTAATGAAACCAACGGTCAAACTGCCCGCATATCGGTTTTAAATTCACACCTCAACCAAGACACAGCAAAACCCTCAAGAGAGCCTAATTTGAGGCGCATTACTGACGCCCTACTCAAATAAAAGCAATTAAATAGCAATCCACATAGAGAAAAAAAGAGACGGCTTTACTAAGCCATAATTGACCTTTACGTCAACGTCAACATCAAGTTCGCTGGCGTTTTGCACGCGTAAAAAGGCACGCCTCTTTCAACTTCATCTTTAGGAAAACACATGGAAATCATAGGCAAGGTATTTATCGTCACAGGCGGCGCATCTGGCTTGGGAGAAGGCACGGTTCGCATGTTGGTTGGCAATGGCGCAAAGGTTGTGATTGCCGACATGCAGGCTGAAAAAGGTCAGATGATTGCCGATGAGCTGGGCTCGCATGTGGCTTTTGTCAAATGCGACGTGAGCCAAGAAGCTGACGGCATGGCTGTCGTCGCCAAAGCGGTATCCATGGGCAAATTGATGGGGCTGATTAACTGTGCCGGTATTGCACCGGCTGAAAAAACCGTCGGCAAAAACGGTGCACACAGTTTGGCGGTGTTTAGTAAAACCATTACCGTCAATTTGATTGGTAGCTTTAATATGATTCGCTTGGCAGCTGATGCCATGTGCAAAAACGAGGCTGAAAGCACGGGTGAGCGCGGCGTGATGATCTCCACTGCTTCGGTTGCCGCTTATGACGGTCAGATTGGTCAAGCCGCTTACAGCGCATCTAAGGGCGGTATTGTTGGCATGACGCTGCCGATTGCACGCGACTTAGCGCGTAATGGCATACGCAATATGACGATAGCACCGGGTATTTTTGGCACACCTATGATGTTTGGTATGCCGCAAGAAGTGCAAGATTCCTTAGCCGCATCTGTCCCCTTTCCTAGCCGTTTGGGCACGCCGCAAGACTATGCCAAGCTGGCCCAGCACATCATTGAAAACGATATGCTGAACGGCGAAGTTATTCGCCTGGACGGCGCGATTCGTCTGGCACCACGCTAAGCCGCGACAAATCAGTTGGTAAGCCAGTTGCTGAGCGCAACAGTTGCCGATTCGGTCTGCGACTGGCTGGCTTAATCGGCTACAAATTTGGCCGTCCTGTGCGTATTAGCTTTGCCAAGCTTGACCAGCCAAACAAAACCGCACTTTAGAATCATCAGCATGAAAAAAATGTTGCTCTGCAGTGCGCTAGCACTGGCTTACACACTGTCTGCCCAAGCCCAAGTCAATACCCAGACTCAAACACCGAACATTCAACCTGAGGCCGCATCGGGTTACAGCGCCAAAACGGGTCATAACAGCGCAAAATTCTCTGTTGCAGCGGCCAACCCGTTGGCAACCCAAGCGGGTTACGATATTTTAAAAAAAGGCGGTAGCGCTGTTGACGCGGCAATTGCCGTGCAAATGGTGCTGGGCTTGGTAGAGCCGCAGTCTAGCGGTCTAGGCGGTGGTGCATTTTTGCTGCATTTTGACGGTAAGACTGTAGAAGCCTTTGATGGCCGCGAAACGGCACCAACGGAAGCGGATGAAAATTTATTGCTGAGTAAAGACGGCCAACCTATGCCGTTTTATACGGCCGTGGTCGGCGGCCTATCGGTCGGCACGCCTGGCGCAGTGCGTATGTTGGAGCTGGCCCACCAGCAGCACGGAAAGCTGCCATGGGCCAGTCTTTTCGAGCCCGCCATTGAACTTGCCGAGCAAGGTTTTGAGATTAGCCCACGTCTTTATTCGCTGCTGGCAGATGAGAAATATCTCTACGCTAACGACGCGCAAGCGGCCAGCTATTTCTACCTTAGCAATGGCCAGCCGCGTCCAATTGGCAGCCGACTGCGCAACCCGGCCTTGGCCGACATACTGCGCCAAATTGCCGAGGGCGGCTCTAAAGCTTTGCTAGAAGGCGTAATTGCACAGTCCATAGTGGCCAAGGTGCAAGGCCATGCGACAAATCCCGGAAAACTTAGCTTGGCCGATTTGTCTAACTATCGAGCCAAACAGCGCGACCCGCTGTGCTCAGACTACAGCGCAAGCGGCAAAAGCTATGTGGTTTGCGGCATGCCGCCACCTAGCTCGGGCGCGCTGACTGTGGCCCAGATTTTGGGTTTATTAAGTTATACCAATGCAGCGAATTTACAGCTCTCCAGCGGCAAAGACGGACTAACAAGTGGCAATGCACCCGCGCCCTCCTCCGACTGGTTGCATCTTTATAACCAAGCTGCAAGGCTGGCCTTTGCGGATCGGAACCAATACATTGCCGACCCAGATTTTGTCGCACCACCGGCCGGTAGTTGGACCAGTCTGCTGGCACCTAACTATCTGAACCAGCGTGCCAAACTGATCGCCCAGTCGCCTGGGTCTGCACCACTCAAAAACGCTATAGCCGGTCAACCCCAAGGGGCTAATTTGGTATACGCGCCCATGGCGGAGCAAAGTGAATACGGCACCTCGCACATCAGCGTCATTGACGCAGCCGGCAATGCGCTGGCCATGACAACCACGATTGAAAGTCAGTTTGGTGCGCGCCTGATGGTGGACGGTGGCACGGGGAAAGCCGGCGGTTTTTTACTCAACAACGAATTGACCGACTTTAGCTTTGCCCCCCGCGACGCCAATGGCACACCGGTCGCTAACCGAGTAGAGGCGGGTAAAAGGCCGCGTTCCTCGATGGCACCAACGCTGGTGTTTGACAAGGACAGCGGCAAGTTACTAGTGAGCGCCGGCAGCCCAGGCGGCGCCCTCATCATTCACTTTGTGGCCAAGACCTTGTATGGCAGCTTGAACTGGGGTTTAGATGTTCAGCAGGCCATCAACTTGCCTAACTTTGGCTCTACCGGCGGGGCTTTGATGCTGGAGGAAAACCGTTTCTCGCCGGCCGCAATCGAGGCCTTGCGAGACCGCGGCACGGTGGTCAACGAAATCAATATGACCAGCGGATTGCAGGCCATACAAACCCTTAGTCAAGGATTTTTTGGTGCCGCTGATCCACGGCGTGAGGGCCTTGTGCTGGGGGACTAAAGCATCAACAGCATCAAGAGCAGTCGGCGCGCTTGTCGCTCACACGGGCGCTAGCGACTGCGTTTCATCAATCGATTAAGCCTCAAAAGCCAAAGCCGAACCGGCCAGCTTACGCAGCTCAAACTTCTGAATCTTGCCGGTAGACGTTTTAGGCAACTCACCAAACACCACGGCGCGCGGCACTTTAAAAGCGGCCAGATGTTTTTTGCAATGCGTAACGATTTCCGCGTCAGTCACCGTAGCACCCGCTTTAAGTTCAATAAAGGCGCAAGGTGTCTCGCCCCAGCGCGCATCCGGTTTGGCCACTACAGCCGCGGCGAGCACATCGGGGTGACGGTACAAAATATCTTCGACCTCAATTGAAGAAATATTCTCGCCGCCCGAGATGATGATGTCCTTGCTTCTATCCTTGATCTTGATATAGCCATCCGGATAGGTCACGGCCAAGTCCCCGCTGTGGAACCAACCGCCAGCAAAAGCTTCTGCAGTAGCGCTTGGATTTTTAAGATAGCCCTTCATAGCAATGTTGCCGCAAAACATAATCTCACCCATGGTCTGACCGTTCAGCGGCACCGGCAGCATAGTCAAAGGGTCGAGCACACGCACATCAGCTTCAAGGTGGTAACGCACACCTTGACGCGCGTTAAGCATGGCGCGCTCACCAATATCTAACAATTCCCAGCCCTGCTGAGCAGCACAAACCGTGGCCGGTCCGTAGACCTCGGTCAAACCGTAGACATGGGTCAATTCAAAACCTAGTGACTCCATGCCCTCAATCATGGAAGCCGGCGGCGCAGCGCCAGCCACCATCGCTTTCACGCCTTTTGGCAGGCCCAGCTTTTGCGCAGCAGGCGCATTCACCAGCATGCCGTGAACAATCGGCGCAGCGCAGTAGTGCGTCACACCATGCGCAGCAATCGCCGAGAAAACCGAGGCCGCATCAACCCGGCGCAAGCAGACATTGACACCGGCGCGCGCCGCCACTGTCCACGGAAAGCACCAGCCATTGCAGTGAAACATAGGCAAGGTCCAGAGGTAGACCGCATGCTTGGGCATATCCCACTCAAGAATATTGGACAGCGCGTTGAGGGTGGCACCGCGGTGGTGGTAAACCACGCCCTTGGGGTTGCCCGTGGTGCCGCTGGTGTAGTTAAGCGCAATCGCGTCCCACTCATCGCTTGGCATCAACCATTCATGTTCAACGTCCCCGGTGGCGAGAAATTCTTCGTAGGTCTGGCTACCCAGACGCTGGCTGGCGCCTAGGTATAAATCATCTTCTACATCGATGATGTGAAGTGGCTTGGTCGATTCGCGCAGGGCGAGCGCGGCCTGCATCAACAGCGAGAACTCGGGGTCAACAATTAATACCTTGGCCTCGCCGTGATCGAGCATGAAGGCAATGGTTTTGGCGTCCAACCTAGTGTTCAGTGCATTGAGCACCGCGCCGCTGGCCGGAATGCCAAAGTGCGCCTCCACCATAGGCGGTGTATTGGGCAGCATGACCGCCACCGTATCGCCCTTGACCACACCGCAGCGCGCCAATGCACTGGCGAGTTGGCGGCATCGGCCAAACAACTCAGACCAAGTGCGGCGCAGATCGCCATGCACGACAGCTAGGCGCTGCGGGTAGACCTCTGCGGCACGCTGGACAAAGGAAAGTGGCGACAAGGCGGCGTAATTGGCCGCATTGCGAGAGAGATCATGATCAAAAATGCCTGGCATGTAGTGTCCTGTTTTTTTAACTCTTAACTGCGCGCATAGTAATACCAGCGGATTGCCTGAGCCTGACAGAGTGTCAGGACAAGATGGCAGCAGCGCTAAGGGCACAATACATAGCGTGTCTATACCCCAATCATTTATCCAAGAATTGCTTGCCCGCGCCGATGTGGTCGACATCGTTGGGCGCTTTGTGCAGCTAAAAAAAGGCGGCGCCAATTTCATGGGCTTATGCCCGTTTCATGGCGAGAAATCACCCTCTTTTAGCGTCAGTCCAGCGAAACAGTTTTACCACTGCTTTGGCTGCGGCAAAAACGGCAATGCGATTAGTTTTTTGATGGATCACGCCGGTATGACATTTGTCGAATCGGTGAAGGATTTAGCCCAGCAATACGGTCTGCAAGTGCCAGAAGACGACGTCTCACAGCAAGACCGTGCCCGCGCCGCCCAAGCCCGAGAGCAGCAAGCAACGCTGACCAGCGTGCTAGAAAAAGCCGCGCAAGGCTATATCAAAAGTCTGCGCGGCTCAGAAAAAGCGATTAACTACTTTAAAAGCCGAGGCCTGTCCGGCGAAGTCGCCAAGACCTTTGGCCTAGGCTATGCGCCCGAAGGCTGGCGCGGCTTAGCCAGTGTTTTCCCCGACTACAACGATAGCCTGTTGGTCGAGAGTGGTCTGGTCATCACCGGTGAAGCCGGCGAAGAAAATGCTCAAGGCGAAGCCAAACGCTACGACCGTTTTCGTGACCGGGTGATGTTTCCGATCCGCAATGTCAAAGGTGAATGCATAGGCTTTGGCGGACGCGTTCTCAACGACGAAAAACCCAAATACCTGAACTCGCCAGAAACCCCAGTGTTTAGCAAAGGCCGTGAGCTCTACGGCCTGTTTGAAGCCCGCACCGCCCTGCGCGAACACGGCTATGCGCTAGTGACTGAAGGCTATATGGACGTGGTGGCACTGGCCCAAATGGGATTTGCCAACACCGTTGCCACACTTGGCACGGCTTGCACCGCAGAGCATGTGCAAAAACTGTTTCGTTTTACCGACGCAGTGGTGTTTAGCTTTGACGGCGACAGCGCAGGGCGGCGCGCAGCCCGCAAGGCCTTAGACGCCGCTCTGCCGTTTGCCAGCGATGTGCGCAGCGTTAAGTTTTTGTTTCTGCCCGCCGAACACGACCCGGATAGCTTTATCCGCGCGCACGGCAAAGACGGCTTTGCCGAGTACGTCAAAAAGGCCACGCCGCTGTCGAAATTTATGCTCGAAGCGGCAGCGGACGGCTGCGAACTCGACAGCGCTGAAGGCCGTGCACGTATGGCCAGTAACGCCAGACCGTTGTGGGGCTTGCTGCCCGACGGCGCGCTCAAGCGACAGTTGCTGGCTGAAATCGCTGAGCAAGTCCTGATTGACATTCGTGACTTGATGGACTTATGGCAACCCGCCAACGCTAAGCCGGGCTACAACACGGGCGTGAAAACGAGTTTTAAAACCGGGATAAAAAACAGCCCGTTTAAAAAAACCACGCAGTCCAGAATGCAAACCGGCTCAATCCAAGAAGAGCCGCCGGCCTACTATCCTGACGACATGGGCCACTACGCCATGGAACCCGGCCCAGAAAGCAGCTTTGAAACCAGTAGCTACTTTGCCAATCCACCGATTGATGCACCCGGCGCCAGCTCGCAGCCCTACTACCCCAACATAGACCGCAGCGCTTCAGCCAAACGCGCACCGCGCCGCAGCACGGGTCGCCTGATGCCAGCTAGCCGAGAAGACCGCGTGCTACGCCTTTTATTAACCGAACCGCAGGCATGGGACCGACTCAGCAGCGACGAGCACGCACTACTCACCAGCCTGCCAACCCCGCACGGGCCATTGTTTTCGTGGCTAGAAAGCCAGTTGCATGAACACGGCCCTCAGCCTTGGGCCGCGCTGCGAGAAGGCCTCAGAGAACACCAGCACGAGCAGCACGCAACCGCGCAAATCGCCCAGATCCCGGAAGGCATTGAAGGCGACTGGACGGAGGTGCGCAGCATACTCGACCAGCTGCTCAAACTCAGAGACCAGCGCGAAATGAACGAGCTCGCTGCCAGAGCCGCTACCGACCCAGCCGCCCTTGAACGCTACCGCGAACTAGCCGCCAGGCTGATGAAAATCGGCTCAGCCAAATAATCCCACCAATGACGTGCTAATAGCCTTGTTAAACAAATGGCATTGGCACTTGACAGGTTGCTGAAAAATGAGGCAACAGGGTATAATCCGATAATTCACAGCAAGCGCGACAGCAACACCTCCGACCCGACCTTCCGCACACTCGGAAACCTCTGCAAAAGAGACGGTCAATACTCGCAAGGATTGCACACCAAATGTTCGTCCCAAAACTTGCTGAATAACTTGTCAAAGCTGCACGCGCCCATAAATGCCTCTTATTAAGAAGTATGGTCGTCTGCCGAATCTGAGCCTCAATGTGTTTTATTGCCGTCTACTGATCCGAACTCAGCAGCCATCAATGATGTCTTGTGTGTAAACAGTTTTTTTGTCATAGGGGAAGAAAGTCATGCCGTCGAAAACCAGCAGCAAACCAAGCGCAGAAAAAACCTCAGCTGCAAAGCTGAAAAGTTTGGAAAAAGTAACCACGGTGGCTTTAAAAACGCCACCTAAAGCCGCTGCAAAATCGACCACCAATCTGACGATCAAACCAATGTCTAAAGCGCCGGAAAAAATCCCGCTAAAACCTGCCACCACACCAGCGTCAAGCCCAAAAGCAACACCCGTTAAAGCATCAGCCCGGCAAAAACCAGCTGTTCCTGATCTGCCCCCGAAGAAAGTATCTCTAGTGCCCACCAATTCCAGTCCCGAAGCCAAGTTAGTTGCCGCCGTCCTTGACACACCCGCAAAGAAAAAACCCGGTCGTCCACCAAAAAATCCTGCTGCAGCGCTAGACGGTGCCGCACCAGCTAAACGCGGCCGCAAAGCGAAAGGCAAAGACGGTGATGATGGCGACGTGGATATGTCCGACATAGAAACCGAATTTGAAGAAGAGGCGACGACAGAGACCACCAGCGCGACCACGACGGAAAAGGTCAAGCCTCTGCGCATGAAAATCAGCAAGGCCAAAGAACGCGCCTTGATGAAAGAGTTCGGCTTAGACGAGACTGTTTTGTCCGAAGACGACATACTGCAACGCCGTATGCGCCTGAAAACCCTGATCAAGCTGGGCAAAACCCGCGGCTATCTCACACACGGCGAGATCTCCGACCACCTTCCCGACAAATTAGTCGACGCAGAAACGCTAGAAGTCGTGGTCAACATGCTCAACGACATGGGCGTTGCGGTCTACGAACAAGCGCCTGATGCAGAAGCTTTGCTGATCAACAACACCGGCTCTACCGTCGCTACTGAAGAAGAAGCCGAAGAAGAAGCCGAAGCCGCACTCTCAACCGTTGACAGCGAGTTCGGCCGCACCACCGATCCAGTGCGCATGTATATGCGTGAAATGGGTACGGTTGAATTGCTTACCCGCGAAGGTGAGATCGAAATCGCCAAGCGCATCGAAGGCGGCTTGATGCGCATGATGGAAGCAATTTCTGAAAGCCCCGCCACCATTGCAGAAATTTTGCGTTTAGGCGAAGAAATCCGCGAAGGTAAGGTTGTCATCTCGACCATCGTCGATGGCTTTTCCAATCCCAATGAGGCTGACGATTACGTGGCCGAAGAAGACTTCGACGAATTCGACGAAGAAGACGATGACGACGGCAAGGGCGGCTCAAAAGCACTGACAAAGAAGCTAGAAGAGCTCAAGAAAGAAGCGCTCACCCGTATTGACCTGATCTCAGGAATGTTCGACAAAGTCCACAAGACTTATGACAAAGAAGGCTACGGCACACCGACTTACCTGAAGACGCAAAAAGCGCTGAGCGATGAGTTGATGACGATTCGCTTTACCGCCAAAACAATTGAAAAACTGTGCGACTTGCTGCGCGGTCAAGTCTTGGATGTACGGAAAAAAGAGCGCGAGCTGCGCCGCATCATTGTCGACAAATGCGGCATGCCGCAAGAAACCTTTGCCAAAGATTTCCCACCCAACTTGCTCAACCTTAAATGGGTTGAAAAACAAGTCGCCTCAGGCAAGCCTTGGTCTAACGTCATGTCGCGCAACATCCCGCCGATTCAAGAGTTGCAGCAAAGACTGACTGACTTGCAGTCACGCGTGGTCGTGCCACTGTCCCACCTGAAGGACATCAACAAGCGCATGAACGAAGGCGAGACCAACTCACGTGATGCGAAAAAAGAGATGATCGAAGCGAATTTGCGCTTGGTGATTTCGATTGCTAAAAAATACACCAACCGCGGCTTGCAGTTTCTTGACCTGATTCAAGAAGGCAATATCGGGTTGATGAAAGCAGTCGATAAATTCGAATATCGCCGTGGCTACAAATTCTCGACCTATGCAACTTGGTGGATTCGTCAGGCGATCACGCGTTCCATCGCGGACCAGGCACGCACCATTCGTATTCCAGTGCACATGATTGAAACCATCAACAAGATGAATCGTCTGTCACGCCAGCATTTGCAGGAGTTCGGTTTTGAGCCAGACGCCAGCATATTGGCCGAGAAAATGGAAATCCCGGAAGACAAAATTCGTAAAATCATGAAGATTGCCAAAGAGCCAATCTCCATGGAAACGCCGATTGGCGATGACGACGATTCGCACTTAGGCGACTTCATCGAAGACGGCGCCAACACCGCTCCACTCGAAGCGGCGATGCAAGCCGGTCTGCGCGATGTGGTTAAAGACATACTCGACTCACTCACACCGCGCGAAGCCAAAGTACTGCGCATGCGCTTTGGTATTGAGATGTCTACCGACCACACTTTAGAAGAAGTCGGCAAGCAATTCGACGTCACGCGTGAGCGAATTCGCCAGATAGAAGCAAAGGCGCTGCGTAAACTTAAGCACCCAAGCCGTAGCGACAAACTGCGCAGCTTTATAGACACGCTGTAAAACCAGCAAAGGGTAATGACATCAAGCGCCAGTCCTGCAAGGGGCTGGCGCTTTTTTCTTGTCTTGTATTGTTTTATCTTGTTTTTGCTAGCTATTGGCCGGTTGATACAAACGGTGTTGCGCTAGTCATTCATTGCAACTTTGTTGCTTTGAAAATGCCTGAATACTAGTCACAGCACTCGGTCATTGCAAACAGATTTAAGCCGCCAGCAAACCGAAACGGTAAACCGTTCGGCCAGTCCGCGGCTGTCCCGGATGCAGCGCAGCAGAGGGGAACTGCGGCAAGTTTGGCGCGTTTGGATAGCCTTGCGGCTCTAGACAAAAACCATGTTGTTGCCGATAGATCTGACCGCTTTTACCAGGGCCGCCAACCAGCGCTTCTTGTGGCTTTAGGCCGGTATAAAACTGCAGCGTAGGCTCAGTACTCCAAGCTTCCATGACTATGCCGCTGCGGGTTGAACTGACTCGCGCACAAAGCACTGGCTGCTCGCTGCTCACGTAGTCGGCACGTTTTATTAAAAAGCAATCGTCAAAACCGTCTAACGGTTTGCCGTCCCCCACCACAGTGTTGAGTATTGTCGGCCTGCGCAAATCGTGGGCAGAGCCAAAAACACTGAGAATTTCACCGCTGGGAATTAAGTCTGGCTGCATCGCAAAATAGTGATCGGCGGGAATTTCAACCTGATGCGCCAGCACACTGCCAGCGCCCTCACCGTCGAGATTAAAGTAGCCATGCGTAGTCAAATTAGCCACGGTGATCTGATCGAGTGCTTCGGCTTGATAGTCCAGCATCAGCTCATTAGAATCGCTCAGCGTATAGGTTAGCGACACCGTCATCGCCCCCGGAAAACCTTCCTCACCATCTGCAAAGGTATAGCGCATAGTGACGCTGGCTGCATCTAACTGCTGCGCCTCAAAGACACGAAAACGCGAACCCCGCAAGCCGCCGTGCAAACAATGTGGGCCGTTGTTAACGCTGAGCTGATGAACTTGACCTTCAAGCGTGAAACGCGCGTTTTCAATGCGCCCAGCGTAACGCCCAACAAAAGCGCCCATAGACGGCGCGCCAGCTTCAAGCGCTTCTAGACTGTCATAACCTAGAGCCACATCTAGCCATTTACCATTCCGGTCAGGCAACAAAATTTGTATGATTTTTGCGCCGTAGTTACAGATGCAAACTTGAACACCTGTGGCATTGCGCAGCGTGTAAAGGGCAACTGGCTTTGCGTTTCTGACCGCCGTAAAGCGTTCAGGGTTGAGTGAGAGTTTGTGCGGCAAATTAGACGCGACTAGCGGATGAATCATCGGCACACCTTAACAGAAGCTTTTGGATTTCAGGGGCGACAAAAAGGTATTCAAAATATGATGTTAAAGAACTCGACGCCCGGATTAGAAATATTTTCTACTCATCTTTAGTCACGGTAGCTGTCGCACAAAGCCTGCGTGCTGGCACGAAAGCAACCCAGATCACTGCCAACGCCTACAAAAGTCGCACCCATCTCCAGATAACGCCGTGCTTGCGCTGGCACTGGCGCCAAAATTCCAGCCGGCTTGCCGCAAGCTTTGGCAGCAGCAAAGATTGCAGCTATTGCCTGCTGCACCTCGGGATGAGAGGGATTATTTAAGTGGCCAAGGCCAGCGGCCAGATCTGACGGGCCAACAAAAATGCAGTCCACGCCATCAACCGCGGCAATTTCATGGACCGCAGCTACGCCGGCAATGCTTTCGATCTGCACGATCACACAGATGTGCTCGTTGACGCTTTTAAAGTAATCGGCCACCGTGCCGTAGCGATTACCGCGCTGCGACACCGACACCCCGCGAACGCCCTCTGGTGGATAGCGCGTGACGCTGACGGCGCGAGCTGCTTGCTGGGCGCTTTCGACAAACGGAATCAAGAAGTTATAAAACCCAGAATCGAGCAGGCGTTTGATTTCATGTTCGTTGTTGCTAGTGGGCCGCACAATCGGTGCGGAGCTGCTGTCTTTGAGCGCCATCAATTGCGGGATAAAAGTGCTGACGTCATTCGGTGAATGCTCACCATCTAGCAGTATCCAGTCAAAGCCAGCCAGCCCCAGTATCTCGGCAGTTATGGCGTTGGACAGTGATGACCAGCAACCTATAAGTTTTTTACCCGCTAACAAATCGCGTTTAAAGCTGTTGGGAAATGGCTGGTAGGGTTGATGCGTTAGGGCTTGCGTCATGTTGTTGAGTCTCCGATATGTTTTTGGTAGTGCCTTGACACGGCCCTAATAGTTAGGTGATGGGCGCAGGGTTAAACAATACTAATGCGTTGTGCAGCTTCCAATGCTCAGCCCAAGTTTTTTTGCGGCCGCTAGCGACTTCCAGCATCAAGTGGAACAGCTCCCAACCGACATCGGAAATACTCGCGTCCCCATCGGCAATCGTGCCGGCATTTACATCCATCAAGTCATGCCAGCGCCTGGCTAAATCAGTGCGCGTAGCGACTTTAATCACGGGCACAGCCGCCAAACCATAAGGCGTGCCACGACCCGTGGTGAACACATGCAAATTCATGCCCGCGGCCAATTGCAACGTACCGCAAATAAAGTCACTCGCTGGCGTCGCGGCGTAAGTCAGGCCTTTTTGTTTTAGCTTCTCACCCGGTGCGAGCACGCCGGTAATCGGCGCGCTGCCCGACTTGACGATGGAGCCCATGGCTTTTTCAACAATGTTCGATAGTCCACCCAATTTGTTGCCAGGCGTGGTGTTGGCGCTGCGGTCGACCTGGCCTTTAGCCAGATAGGTGTCATACCAAGCCATTTCGCGAATCATGGCCTGAGCCACTGCTGGCGTGCTGGCGCGGGCGGTGAGTAAATCTATGCCATCGCGCACTTCGGTGGTCTCAGAAAACATCACCGAGGCACCGGCGCGTACCAGTAAATCAGTGGCGAAACCAACGGCTGGATTGGCCGTTACACCAGAAAACGCATCGCTGCCGCCGCACTGCACACCGACCACCAACTCGCTGGCCGGCACGCTTTCGCGGCGACGCGCATTTAGGCGCTCAAGGTGATGCGTTGCCGCTTGCATGATGGAATCAATCATTGACATAAACCCAACATGATTCTCCGACTGCAATCGAATCACATCCAGCGCTAGCTCGGCATTGCTGCTGACATCGGCGATATTGCGCTCATCAATAATTTGTATGCTGCCGGGCGGCATTAGTCGCTCGGGTTGCAGTTTCTCGCAGCCTAGGCTGACCAGCATGACTTCACCGCCGAAATTCGGATTTAATGAAATATTGCGCAGCGTGCGTATTGGGATGATGGCGTCTGGCGCATCTATCGCCACGCCGCAGCCGTAGCTGTGCTCCAAGCCGACAACGTCATCAACATACGGAAAACGCGGCAGTAATTCAGTCTTGATACGCTGTACCGCAAAATCAACCACACCGGCCACGCACTGCACGGTGGTGGTGATGGCCAGAATATTGCGCGTGCCAACCGAGCCATCTGGATTGCGGTAACCATCAAAGCAATAGCCTTCAAGCGCGGGTAAAGGCAGGGGTTTGATGGTTGCCATGGGCAGACCTACAAGACTACGCGCAACCGGCATGTCGAGCAACTTTTCATGCACCCAACTGCCCGCGGCAATCGCAGACTTTGCAAAGCCAATCGCCACGTTGTAACGAATCACCGCAGCACCCTGTGCTAAATCTATCAGCGCGACTTTGTGACCTTGCGCAATACGCTCACGCAGTGCTAAACCACTGGCCAATACAGTGCCTGCCGGTAGTCCACCGTTGTTAGCCACGATAGCGACGTTGTCGCCCGCGTGCATGCTGATGGTTAGCGGCGCTTGTCTATGGTCTGTGGTTTTTTCTGCGCTCATTCGGTTCCATCAAAAAAATATCAACAACTGGGCGATACGGCCTTTCGGGCAAGCCATTAACACCGGTTTGTGCAGTAAAACCGCGTCGTTTAGCTCTGCATAAAAACCTGCGGCCGGCTGGGCTGGCAGTAATTGGATTTCGTGCCTGACTCAATGTTTGCACGTCAAGCAACATCAAAACGGCCCAGCTTTAACGAAACCACCACCTTGGTAGACCGTTGCCGGGTCGCTTGCATCCGGCATCTGGGTTTTGGCATAGACGGCATCGCGAAAAATATCCGAGCTGTCTAATGGCACATAACCAATATGACGGGCTTTGGCGTTGTCCCACCAAGTCACGGCGTTGTGAGACATGCCGAAGACAATGCTGTGGCCCAGTACGGGGGTGGTCAAACAAGCGGTGATTAAGCGGTGCAAGTCATCAAAGCTCAACCAAGTCGCCAGCATGCGCCGGTCTAGCGGTTCAGCGAACGAGGAACCTATGCGCACGCAAGCGGTTTCTATGCCGTAGCGGTCAAAGTAAAGCCGCGACAAGTTCTCGCCAAAAGCTTTGCTCAGCGCATAAAAACCGTCCGGCCTAGGCGCATGATCGGCCGTAATCGTCTGGTCTTGGCGGTAAAAGCCGGTCACATGGTTGGAGCTGGCAAATATCACGCGATTCACACCATGCTTGCGCGCGGCCTCATAGAGATTGACTACGCCCAAAATATTGGCTTGCATGATGGGCGCAAATGGGCCTTCTACAGACACGCCGCCCATATGAATAATGGCGTCCACCCCGGCGACTATGCTGTCGACTGCAGCAGCATCGGCCAAGTCAGCCAACATGATTTCCTCATCTGCCTCGGCCGCACCAAAGGCTACGCGGTCCGACAAACGCAGCAGACTGCAGTTGGCTTTGAGGCGGGTGCGTAAAACCATGCCTAGGCCGCCAGCGGCGCCAGTCAGCAGCAGTTTTTTATGAAGCTTGATAGGCATAAGGATTTTTCTGATTCAGCGCGAGTAAAGGCTAGACTTTTGTTTGTTCTTTGCTAAAGTCAATGAAACTTGTGTCAAGTCATAAGTTGTCTGATGACTATTAATTCTCCAATTCACTCAACAACTTGTCAACGAGTATTTGATGCCGCCAAGGAAAACACCTAGTACCAACCCAAACAGTGACCAAGCCCTGTCGTCCATGGACTTGCTTGCCCCACTGCCAGAGCTGCGCCCACGCAGACCGCGCGGTCTAGTCAACGAGGTTGTCGAGAGCTTGGGCGCGAATATTCGTGAGGGTTATTTAAAACCTGGCACCAAGCTACCCACTGAGTCCGCCATCATGGCCCGCTTCGACGTCAGCCGCACTGTCGTACGCGAAGCACTCTCAAAGCTACAGGCCTCAAGCTTGGTCGAGACCCGGCACGGCATAGGCACTTTTGTGCTGGAGCAGCATGACGCTGACGACTTTAAAATTACACCAGAGGACTTTGCCACCGTCGCCGACGTGATACAGATGTTAGAGCTGCGTATTAGTTTAGAAACCGAAGCGGCGGGACTGGCTGCGCAACGCCGCACAGACGAGAACTTGCAAGCCATGGCGGCTGCGCTCAAAGCCTTTCAAGAGTCCATAGAAGCCAATTCAGATGCCGTACAACCCGACTTTCAGTTTCAAGTAGAAGTAGCACGCTCGACTGGTAACCGGCACTTCACAGACTTAATGGCGTATTTGGGCACCATGATCATTCCACGTACTCGCGTCAACATCATCGCTCACACCAAAGAAGACAGAATCAGCTATTTGCGCCGAGTCAACCTCGAGCACGAATGCATTTACAACGCCATTTGCATGCAAGACCCGGATGCGGCACGCGCAGCGATGCGCACCCACTTATCAAACGGCAGAGAAAGACTGCGCCAGGGGCAAAACAGTCATACCCAAGAATCCCTAACCGGCGTCAGTTAATAGACAGATAGGCAGACAGGCAGATACACAGCCGCAAGCCATATCCAAAACAATGCCGCTCATGGCGATGCGACTTAAACCAAGCACTCCTTAAGCCTAAACACAAGGCGTTGAGGCGAGCTTAGAGCAAGGCGTCTTAAGGGTAACAAGCCGATAGTCCAAGTTGGAAATCGGTTCTAAATTTTGCACCAGACTAAAAATCTTTATAGACCGTGACCCGCTAGCTATGGATCGGTAGCTATGAAACTCGTAGCAGAGCAGATTTTTGTATGCGTTTTTGCGTTATATTGGGTGACAAGCAGAGGCTAGGGACCAACTGCAAGCCAACCCTAGTATGAGGAGACTGACAATGAGTGCAAAAGAAAACGCAGCCGTGGGCCAACTGCTAGCGCTACTGGAGTCACGCTACGCTTTACGTGTACTCTGGGCACTCAAAGATGGTCATCCCCAGACCTTTCGCCTACTGCAAGACAGCATTGGCAACATCACGCCCAACACCCTGAATACCCGCATCAAAGAGCTGCGCACTGCCGGTCTGCTGACCCACAGCGGCGAGGGCTATACCGTGACAGTACTAGGCGCAGACTTACTCAAACGCATGAACGATTTGCAAGCCTTTGCCGGCAAATGGGTGCTAAGCCAAGCCAGACGCGTGGTTAAAAAAACCATGCCCACACCGCCACTCCCAACAACAGAACAAAAACCGCAAATAAGCTAGAACTATCAGTGCGGCAATCAGTGCGGCACTCAGCAAAAGCGAGCGACATTACAATCATTGGAATTTAGCCGCCAGAAAAACCAATTCCCGGCACTTGAAAAGGGTTTTAACAACCCCAGCTAATTTATCTACTGATTTACTTTTTTTCTGCGAAGCATGCAAGACAACACACCACTCGACAACAAACAATCCCAAAACGGTTCTAACAACGCTGACGGCGCTACTTTAAGTGGCACTGCCAGTCCAGAAGAACTCGAAGCAGCGCAAGCGGCTAACGAGTTTGACGAGTCAACCTCGGCGTTAGCTGAACTTGCAACACTCAAGGCTAAAAACGCCGAACTTGCCGACAGCTATCTGCGCGCCAAAGCCGACTCAGAGAACGCCCGTCGCCGCGCCGATGAAGAAATCAGCAAAGCGCGCAAGTTTGCACTTGAGAGCTTTGCTGAGAGTTTGCTGCCGGTCGCCGACAGTCTAGAAGCCAGTCTAGGCATTAAAGACGCGTCGCCTGAGCAAATTCGCGAAGGTGCACAAGCCACGCTAAACCAGCTCAAAAGTGCGCTTGAGCGCAACAAAGTGGTTGAGATCAATCCAACAGCCAGCAACAGGTTTGATCCCCACCAGCATCAAGCCATTTCCATGGTGCCGTCCGAGCAAGAAGCCAATACGGTTGTGAGCGTGCTGCAAAAAGGCTACTTAATTGCCGACCGCGTGTTGCGCCCCGCACTGGTGACGGTAGCTGCACCTAAATAAATTCGGATTGATACCTAAAACGACTACCTAAGTGGCTTAAATCCTTGGGTCAGTACTTGAAGTTGCCAAATCAAACCACAGTTAGTTAAAGCAAGAAAACAAGCTTTAACGCCGGTTGAGTCGATACAAGACCGCCGGCTTCCAAAATTCAAATCAACAAATTAAGCAGGAGTTCATCATGGGTAGAATTATTGGCATCGATTTAGGCACAACCAACAGCTGCGTCTCCGTGATGGAGGGCAACACGCCCCGCGTCATTGAAAACTCAGAAGGCGCCCGCACAACACCTTCCATCGTGGCATACCAAGAAGACGGCGAAGTATTGGTCGGCGCATCGGCCAAGCGCCAAGCCGTTACTAATCCACGCAACACTTTGTATGCTGTCAAGCGCTTGATTGGCCGTAAATTCAGCGAAAAAGAAGTTCAAAAAGACATCGACTTGATGCCTTACAAAATCGTCGGCGCCGACAACGGTGACGCATGGGTTGAAGTTCGCGGCAAAAAAATGTCGGCTCAGCAAGTGAGCGCCGACATTCTGCGCAAAATGAAAAAAACCGCCGAAGACTATCTCGGTGAGCCAGTCACAGAAGCCGTGATCACTGTCCCCGCTTACTTCAATGACGCGCAGCGCCAAGCCACCAAAGACGCTGGCCGCATCGCGGGTCTGGACGTCAAACGCATCATCAATGAGCCAACCGCTGCAGCGCTGGCTTTTGGTCTGGACAAACAAGATAAGGGCGACCGCAAGATCGCCGTTTATGACTTGGGCGGCGGCACGTTTGACGTCTCGATTATTGAAATCGCCGATGTCGATGGTGAAAAACAATTCGAAGTGCTGTCCACCAACGGTGACACATTCTTAGGCGGCGAAGATTTCGACCAGCGCATCATTGACTTCATCATTGCTGAATTCAAGAAAGAGCAAGGCGTTGATTTAGGTAAAGACGTGTTGGCTCTGCAACGCCTCAAAGAAGCCGCAGAAAAAGCCAAGATCGAACTCTCGAACAGCGCACAAACCGACATCAACCTGCCTTACATCACAGCCGATGCTTCCGGTCCAAAACACCTGAGCCTGAAGATGACGCGCGCCAAGCTTGAGTCGCTGGTTGATGAGTTAATCGAGCGCACGATTGCACCGTGCCGCGTCGCTATGAAAGATGCGGGTCTCAATGTCAGCGACATTCAAGACGTGATCTTGGTCGGCGGTATGACGCGCATGCCAAAGGTGCAGGAAAAAGTTAAAGAGTTCTTTGGCCGCGAGCCACGCAAAGACATCAACCCTGACGAAGCGGTTGCAGTTGGTGCTGCAATTCAAGGTCAAGTTTTGTCCGGCGATCGCACTGACGTGCTGCTGCTTGACGTCACCCCACTGTCACTTGGTATTGAAACCATGGGCGGTGTGATGACAAAAATGATCAAAAAGAACACGACCATTCCAACCAAGTTTGCACAAACTTTCTCGACTGCCGAAGACAATCAGCCAGCAGTGACGATCAAAGTTTTCCAAGGCGAGCGTGAGATCGCATCGGGCAACAAAGCCTTGGGCGAATTCAACCTCGAAGGCATCCCACCATCGTCACGCGGCACACCGCAAATCGAAGTCTCATTTGACATCGACGCAAACGGCATCTTGCACGTAGGCGCTAAAGACAAGGGCACGGGCAAAGAAAACAAGATCACGATTAAAGCCAACTCTGGTTTGTCAGAAGCCGAAATTCAGCAAATGGTTAAAGATGCTGAAATGAACGCAGAAGACGACAAGAAAAAAGTCGAATTCGTGCAAGCCAAAAATAATGCTGAAGCCATGGTTCACAGCGTGAAGAAATCATTGGGCGAGTACGGTGACAAGCTTGACGCTGGCGAGAAAGAAAAAATCGAAACCGCGATCAAAGACATGGAAGAAGCGCTCAAAGGCGAAGACAAAGAAGCCATTGATTCTAAGAACGCTGCATTGATGGAAGCGAGCCAGAAGCTAGGCGAGAAAATGTATGCCGACATGCAAGCGTCGAAAGAGTCAGGCGCAGCGGGCGAAGCAGCGCAAGACTCAAAAGCTAAACCGGCTGACGACAATGTGATTGATGCAGAAGTTAAAGAAGCCAAAAAAGCTTAACTTTTTAAAGTACCAAGTCCGGCTGTTATAAAGCCGGGCACAACGCCGCGCTGAAGTCATTTCCTAGGAAATACTTCTCGCGGCTTTTGGCCTATCAGGCGGCAGACTCTTATCAAACTAAGCTCTCAACCGCAAAAAACGAAATTAAAGTAACGATTAAAGCCATCACGTCCATGCCAAAAAAAGATTATTACGAGACGCTTGGTGTTGCCAAAAACGCCAGTGACGAAGACATCAAGAAAGCCTATCGCAAATTAGCGATGAAGCATCACCCAGACCGCAACCAAGGCGGCAATAGCAAGGGTGCAGAAGAAAAATTCAAGGAAGGCAAAGAAGCCTACGAGATGCTTTCCGACGGTCAAAAACGTGCGGCTTATGACCAGTATGGCCATGCCGGCGTGGACCCGAATATGCGCGGCGGCGGCGGCGGTCCAGGTGCAGAAGGCTTTGGCGGTTTTGCCGAAGCTTTCGGCGACATCTTCGGTGATGTATTTAACGGTCAGCGCGGCGGACCTCAGCGTGGCGGCGGCGGCGCTGGACGCCAGGTTTACCGTGGCGGCGATTTGAGCTACGCGATGGAAGTCACGCTAGAAGAAGCAGCCCACGGCAAAGACGCACAAATCCGAATTCCAAGCTGGGACAATTGCGGCATATGCCAAGGCGCGGGCGCAAAGCCAGGCACCAAAGTAGTCAGTTGCACAACCTGTCACGGTCACGGCGTGGTGCAGATGCGCCAAGGCTTTTTCAGCGTCCAGCAAACCTGCCCGCAGTGCAAAGGAACTGGCAAGCTGATTCCTGAACCATGCGTGTCCTGCCACGGCGTAGGCAAGACCAAAACCAATAAAACTCTGGAAGTAAAAATTCCAGCCGGTATTGATGATGGCATGCGAATTCGCTCAACCGGTAACGGCGAGCCAGGCACCAACGGCGGTCCACCGGGCGATCTTTATATAGAAATTCGCGTCAAAAAGCACGACATCTATGAACGTGACGGTGATGACCTGCACTGCTCCGTGCCGATTAGTTTCACCACTGCAGCATTGGGCGGCGAGATCGAAGTCCCCACTCTAGCGGGCAAAGCCGCCATAGACATACCCGAAGGCACGCAAGCGGGCAAACAGTTCCGCCTACGCGGCAAAGGTATCAAGGGTGTGCGCTCAAGCTACCCAGGCGACCTGTACTGCCATGTCAGTGTCGAGACACCCGTCAAACTCACAGAGCATCAGCGCAAGCTACTTAAAGAGTTTGATGAGTCGCTTAAAAAAGGTGGCGCCAAGCATTCACCCGGCGAAGAAGGTTGGACGGACAAACTGAAGAATTTCTTCAGTGCTTAAAACTTAGTTATGCCGGTTAATCGGTTGACACTCTTAACCGATTAACCGACGAATAAATTGAGGCGTTATTAAAGCCTCTAGTAAGCGATCGTTTTAGTTTTCCACACGGACAAACTAAAACGATCGCTAATTTTTTTTGCTTAATCAAAGGTTTATTAAACCTCGCCAAAACATCAAAGTCCCATGCTCACTGGGGGACAAAACCGGCGCCAAAACGCAGCCAGCGAGTCATCGCTAAAGTACTAAATATGTCTTTGCCCTCTGCCCTAGTTTGGTTTAAACGCGATCTGCGAGTCCACGATCACGCACCATTGGCAGCGGCACAATCGTTTGCAGCAGCACTTGGCCTTTTTGTCATTGAACCTGAATGGCTAGACAGCCCAGACTGCGACGCGAGTCATGTGGACTTTGCCTTAGCCTGTCTAACAGAGCTAAGGCAAGACCTAGACAAGCGCGGGTTACCACTGCTGGTGCGCGTTGGAAATGCTGAAAAAATACTGACAGAATTGCGCGCTAAATATCACTTCACGCATCTGCTTAGTCATGAAGAAACTGGCTCTGGCTGGTCTTACCAACGTGATTTAGCAGTTGGCTCTTGGTGTAGAAAAGAGCAGATTGTGTGGCAAGAATTTACCCAAACTGGGGTGATACGCGCCCTAGCCTCGCGCAATGGCTGGGCCCAAAATTGGCAAGCGCGCATGTCCACGCCATTAGCAGTACTCAGCCAACGCTTCGCCGGTCAAACAGATGTAGCGTTAGGCGATATTCCAGACTTGGCAACATTAGGTCTGCCCCAGCACAACAAAACACTGCAGGCGGCGGGCGAGCGCGCAGCACGCCAATGTCTGCGAAGCTTTTTGCAAGGCCGTGGGCGCAACTACCGCAAAGCCATCTCTAGCCCACTCAGCGCGCAAGATGGTTGCAGTCGATTAAGTCCACATCTAGCCTTTGGCACACTGTCTATGCGCACGCTGCATCAGGCGATAGACGCTTGTATTAACAAAACCGATGACAGAGAACTGGCCTTCGCACTGAGTAGCTTTGCGGGCCGGCTACGTTGGCACTGTCACTTCATGCAAAAACTCGAAAGCGAACCGGCCATAGAGTTTGCAAATTTCTCGCGCGCCTGCGATGGCCTCAGACCCGGCGATATCAAGGGCGGCGCAACGCCTTTTAGTGTGCAAGACGAAATCAATTTTCAAGCTTGGTGTACGGGACATACAGGCTACCCCATGGTGGATGCCTGCATGCGCTCATTAGTCGCCACAGGTTGGCTAAACTTTCGTATGCGCGCCATGTTGGTGAGCTTTGCATCGTGTCACTTGTGGTTGCACTGGCGCAGAACGGGCGAGTTTTTAGCGCGGCAGTTTTTGGACTTCGAGCCCGGCATTCACTGGAGCCAGATGCAGATGCAAAGTGGCACAACTGGCATCAACACCTTGCGCATTTACTCACCAGCCAAGCAAGCGCAAGACCAAGATCCAGAAGGTATTTTTATTCGCCAATGGGTACCAGAGCTAGCCCGTGTTCCTCTGCCGTATTTAGCCAAACCTTGGACTATGGAGACGGCGGTGCAGCAGATGTCGAACTGCATCATTGGCATTGACTACCCGGCGCCCATCGTGGATGAAAAACTAGCGGTTAAGCACGCTAAAGACAAGCTTTACACGCTACGCGAAAGCCCAGAAGCCAAGCAACAAGCAGGGTTGGTACAAAACAAACATGGATCGCGTAAAAGTGGTTTGCCGCCAAGTAGAAAACCGAGTGTGCGAGCAAAAAAAATCACCGTGCAAATTATGCAGGGTGATCTTTTTGCTTAATACAAATCGAGCTTGATTTAAGCACCCGCTTTTTTGAGAATGACCAAGATTTGGTCTTTTAACAGCAGCTTTTCTTTTTTAAGATTTTCCACTTCGACGTGTGTGGCGGGAACCAATGCCGCATCAAGATTAATCAGCTTTTTATCGAGATCATTGTGCTCATCAAACAGCCGACTAAAGTGTTGGTCACTGGACTTGAGTTGAGAAATTAATTCCCGGTGTTCTGCAAACATATTGACTCCTAGTATGGTGATTAATTACCGACCCAGTCTAAATAGGCAGTAAGAAAAAGATAGAACGATTAAATATCTTAGCGTGGCGAAGCACACATAAAAGTAGGCCACGACGCCGCATAACCGTTCTTTTTTGACGCCAATACACAGTATTGCGCGCACCGGAAAATCGGATAAAACAGTGGTTTACTAAGTTATGATGTGCACACTCATTGGGGAGTAGCCGCTTTTCGCAAGAATTGGCTCACGTCAACATACTTGACCACACACTGGTCATGGCGTGAGCGGTAACACCGCTTGGCAAGACCTTTGATCACTGTGCTTCCGCATTGGCTGGGGACGCACGTGGTCAATCGTTTTAAACCGGCCTCGGAATTTCTCATGGAAGCGCTTTTAGTCTCGACCGGTGTCGTCGCACTCGCGGAAATCGGCGATAAAACTCAGCTCTTAGCATTCATTCTTGCGGCAAGATTTAAAAAGCCTTGGCCTATCATCGCCGGCATACTTTGCGCCACCGTCATCAACCATGGGTTAGCGGGAGCACTAGGTGCATGGATCACTGCCAACATCAGTGCCGGGAGCTTGCGCTGGATTTTGGGTGCATCCTTTATTGGCATGGCAATATGGACATTGATACCCGACAAGATAGATGACGAAGACACCAAAATCGCTAAAAAACTAGGCGTTTTTGGCGCCACATTTGTGACATTTTTTCTTGCTGAAATGGGTGACAAAACCCAAATCGCAACGATTGCTTTAGCCGCCCATTACGCCAGTCCGATATGGGTGGTACTGGGCACAACAATGGGCATACTAATTGCCGATGTGCCTGCGGTTTTTATTGGTCGCAAGATGGCAAATAAAATTCCCATGAAGTTAATCCATTCAATAGCCGCTGCTATCTTTGCTTTGCTGGGTGTTGCAACACTCTTAGGTGCAGGTGCAAGACTGGGGTTTTAAAAATCGCGCAACTTACCGTAAGGTTAAAAAAAAGCAATCTGGCGTATGCCTCCAGAATGCTTAGTCAATTTACCAAATGGTATTTTTAACCCATGACCTTGTTAGGCAACCAAGTCGCAAGTTCTGGAAAAATGCACAAAATCAATATCGCTAAAACCATGCAAAGCATAAAGGGAAACGCCCCTTTTAAAATAGTTTGCAGTTTCACATCTGGCGTAATACCGTTAATCACAAACAGGTTTAAACCTACTGGCGGGGTAATTAATCCCAGTTCCATATTGATAGTCAAAATGACACCGAACCAGATCGGATCAAATCCAGCAGCCAAAATGACCGGCATCAAAATCGGCGTTGTCATCAAAATAATTGCAGCCGGTGGTAAAAAACAACCCGCAGCTAACAGCATCAAATTGATAGCGCCGAGTACCACCCATTTATTCGCATTCATTTCGCCAATCGCCTCGGCTACCGATTGCGTCACCTGCAATGACGACATCATGTAGCCAAACAAAATGGACGCGCCAATAATCATGAGTAGCATGCCGGACTCACGTAAACCATCACGCAAAATAAGCCAGAGATCGCGTGGCCGCCACACACGATAAATCACAGCGACCATGAGCAAACATAGCATGGCGCCTACGCCTGCCGCTTCAGAAGGCGTGGCAATACCGCCATAAAGGGCATATACAACACCCACGATGACGGCAATAAATGGCAGCAGGCGAGGCAACAGCTCTACTTTTTCTTTGAGGGAATAAATGCGGTCCTTATCAATTAAAACCGTGCCGCGTTTCCAACTCAAAAACAAAGCCCAAGCCATGAATAAACCGGTCAACAGCAAGCCAGGAATAATGCCTGCAATGAATAAGCGACCGATTGATGTCTCGGAGGCAATGCCGTACAAAATCATGGTCACGCTGGGTGGAATCAAAATCCCCAGCGTTCCGCCCGCCGCGATCGCACCGGTTGCCAAGTCAGCGTCATAGCCGCGCTTACGCATCTCAGGAATACCCATTTTTCCAATCGCCGCGCAAGTCGCTGGCGAAGAACCTGTGAGTGCCGAGAACAATGCGCAGGCGCCGATATTAGAAATCACCAATGAGCCCGGAACCTTGTGCAGCAAACGCGCCAAGGCTTCGTACAAGTCACTTCCAGCACGCGATGAAGCCACAGCAGCACCCATGATGACAAACATGGGAAGCGACACCAGCGTGAAGTCGTTCAGGCCAGAAAAGATTGTTTCTGGCAAAAAATGAACGCTTTGCCAACCGTCAAATACAACCGCGGATTCAAGTCTGAAGTGCAACTTTGAAATTAACCGTACGGGTGGGTGAGATGTGAGAGCATCCAAGCTTCCCGACTACCAAGTCAAAGTTGCCCAGAATGATTTACACACACCTCACCCGTGACGAACGTTACCAGATTGCAATCCTCGTCAAAGCAAACTTCAATCAAAGTGAAATTGCAAAAATGATGGACCGTGATAAATCGAGCATCAGCCGTGAGTTGCGTCGTAACCGCGGTCTACGAGGCTATCGCCCTAAGCAGGCAAATGACAAAGCCCAAGAACGTAGACTTGCCTGCGCCAATAGTCCTAGAGTTGCTGACTCGACATGGGCTGTAGTGGAGGAAAAGTTGGCTGAGGCTTGGAGCCCCGAGCAAATCAGCGGCCACCTCGAAGCTAGCCACCAACCCGGTGTTAGCTATGAGAGCATTTACCAGTACATCTACGCTGACAAACGCGCGGGCGGC
The DNA here is from genome assembly GCF_012584515.1 of Polaromonas vacuolata. Classification (NCBI taxonomy): domain Bacteria; kingdom Pseudomonadati; phylum Pseudomonadota; class Betaproteobacteria; order Burkholderiales; family Comamonadaceae; genus Polaromonas; species Polaromonas vacuolata. The sequence continues at coordinate 1,465,148 of NZ_CP051461.1, read as the reverse complement.
ACCTTGCATAAAACACTGCGTTGCCAGAAGACGCGAAAAAAACGCAGCAGTGGCCGTGAACGGCGCGGCACCATCTCTCGCCAGGTCTCAATAGAACTGCGACCCGACATCGTGCTTGAGCGTGCGCGCTTTGGCGACTGGGAGGCTGATCTGGTGATTGGTGCCGGGCAGAAGCAAGCACTAGTGACGATTAATGAGCGTGTCTCTCGCTATTCAATAATTTTCCACGTGCCATTCAAAACAGCGCAAGCCGTAGGGGACGCGTTAATCACTTTACTCAAACCGTTCGCTCATTGCGTGCACACTCTCACGACTGATAACGGCAAGGAATTTGCCCAGCATGAACGAATAGCTTCTGCGCTGAGTGCAGATTTCTTTTTCGCCCATCCATACGCCTCGTGGGAGCGTGGGGCGAACGAGAATATGAACGGTTTGATTCGCCAGTTTTTCCCAAAGGGGATGCGCTTTAATTGCATCACCGACGATGACATTGCTTTAGCGATGCACAGGCTCAATCATCGTCCTAGAAAATGTTTAGGGTATCGAACGCCGCATCAGGTTTTTATGGAACAGTTAGAGTCCTATCAGCATACGGTTGCACTTCAAGCTTGAATCCGCCTGTCAATTCGACGAATAAATCTCAAAAAACCACTATCAACCGCAACCAACAATCCAAGCACCATCAGTGACCCAGTATCTTGGAGAGAAAGTCTTTACTTCTGTCGGTACGCGGATTGTTAAAAAATTCTTCAGGATTATTTTCTTCGACGATTTGCCCTTGATCCATAAAAATCACACGATTGGCCACAGCTTTAGCAAAACCCATTTCGTGGGTCACGCACAACATGGTCATGCCGCCATCGGCTAACTCCATGATGACATCTAACACTTCCTTAATCATCTCTGGATCTAACGCTGAGGTCGGCTCATCAAACAGCATAATTTTGGGCGTTAGACAAAGCGCACGCGCAATCGCTACGCGCTGCTGCTGACCACCGGATAACTGCAGCGGATATTTATTTGCTTGTTCAGCAATTTGTACGCGCTCTAACTGATGCATGGCTTTTTCAATCGCTTCTTTTTTAGGCATACCCGCAACCCATGTCGGCGACAGTGTGAGGTTTTCAAGCACTGAGAGATGCGGGAAAAGATTGAACTGCTGAAACACCATGCCGACTTGACGGCGCACCGCATCAACCGCTTTAAGGTCGTCGCCTAAGAGCTGATCGACGACTGTCAACTTTCCCTCTTGGTATTCTTCAAGCGCGTTAATGCAGCGGATCAGGGTAGATTTCCCAGATCCCGATGGACCACAAATAACCAGTCTCTCGCCCTGCGCGACCTGCAAATTAATGTCACGCAGCACATGAAAATCGTTGCCATACCATTTGTTAACTTTTTCAAAGTTGATGATGGGTTCGCTCATTTTTATTCCTTGAAACTTTTGAAATGCTTTTACTCAATGGATGATGTTTAATAATTTATTGATCAACTGGCATCATTAACTGGCCTTACCAACGGCAAGGCGCTTTTCTATCCACAAGCTGTAGCGCGACATTGAAAAGCAGCAGATAAAGTAAATCGCCGCGATGAACAAATAAGCCTCGACCTTAAACGGTCGCCAATTAGGGTCTGATCCCACCGCCAAACTCAAGGCGCCAGTCAACTCATACAAGGACACTATGGTCACCAAAGAGGTGTCCTTAAACAGTGAAATAAAGTTGTTCATAATGCTAGGCACCACCGCACCCATAGCCTGCGGCAACACAATCTTGATTTGTGTCTGCCAGTAACCCAATCCCAAACTGGCGGCAGCTTCCAACTGACCCTTGGGCAAAGACTGCAGGCCACCGCGAATAATCTCAGCCATGTACGCGGCAGCAAACAAGGTAATGCCGACGATGACGCGTATCAACACATCGGGCGACTTACCAATCGGCATGAACAGCGGAAACATAAACGAAGCCATGAACAGCACTGAGATCAGTGGCACGCCGCGCACCAACTCGACATAGATCACGCACAGGCTTTTAATCGCCGGCATGTTAGAGCGCCGGCCCAGCGCCACTGCAACTGCCAGCGGAAAAGCAGCCGTCATAGAAATCACGGTGAGCATGATGGTCAAAGGCAAACCACCCCATTGGTCGGTATCGACCTTAGACAGTCCCAACACGCCGCCACTCATTAGTATGAAAAATGCTGCCAATACGGCAACCCAAAGCAACACCAACCAAGGCTTCCAGAAAAACTGCATGCAACTCGCCACTACTAAACTGAGCATTAACAGCGTAGCCAACACGGCCCGCCAATGTTCATCTTGCGGGTAGCGACCCATCACAATAAGCCGGCCTTTTTCATGAATCACGCCCCAACAAGCGCCCAGTCCGCGTGCGGCTTGGCAACTGTCGGGGTCAGCGGCAAACACCGCATTAAAGACACCCCAACCCAAGGCATTAGAGATGACGTAGACCAACATAGCCATAAGCAATGTTGAGAGCAAGGCGTTAGGAGCGCTTGCGAACAAGTTAGCTTTAAGCCAAGGCATAAGGCCTTGGGTACGGATTGGCGCAATACGCGCAGGCTTGACAACATAAATTTCAGTCATGATTGGCTTACCTTTCCTTGATAGCGGCACGCGCATTAAACCAGTTCATAAAACTAGAGGTAAGCAGCGAGAGTGTGAGGTAGATGGCCATGATGACAACAATGCATTCAACCGCACGCCCGGTCTGGTTCAACGAAGTATTGGCAATTGACACCACATCGGGGTAACCCACGGCGACTGCCAACGAAGAGTTTTTGGTCAGATTTAAGTACTGATTAGTCATAGGCGGAATGATCACGCGCAGCGCCTGCGGCAACACCACTAAGCGCATTGACAGCGACTGCGAAAGACCTAGGGAAGCACTGGCCTCATGCTGGCCGTGCGAGACAGAAGCAATACCACCGCGCACAACTTCGGCCACAAAGGCCGAGGTATAAAAAACCAGTCCAAGTAGCACCGCCAAATATTCAGGCGAAAGCGCGCCGCCACCTTCGACGCGAAAAGCACCGAGTTGCGGCATATTCCAAGCAGTTGGCGCACCGCCCACAAACCAGCCGAGCAAGCCGCCGCTAATCAGCGCAACTATCCAGATAAAAAGTAAAGGTTTGGGCTTGCCAGTTACTTCGAATTGTTTGCGCGCCCAATGTGAATAAATCCATGCGGCAATAGCGCCCAGAAAAATACCCACAGCAGCCAAGCCCTGACCGAGTCCCCAAACCGGCTGCGGAAAAGATATACCGTTTTTACTCAGGTAAAACCAGTTTCCAATATGCAAAGCCTCGGAGACCACCGGCAAGTATTCGGTAAAAATTAAATACCACATCAGTAGTTGCAACAAAACCGGAATATTGCGAAAGCATTCCACATAGCCATAGCAAAGACCACGCACCAACGCGTTGCGCGAAAACCGGCCTATGCCCAATAAAGTACCCAAGACAGTACAGAACACAATGCCGACTATTGCAACCCGCAGCGTGTTGACAAAGCCGGCCAAAAAAGCACGCCAATAGGGCTGACTGGCGTCGAATCCAATCATTTGCTCGCCAATATCAAAACCCGCGCGGCCGGTCAAAAAGTCAAAGCCGCTTTGAATGCCGCGCAGCTTCATATTGGCAAGCGTGTTGCTCACCAAAAGCCAAATCAAGAAACTGATGACCAGCACAGTGATCAACTGGTAGACCAGACCGCGCGCTTGCTTGCTACGCCAAGAAAAATGGCTGCGCTGGGGCGGTGGAGCAGTTCTTGATGGAATCAATTCTTGTGATGTGTCTGCCATTCGATGGGCCTCAAGAGGGTGGACTGAAAAAGTAAAACGGGCCATACCTGCGCACTGATACGCGGATTGGCCCGTTAGGCAGTTAGTGTAAAAGTCGTTTCAAAAGCAGCTTTAGAGCTAATTGAATACCGGCTTAACGCAGCGGGTAGGCGTACATCTGACCGCCCTTGTTCCACTGGTTATTGGCACCGCGCGGCAAGGCCAACGCAGTTTTAGGGCCAACGTTACGTTCGAAAATTTCGCCGTAATTACCCACAGCCTTGATGGATCGAACCAGCCAGTCTTTATCCAAACCAAGCAGCTTACCAATGTCTTCACCGCTACCCGTCAAGCGTGAGACCACTGGGTCTTTGCTATCTTTTTGCATAGCATCTACATTGGCTTGAGTGATTCCATACTCTTCGGCTTCAACCAGACCGTAAATCACCCACTTGGCAATAGCTGCCCATTCGTCATCACCACGCCTAACCATTGGGCCTAATGGCTCTTTGGAGATGAGATCTGGCAAGATGATGTGATCGGTTGGAACACGCGCTTCTTTGTTACGCACGGATGCTAAGCCAGATGCATCAGTTGTATAAGCCTGGCAACGGCCCGAAAAATAAGCGGCGTTAACAGCTTCTTGTTTTTCAAACACGATAGGCTTGAGTGACAAATTATTGGCGCGGCTGTAGTCCGAGAGATTTTTCTCAGTCGTCGTGCCGGATTGCACACATACCGTCGCACCTTTTAACTGCTTGGCGCTGGTGACTTTGCTTTTCGCCGGGACCATAAAACCTTGGCCGTCGTAGTAGGTCACAGCGGTAATTGACAAGCCGAGAGACGCATCGCGACTCAGTGAAAAAGTAGTATTGCGCGACAAAATGTCGATCTCACCAGACTGCAATGCGGTAAAGCGCTGCTGGGCGTTGAGTGGTACCCACTTAACTTTGTTAGCGTCTCCCAGCGTGGCGGCGGCGATTGCTTTGCAAACGTCGACATCTAATCCCGTCCATACGCCATTACTGTCAGCACCAGAAAAGCCGGCTAACCCAACATTCACGCCGCAAATCACTTGACCTCTGGCCTTAATGGCGTCTAACGTTTTGCCAGCGTGGGCGGGCATTGAGACAATTGCCAACGTTGCCAGAGCCGCACAAGCTAGGCCGGATTTTTTCAACAGTTTCAACATGGTTTCTCCATTCATAAAATACACAGAGCAAATCGCTCGCAGATGCACTAAAAACTCAGACGCAAGAAATGTACCCGTATCACTGTAACGCCGTCAGCACGAGCAGAACAGGCTAAAGAGTGATTTTTAACTAGGGGTATCCCGAGGAAAGAAAAACCAAAAAAATGTCTTCATTGTTTAAATTAAAGGCAGTTACAAATTAGCTCCTGATTATTCAAACTTTTTTCTAACATGCTCAGCCAGTGCCAAAGCACTAGTCAAACCAGGAGACTCAATACCAAATAAGTTGACCAAACCTGCCACACCATGTTCGCTAGGGCCTTGAATCAGAAAGTCACTTGCCGCATCGTCTGGCCCGTTAATTTTCGGCCGAATGCCGGCATAACCTGCCTGCAGCGCACCGTCGGGCAAGGCCGGCCAGTATTTACGCACTTCAGCATAAAACGCGTCACCGCGCGCGGCATCGACAACCAAGTCTGTGGGCGTTGCTACCCACTCCACATCCGGTCCAAACTTAGCTTGACCGCCTAAATCGATAGTTAAATGCACGCCTAATCCGGCTGACTCGGGCACCGGATAAATCAAGCGTGAAAAAGGCGAACGGCCGGCCAGCGTGAAGTAATTGCCCTTGGCATAAAAAGCGGGCGGCACAAAACGCGCATCAAGTCCCGCAAAGCGCGCTGCCAAAGTCGGCGCATAAAGCCCCGCAGCATTGATTAAGGTGTTGGTGGATAAGCGCGTGCCGTCAGCGGTTTGCACCAATAGGCGACCAGGCATGCCAAGATCAACACTGTCAACGATGGTATTGAGAACCACAGCGCCGCCAGCGTTTTCAAGATCCCCCTGCAAACTGAGCATAAAAGCGTGGCTGTCGACGATGCCCGTATTGGGTGAATGCAGCGCAGCCACGCATTCTAGCTGCGGCTCTAGCATTCTTGCCTCCTCACGCCCTAGCAGCACCATGCCCTGCACACCATTGTTGATAGCCTTGTCCAAAATGATTTGCAGCTGCGCGCTTTGCGCTTGGGTAGTCGCCACAATTAACTTGCCGCAGCGGCTATGACCCACACCGCGCTCTTGGCAATACGCATACAGCATGCGGCTGCCTTCTACGCACAGCTTGGCTTTAAGCGAGTCCTTTGGGTAATAAATGCCGGCATGAATTACTTCGCTATTACGTGAACTGGTGCCCGTGCCGATAGCATCCGCCGCTTCGAGAACAATTACCTCGCGGCCAGCTAACGCCAACGCTCTAGCGACAGCCAAACCAACCACGCCAGCGCCAATCACCACGCAATCAACGCTATCTATTGTTTCTTTTGTATTCATCATACGAATGATAGCAATGGCTAGATTTGGCCGACACTGCGCAGCAAGCGGTTAAGCCGAAAAACCGCCGACCGGAGAATCGGCATATTCGAGGATCGGCGTATTCGGGTGTTAGCAATTAAAGTTTGCGCGTGTCTATTGCTAGCAACATAGACAGCAAAGAATGCAGCGACAACTTGAGCTGAGCAAAGCCTTCGGTGAGCGCAAAGCTTTTCTCGTTCATATAAAGATTGCGATTGATTTCTAACTGAATACTGTGACGCTGCTGGGCTGGCTCGCCATAGCGTCTGACCAACTCGACACCTTTATAAGGGTGGTTGTAGGCGACTTGATAACCCAGAGCGCGCAAGTGTTTGGCAATCAGATCGGATAACGCCGGGTTGGCAGTACTGCCATCCCTGTCGCCAATCACAAAATCGGGATGAACTTCACCCGGAAAATCGGTTGCTGCACTCGCGGCCACGGATGGCATAGAGTGACAGTTGATATGAATGCTAAAACCATGTTGCTGGTGTGCAGCAGCAATCGCCTGCCCAACCGCATCATGGTAAGGCTGCCAGCAATTGCGAATCCGGAGCCTAACTTCAGCCACCGAAAGTTTGCGCGCATAAATTGGCTGACCATCATCGGTAGCACGCCAAATTAAGCCTTTGCCTAAACGAACTTTGGACATGATCACGGGATCAGTCTCAACCGGCAGCGGCCAGGGTGCGTCCAACATACTGATATCGATCTCGGTCAGATTGCGATTGGCGTCGAGATAGCTGCGCGGAAAAAGTGCCTCGACCCAGTGAGCGCCCAAGTCAGGCGCAAAGTCATAGAGCTTTTCGACGTGTGAATCCTCTGCTGTGCGCAGCAATTCGTAAGCGCAAACGAAACCGAAATCCCCAGGGTATTGCGTGCCGCTATGTGGCGAGTCAAGCACCAGCGCAGAACTGCCCGCTAGGCTGCGCACAAAAGATGAAATGGATAAATTCATGGTTTTAATTGCGCGTGTTTGAGGACTTGTTTAAGCATTGACGAGTCGTCGAAAATTGATGAATGAAGCAAAAAAGTTCCCCAAAATACGTGTAAAGAAGTCTAAATTTAATGAAATTTAGACTTCTTTACCAGATGGAAACACGATAAATCTGACGCCTACAGATGCTATCAACACCATCCTACAGATTGAGGTGTTTGCGCTACTTATAGTTAGAGATCTATCTACCCATTGTGCGGCAGCAATGCCAAAAGCACAAAAAATTCAAAGGACTTCAGTCAAGTGAAAACTCAAATTATCTCAACAAAGTCGCGCGCTGCATTTCCACGTTTAGTTCTGCTAGCCGCGGGTCTAACCTTGGCCATGGGCGCTGCACAGGCGCAGACCTCAGCAATGGCTAAAAACTCTTACTACGTGCCAGGCACTAGTTATATTGGTTTTAACGTCGGTGAGTCCAATTTCAAAGCGCCCAACGGCGGCTTTGGTCGTTTCAACTCTGAAAAGAACGACACTTCATACAGTATTTATGGCGGCGGTTACTTCAACAAGAACTTCGGCATGGAATTGGGTTACACCGACTTCGGCCGCATTGAGCGCGCCGGCGGCAACACAAAAGCTTACGGCATTGATTTGAGCCTGGTTGGCAAGCTCCCAGTCAACGACGTGTTTGCTGTCACAGGCCGTGTTGGTGCTATTTACGGCCATACCGATACGACAGCTAATGCAGCAGCTGGTATTGCGACCGGCACCGAAAGCGGTCTGGGCATCAGTTACGGCGTTGGCGCTGAATACGCAATCAACACCAACTGGTCAGCAGTTGTGCGTTACGACGAACACAAGCTAAAGTTTGCCGGCGGCAACAAAGAAACCATTGGCAATACCAGCATAGGTTTGAAGTACAAGTTTTAATAACTTAAAGGACCACGGCCATTGGCGCTAAAGATCGCAAGAGCTTTAGCGCATTTGAACCGAACCACTGGCCGTCACACTCACAGTACTTTTGCCGGCCTCTACCGGCACTGACTCTGAGGGGCTAGAAGACACCGCCATTGCAGTCATTCGTTGCGGCGAATTACTGCCTTGGTTGTTAGCGTTGACAGATATTTCACGCAAAGTGTAGGTATTAAAACCAAAGCTTTTGCTAACTTGTTCTGCCTTAGTTCTAAATCCTGCAATGGCTGCAGCTTGTGCATCAGATTCCACACGTAAGCGCTGCTCGCGACTCAATGAGAAACTAATATTGCCTATGGTTAACGTCTGAATTTTTCCGCTTGTAGCCGTAATCAATGAGAAATCTCGACCTTCTAACAGCAACTCTACCGTACCTTGCCAGCCATTAATCTTGCCTTCTTTGCTATAGCGAGGGTAGAGACTGAAGCTGCCGGTACTGACCTCCATTTGTCCGCCAACAACTGCTGACTTTGCAATTTTTAATGCACTGTTAAGCGCCTGCTTTAGCTGTGCTTGAACCACCTCAGCATCAAGCCCTTCACGGGCGGTATTCATAACAATCGTCAGCAAATCCTGTTGGACTTCTACTGTGCTGGTCGCAGAGAATTTGGCGACGTTTTGAATAACAACGTCTGAACTGGTTTGCGCATGAAGCCCATTGACGCAAGCTAGAAAAGCAAAGGATAGAAAAATATTTTTATACATAACAAGGATTTTCCTTTTATCTCAAAATAAAACTTCACTTAAACGCTAGTTGCGAATTAGATAAAACCCTGAATAAATAATCATAAATCCGAAAATTAAATCTGCAATAAACGAATAAAAAAAGCTTCGCATAGCGCTAATTAAATCTTGTGGAAAAACTCTAAAAATTCCCAAAATACGAAAAACAAGTGCGCAAGACCGCATTTGCAAGGCTAACACTCCACAGATACAAGCCCGTTAGTCTTGTAACAGTATGTCAAAGTTACAAAAATAAACGGTAATGAGCAAATTAAGACTGCAAAATAGATCTGTTACAAATTAGTAAATAAATATGAATCAAGTTTCCACTTCTTCTCGCCCCGACAAAATTCTTATCCTAGATGACGATGCTAGGATTCGCGACTTGCTTCGCCGTTATCTGGCCCAAGAAGGCTTTGAAGTTCTGGCAGCAGAAGACAGTAAAGCGCTCAACAGAATTATGTTGCGCGATGCAGTTGACCTGATCGTGTTGGACTTGATGATGCCAGGCGAAGATGGTTTGTCGATTTGCCGCCGCCTGCGCGCCGCCAACGACCGCACTCCCATCATCATGCTGACCGCCAAGGGCGAAGATGTAGACCGCATCGTAGGCTTAGAGGTAGGCGCTGACGACTATCTATCCAAACCGTTCAACCCACGTGAGTTGCTAGCTCGTATACACGCCGTTCTACGGCGTCGGCCTACGGTTGAAGTGCCTGGTGCGCCATCCATTGACCAAGAAATCATTACTTTTGGTCCCTTCTCGTTCGATATGGGCCTGCGGACATTGCACAAAAATGGCGATGAATTGCCTTTGACGACTGGCGAATTCGCCATGCTTAAAACTTTGGTACGCCATCCACGCCAACCTTTGTCGCGTGAAAAGCTGGCTCAACTTGCGCGTGGTCGCGAGTTCGAACCTTTTGACAGAAGTCTTGACGTGCAGGTATCACGTCTGCGCAAACTAATCGAAGTCGATGCCGCAGTTCCACGCTACATACAAACTGTCTGGGGCGTCGGTTATGTATTCGTGCCGGACGGCACAAACTAAAGGCGAACACATGCAAGAGACTCACCGCTGGTGAGTTATGTAGCTACTCGCAGATTTTATTAAGAATAGTACTTTGCAACTATGCAACATGATGTACATCGTTAAATCTTCATGTTAATCCCTGAGTTCATACGGTAGGTATTATTCATTTATGGAGCACTCCAAACACTTCACCGAAGAAGCATTACCAACGGCAATAGAGTCACATACTGGTCACGGCATAAGCCTGTTCTGGCGAACTTTTTTCTTTCTCGCATTGCTTTTGCTGGGCTCAAGCATTGCTTGGCTGCAAACCTTTCGCTCGCTTGAATCTGAACCGCGCGCCTTACAAAGCGCGCAGCAACTCACCTCATTGGTTAACTTGAGCCGCGCTGCATTACGCTATTCAGACTCGATAGCACGCTTGGCACTTATCAAAACATTGGCAGATGAAGAGCAAGTCAACATCAGCGCGCGCGAAGCCAAAGACAGTTATGTGCTGTTCTCTAAAAATGAATTAGGCGAGCGCATCAGCGAAGCGCTTATCACCCGACTGGGTAGCAACACCATAGTGGCGAAATCAGTCAATGGCGAAACTGGCTTCTGGGTCGGGTTTGACATTGATGGCGACAAATACTGGCTGCTCACCGATCAATCCCGCGTCGGACCTTCACACAGCTCGACTTGGATCATCTGGTTAATTACAGCAGCGGCTTTATCACTCACAGGTGCAGCATTCATTGCACGCTTAATTAACAAACCGCTCAAAGAGTTGTCGTTTGCGGCCAGCCGTATGCGAGACGGCGACTTCGATGCCAGCCGTCTTGACGAGCACGTTGCCACTAGCGAAATACGTGAAGTCAATATCGGCTTTAACCGCATGGCAGAACAGCTATCCAAGGTTGAGCAAGACAGAGTCATCATGCTCGCCGGCATTTCACACGATTTACGAACCCCTTTGGCGCGGCTGCGATTAGAAACTGAAATGAGCGTAAGCGACGAAGAGGCGCGCGCCCACATGGCTGCCGACATCACCCAGTTAGATGCCATCATTGACAAGTTTTTAGACTACGCAAGACTAGACCCAGTACAACTTTCCCCTATCTCGTTAAATGCGGTCATAGAAGCGGCGGTCTATGGCGTTAAGGAATACGACGACCTGCGCATCAGTGTAAAAATTACCCAGGATATTGATGTACTGGCCGATGAAATCGAGCTGCTACGAGTGATTTCAAACTTGGTCGAGAATGCGCGCCGTTATGGAAAAACACCAGAAACAGGCGTTGCCATGGTTGAGATAGTCGCCACAGCGCGAGACAAATGGGTTCAGATTAAGCTGCGTGACCACGGCATGGGGGTTTCTAGCGAGACCCTACCCAAGCTCACTCGGCCGTTTTTTCGCGGCGATGCAGCACGCACGTCGGCCACTGGCGCTGGTCTGGGTTTAGCCATTGTCGAGAGAACTATTCAGCGCATGGGCGGAATGTTTGTATTAGCAAACACTGCGACCGGCGGGCTGGTGGCGCACATCAAGCTACCCCGGGGTTAAGCGGGTATAGAAGTCAGCAAAGTAGCTTGGTGCTTAACCAATGAGTAAAAGCCAAGCTCAAACAGCCGTCGCATAGAAAACCAGTGCCACTGCCCGCGCCTCCATACTCAAGCCCTGCCCTACAGGCCCGAGTTTTTCGGCTGTCTTGGCCTTCACATTAACCCGCCCAATCGCCAAACCCAAGGCCGCTGCAATGCCTTGCTGCATAGCCGGAATATGCGTTGCTAGTTTGGGCGCCTGAGCGATTACGGTGCTGTCTATATTGCCAATCTGAAAGCCTGCAGCGGCCAATCGGCGTCCCGCTTCTTTGAGCAGCAGCATAGAGTCAGCGCCCTTAAAATTTATATCGGTGTCTGGAAACATGCGTCCAATATCGCCCATGCCAGTGGCACCCAGTAGTGCATCAATCACAGCATGAACCAAAACATCAGCGTCTGAATGGCCCAGCAATCCGGTGCTGTGCGGCACTTCAACACCGCCCAATATTAGCTTGCGCCCCGGCACCAGAGCGTGCGTGTCCCAGCCCTCACCAATCCGAAAATCTACGCTCATAAAACTACCTTTTAAAAATTAAATCCGACTCGAGAGAACCGCCTCAGCCAGCGCAAAATCCGCTGGATAAGTGACCTTGAAATTTTGCGCGCTGCCCGCTACTAGTAAAGGAGACAAGCCAACAAACTCCATCGCACTGGACTCGTCCGTCACCAAAGTTCCGGCACTTAGCATGGCCTGAATCAAGGGGCCAAGACGAAACATTTGCGGGGTTTGCGCCAACCATTTGCCATCTCGGTTTAAGGTCGTTGCAATTCGGCCGTTGATTGCAGTTTTCAGCGTATCGGCCAAAGGCAGCGCCAACAGGCCACCGACTGCATCATTGCGGCAAGCGGCGATCAACGCCAAAATTTGCGCCGGCTCAATCAAACAGCGGGCCGCATCATGGACTAACACCCAGTCATCCTGACTCGCACCAGACAGCTCAAGTTCACGCAAACCAGCCAGCACGGAATCGGCACGAGTCGCACCGCCAACACAAAAGCGCCGCTCGTTGGACTGGCCGAAATCGGGACAGGCAATCTCAAAGCCTGTGTCATCTGGCGCCACCACCACCGCAACAGCACTCAGCGCAGCACCGAGCTGGCGAAACGCCTGCAGCGTATGCCAAACCATGGCTTTGCCCAACAAGTGTTGATATTGTTTCGGGCCGTCTCTGCCGGCGCGACTGCCGTGACCCGCGCAGGGTATCAATACAAAAAACTGCGCGGACTCAGGCGCTGCTTGCGCCGACTGCAATGACGACAATGAGGGCGTCAGTGGCGGCTCAGCCAGCTCGGTTGCATGGCGATTGGCCTTGGGCTGAAGGGATTTTGGTGCGTCTAGCGTCATGCCAGCATCATAGATTCTAAAATACATACTATTGACGCCAACCATCCCCCCACCGCCTCAGGCTTGGGGGTGTTTTGCATGGGACTCAAGGCTTTTTAACGCAATGCGCAACAAACACTTAGTCACTAAGACATCGGGACAACAAGACCACATGGAGATTCCAAAACTCACCCCCGGCAAACGCTACACCCTGCCACAGCCTGTGGGTTCAGCCGATACCTTGCTAATTGCCAAACTTGGCCTGCGCGAGAAAGCCGCCGGAAGGCCAACAGCAGTCATCACCTCAGACGCCGCAACCGCCCAGCGCCTGCTAGCTGAGATCGCTTTTTTCGCACCCGATCTGCGCTGCGCGTTGTTCCCTGATTGGGAGACCCTGCCCTACGACAGTTTCTCGCCGCACCAAGACCTGATTAGCGAGCGCCTAGCGACGCTCTGGCGCATCTCGCAGCGCGACCGCGAACTCGGCGCCGACTTGATTATTGTCCCCGCCACCACCGCGCTTTACCGGCTTGCACCGCCCAGCTTTTTGGCCGGCTATACGTTTGAATTTAAGGTCAAACAAAAGTTAGATGAAGCCCGTCTTAAAGCCCAGCTAACGCTGGCGGGATACAGCCACGTGACCCAAGTTGTGAGTCCGGGCGAGTATGCGGTGCGCGGCGGCTTAATAGACTTATTTCCCATGGGCTCGTTGGTGCCGTTTCGCGTTGACCTGTTTGACGATGAAATCGACTCGATACGAACCTTCGACCCAGACAGCCAGCGCAGCCTTTACCCAGTGCCAGAAATTCGTTTGTTACCGGGCCGAGAGTTCCCCATGGACAACGATGCCCGCACCCGTTTTCGCAGCCGCTGGCGCGAGTTGCTTGAAGGAGATCCGACCAAAAGTCGTATCTACAAAGATATTGGCAATGGCGTAGCGACAGCCGGTATCGAGTATTACTTGCCACTGTTTTTCGATGACACGGCCACAGTTTTTGACTACCTCGGCAGCGACGCAACCGTCGTATTACACGGCGACTTAGAACCGGCTTTTCAACGCTTTTGGCAAGATACCAAAGACCGTTACCGCTTAGTCAAAGATGCGCCTGACCGCCCAGCCCTGCCGCCCGAATCCTTATTCCTTAGCGCCGAGCAGTTTTACGCGCGCGCCAATGCATATGCGCAACTAGCCCTCAAGTCCGGCATTGAAGACGTAGCCGATAACGCACAGTTTCAAAAACTCGGCGAAATGGCCGTGGTGCGCGGCGCAGAAGACCCTCTGGCAAAACTCAAAAGCCATATTCGCAACACACCGCAGCGTGTGCTGCTGCTGGCCGAAAGCGATGGCCGGCGCGAAAGTCTGCTGGACTTTTTACGCGCCAGCGGCGTTAGTCCACCCGCTTTTGACTCACTGATTGATTTTCAAACCAGCAGCGAAAAGCTAGGCATTGCCACTTCCGCCATGGGTCAAGGCTTTAGCTGGCTTGAAGGCGACATCGATTTCGTCACTGAAACCGAATTATTTGCCGCCGGCATCAGCGTGCGCAGACGCAATAAAAAGCAAGAGCAAGTCAGCGATGTAGAGGCCTTGATCAAGGACTTGTCCGAACTCAATTTGGGCGATCCAGTCGTGCACAGCGCCCACGGCATTGGCCGCTATGTAGGCCTGATCAATCTTGATTTAGGTATGGGAAAAAATCCCGATGGCTCGCCCGTGATGCAAGAGTTTTTGCACTTGGAATACGCTGACGCCGCCACCCTTTATGTGCCGGTCAGCCAACTCCACCACATCAGCCGCTACACCGGCGTCAGCGCTGAAGAAGCACCATTGCACCGCTTAGGCAGCGGCCAGTGGGAAAAAGCCAAACGCAAAGCCGCAGAACAAGTGCGCGACTCAGCTGCTGAATTACTGAATATTTATGCGCGCCGCGCGGCCCGCCAAGGCCATGCATTTCGCTACTCACCGGGCGACTATGAAACCTTTGCCAACGACTTTGGCTTTGATGAAACAGCCGACCAAAGCGCCGCCATTCATGCAGTGATTCAAGACATGATTAGCCCGCGCCCAATGGACAGACTGGTCTGCGGCGATGTGGGTTTTGGTAAAACTGAAGTTGCCTTACGGGCCGCGTTTATCGCCATCACAGGCGGCAAACAAGTCGCTCTTTTAGCACCCACCACATTACTCGCCGAGCAGCATTACCAAACCTTGGTAGACCGGTTTGCCAAGTGGCCGGTAAAAGTCGCTGAGTTAAGCCGTTTTCGATCAGCCAAAGAAATCACTGCGGCGATTAAAGGCATTGCGGACGGCACCATAGACATAGTCGTGGGCACGCACAAACTGCTCAGCAAAGATGTGAAGTTTGAACGCCTAGGCTTGCTCATCATCGACGAAGAACACCGCTTTGGCGTGCGCCACAAAGAGGCCATGAAATCCATGCGCGCCGAAGTCGATGTGCTCACGCTAACTGCCACACCGATTCCGCGCACCTTGGGCATGGCCTTAGAAGGACTCAGAGACTTAAGCATAATCGCCACCGCACCACAGCGGCGCTTGGCCATCAAAACCTTTGTGCGCAGCGAAAGCCGCGGCGTGATTCGCGAAGCCGTGCTGCGCGAACTCAAACGCGGTGGGCAAGTTTACTTTTTGCACAACGAAGTCGAGACAATTCAAAACCGCCGCGAAATGCTTGAAGTGTTGCTACCCGAAGCCCGCATCGCAGTAGCCCACGGCCAAATGCCAGAACGCGAACTCGAACGTGTGATGAAAGACTTCGTCGCCCAACGCTACAACCTGCTGTTGTGCTCAACGATTATCGAAACCGGTATCGACGTGCCTACCGCCAACACCATCGTCATGAGCCGCGCCGATAAATTCGGCCTAGCCCAGCTACACCAATTGCGCGGCCGAGTTGGTCGCAGCCATCACCAAGCCTATGCTTATTTGATGGTGCCCGATATAGAGAGCTTGACCAAGCGGGCTAGCCAGCGGTTAGACGCCATTCAGCAAATGGAAGAGTTGGGATCAGGCTTTTACTTAGCCATGCACGATTTAGAAATTCGCGGCACTGGCGAAGTGCTTGGCGAGAACCAATCCGGCAACATGATGGAGATTGGCTTTCAGCTTTATAACGAGATGCTAAACGAAGCCGTGGCATCACTCAAAGCCGGACGCGAGCCAGACCTGCTATCGCCATTCAATGTCACAACCGAGATCAATCTTCACGCACCAGCCTTGCTGCCAAGCGACTATTGCGGCGATGTGCAACTGCGTTTGAGCTTTTACAAAAAGCTGGCAACGGCCAAAACCACGGCGCAAATCGATTCACTGTTAGAAGAAATCGTCGACCGCTTTGGAAAACTTCCTGCACAAGCCCAAACCTTAATAGACGTACATAGGCTGCGCGTGATTGCGCGAAACTACGGCGTGCTCAAAGTCGATGCAGCACCGGGCGTGATCAACATCACGTTTAAGAAAGAGCCGCCAATTGAGCCGCTAGCCATCATGCATTTGATACAAAAAAACCGCCACATCAAACTCGCTGGCAATGACAAACTGCGCATTGAACGCGAACTGCCAGAAGCCAAAGACAGAGCGCAAATGGTCAGAGATGTGCTGCGCAGTTTGGGTAAACCGGTGGAGATCGCAGCGGTTTAATTGAGCCTTAATCAATGTTAATCGCTGGCATTTAACACGGTGCGGCCAGTGCCCAACATGTGGGCACTGTCACGGTTCTCCTACGCAGCACTTTAGGCCATTGGTAGTTTTAAAAGTGGCGCTAACGAATCAGTATTTAGCGTGAAAATAGTCTAGCGAAAAATATAAATCGACTTCGGACATCAAGAAAATCTATTTTCTTGGTAAATCCACCGTACTTAAAAACTGCGCACGACATTTCACGCCAACAGAAATGTCTAATTTTGGATTCGGAATTTCCAAATACACGCTGAATGTAGCGCTAGCTGCATCGACAAGACGGTCAACCACTTTAACGCGACCCGCGTAATGGCCACCAATTGGCAGCTCAGGACTCACCTCAACTTGCGTGCTGGAGTTGATGTTTCCAAATATCCGCATAGGCAAAATCACACGCACACGCAGAGGATCGAGTTTGGCAAGCCGGAGAATTACTTTCTTTTGCCCACTCGGCTCCACGATTTCACCCGGATACAACAGTTGTTCGACCACGACACCATTAAATGGACTGACTAAGGTACGCAGCTTAAGCAAGCTACTTTGCTGCTGCCATTCTAATTTTGCCAACTGCTTATTTTCACGCGCTAAATTTAACTCGGCTTGTGCCAAATTAAGCTCTGATTGCGCCTCATCTTTTTCTTGTTCTGACATGAAATTATTGGCATGCATATCGCTCTTTCGAATAAATTTTTTATTTGAAAATTCAATCTTGGTTTGCGCAGCTTCTACGGGAGCAAGCATTTCTGATTTATAAAGCGCGAGCGCAGTAGCGGCAACTTCTGCGTGCGAGTCTAGACTGGCGACTACTTGACCCTTTATTACAGAATCACCGCGTTTAACTAAAACCTTGTCAAGTAAACCCACGACAGGACTGCTGACGTCAACAGTTTGACTGGGTTCGATAAGGCAATCAAAAATATTTTCTGCATAAGCAAAGCTTGAACATTGCAAATAAAAAAAAAGGCTAAAAAATCTTTGTGCGTATTTAATTGACATGGTGTGAAGTTGGATGAAATGGCATCAAATAACGAGATGTATTAAAAATATTTTTCTAAGATAAGTAAATTACTTTCGAAAAATATAAAAGTCAATCCGCCTTTTTTCTTGGTGCGTTTATCCCAAATTAAAAGCCGTAGATATACTCAAAATTTTCGACCTAAATTGATCATCGCGAATGCAGCCTTCCTTGACAGAACTGCACTTATCTTTTTTATTTATTTATGAATTCGCCTAAAAATCTAACGGCAAGAACTCAAAAATTGCCTTTTTTTAATCGCGTAGTACGCAGCGTTATCTGTTTTATCGCGATAACAATAACACTGCCAGCACACTCATTGACGCTACAAGAAAGTGTGCGTTTAGCCCGTCAAACTGATCCGCAATTTCTGTCTGCACAGGCCATATACGTTGCATCGTTAGAAAGATCTAAGCAAGTATTTGGCGCTTTGTTACCGCAGCTATCCGCGTCCATCAACAAGGGCGCCAACCAACGCAACTATGAAACTAAAAAAGCCACGTCAGATTCTGCCGACGACAGCTATAGCAGCAACAGCCGGCAATTAAATTTAACCCAGCATGTCTGGCACAGTGCTAGTCGTGTGGCGGTTAATCAAGCCAACGCAGCAGCCGCGCAAGCAGCTTTTCAATTAGCTTTGGCTGAGCAGGATTTACGCCTTCGCCTGGCTATTGCGTGGTTTGACGTTATGCATGCGCAAGACGTGAATGCATTTAGTTTGCAGCAAACAAATGCCAATAAAAATCAGTGGGAGCAAGCCCGCCGAGCTGCGGGCAATGGTCTTGTGTCAATTCCTGTTTTGGAAGAAGCCCGCACAAAATACGACCAAGCTGTGGCCGATCAGAGCAGCGCAGAAAATGAGCTGCGCAGCAAACTTGCGGCTTTAGAACAAATCACAGGATGGCTCCCATCCAGCCCGCCTATGGCTTTTAGCACAGACTACCCAGCACCCGACCCACGCAGCCAAAGCTTGGAACAATGGCTTGAAAAAGCCGACTTAAACCACCCCGCAATACTCGCCGCCAGCAACGGTTTAGAGGCGGCAAATGAAGAAGTTAACAAACAATCAGCCGGCCACGAACCGACCTTGGAAGCGACTGCCAGTTACGCCCGCAATGCACAAAATGTCGGTTCATTTCCGGGTCAAAACGGCTATTTAATTCGTCAATGGACTATTGGACTGCAACTGACAATTCCGCTTTATTCCGGCGGCACTCAAAAAGCAAAAGTCGGGGAAGCTGAGGCTTTACGCGACAAAGCCATGCACGATGTTGAAGCCGCCAGACGCAATACTAAGTTAAGCCTTAAACAAGCTTGGTTTGCATGGCACGCCGGTTTCGCGCGACAAACCGCTGCATTGCAGTCGCATAAATTTACAACACTGGCGCTGCAAGCGGCACGCAAGGGCAAGACGTCGGGTGTAAAGACCGAGCTTGATGTATTGCAGGCCCAACAACAATTGTCCAATGCACTGAAAGATTTGCAAAAATCTCGTTACGACATGATCACGAATTATTTAAAACTTAAATCTACGCAAGGGGAACTCACAGACACTGATTTGACGGCGTTGGAGCCTTGGTTTATTCCAAATTAATTCCAAATTAATTCAAAATTAATTCGGAAAAATGCGAGAAAAATTGACGCCTTAATTGCAAACACGATTACTGCTATAAAAAAACGCGCATCACTTTTTATGGCTACCAATAAATCCCAAAGAGGTTTGCCACTGACGATCGCGCTTGATGGTAGCGAGTCGAATCTGCCGATTGCGTCTCTCGGCTTTAAATTGCGCCAGCGTCACCAAAAGCCTGAAAACGGCGCGGCCCAAAGGCCTAGAGTCAACACACCACTGGGCCAGCAAACGACTCAAAACTGGTGCGTGCAACCGGAACAACTCATCTTGCAAACACACGATGGCTTTTGTCGTACCCGGGTCGCCTTGGCGTGCGGCCCGACCAAACAGCTGACGGTCGACGCGCGCGCTTTCGTGAAACTCTGTCAATATCACATGCAGGCCGCCATTGGCTTTGACTTTTTCCGACAGTTTGATGTCTGTGCCGCGTCCGGCCATATTGGTTGCAACCGTTATCTGCCCCGGCTGCCCGGCCATTTCAACTGCCTCTGATTCGGCTTTATCTTGCTTTGCATTGAGCACGGTGTGCGGCACGCTAAATGCCTGCAAAAGCCGCCCTAGCGTTTCCGAGGCCTCTACCGAGCGCGTACCAACCAATACAGATCGACCTTGCGCAGCCAGCTCAGTCGCCTGCAAGGCGATCGCCTGCCAGCGCTCTTGTGTGCTGGCAAACACTTGATCGGCCAGTCGCAAGCGCTGGTTCGGTTTGTGGGTGGGAATACGAACTGCGGACAGGTCGTACACGCGTTTTATTTCCGGCTCCACCTCTTTGGCCGTTCCGGTCATTCCGGCTAAAAGCAGATAACGAGAGAAAAACCGTTGATAGGTAATTTGCTGCAAGGTTTTGCGCTGGCCGGTAATTTCACAACCTTCTTTTGCCTCAATCATCTGATGCAGTCCACGCTCCCATGTACGGTCTTGCATCACACGGCCGGTGAATTCATCGACTATCTGAACCTTGTTTTCAAGCACTATGTAGTGCTCATTGAGATGAAATAGATGCAGTGCCATCAGCGCTTTTTGTAGCAATTCTTTTTGCCACAGCAAGGAGCTCCAAACACTGGCCAAGCTAGAGGCCGCAGCGCTAATTCGCGCAAGGCCAGCTGGCGACAGCCAAATATCCCGGTGCTGGCTGATCACATAGTCTTCAATTGCGACCAGGCTTTGGGCGATCACAATGCCTTGCGCATAAACCTGCTCATCTAAATCATCCGCCAAGGTTTCAGAGATGATTAACGGTGTTCTGGCCTCGTCAATTAAAACGCTGTCCGCCTCATCCACAATCGCCACATGTAAGCCGCGTAAAAGCGTGACGACTTGCGCACCGGGACGGTAGAGCTGGCGCAATTTTTGATGTGTTTGCAGCGTAGCGCCCAGCGCAATTCGGTCTTTTAGGTAATCAAAAGTCAGCTCTTTATTCGACACATAAACAATGTCGCAAGCGTATTGCGAGCGCCGCTCTTCGAGCGACATATCTTGTTTAACCACCCCAAGAGTGAAGGAAAAATATTTGAAAAGTAGGGTATTTTTTCAGCGTCACGCTGGGCGAGATAATCATTCACCGTCACCACATGCACTGCCGCGCCGCATGCAGCAGCCGTGCACACCGCGAGCGTGGCGGCCAAGGTTTTACCCTCACCTGTCGCCATCTCTGCAATCTTGCCTTGCAGCAGTACGTAGGCCGCTAGCAACTGCACATCATGGTGGCGCATTCCCAGCACGCGGCGCGAAGCTTCCCGCACAATTGCAAAGGCTTGCGCTAGCAAGGCATCACAAAAGCCTTGTTGTTGCATTTGCTTGGCCACCGCTTTCAAACCTTGTCGCAAGGTCAAATCATCGCTGCTGCGTAAATTAGCTTCGAGCGAGTTGCTGTGCTTTAAAAATGCTTTGCTGCGTTTATTACCGCGCCCAGTCACGGATAAACACGCAGCCCAAGCGCGCAGCCATTCTTCCAGCGGTGCGGGCGCTGTCACAGCGCGCTCATGGTAGGCGCCATCACTCACCTCAAGACGGCGATTGGCAATCAGCGCTCGTATGTCAGACACCAAAACGACTCAAGAACAATTGCCGCAAGCGGCGTAAACCCTGAATCGCAGGCGGCTCAAAACCATGTTCAAAACGCACGTGCACGCGTTCACCAAAAGCGGGTGGCAATGTGTCGGGTGGCAATTTCAAATCAATTAAAAATACGCGGCCTATGGTCTTGATGCCATTCGGATCATTCGGCGAAGTGGGAATCAAGCCACCACCGGACAAACCAAGCGCGGGGCTAGGTAACTCATCGACACTGCCCGAGACCTCGCGCACAAGTGTGGCCTCGTGGATTTGTTCAACCCGTCGGGCCAAGCGCAAATGCGCTGAGCGCCAATGGTTGCGCACCAAATCAATATCGTCTTGCTGCACCACCACACGCACCATCAACTCTTTGGTATCCAACACATAGCCGAGCAAATCGCCTTTTTTGTAATACTGGCCTGGCATGTCCTGCGCTTTGCTGGCCACCAGCGTGCCAGCGACTTGTGCGCGGCCTAGCATTTTGCTGGCGCGATCTTCTATTCGCAGCAAAACTTTACGCTCCTGTTCAAGCTGCGAAAAGCTCAGTGCCGCCTTGGCAGTATTGGTGAACTGTTCGGCGCGGTATTTAGCTTGCAGCTCGGCAAGCTTGGCACGACTGACTTCCAACTCGCTCGCAAGTAACGCGTCCTCTAGCAAATACAGTGCCGTGCCGCGCTTGACCTCGGCCCCCGGTGTTTGCATCCAAGGCAAGAAAAAGCCACTGCCCTGGGCATGCAAAATCGATTCGTCCGGCAGCCACACCACGCCCTGTGCACGGGTGTGCAAAGGCATGGGAAACGTAAAGCCAAACAACAGCAAAGCCAGCATTAACAGCAGCGAGACTTTCACCGCCTGGGCGCGCCGGCGTTGCAGCAAAGGACTGGTCGCCACATGTTGGTAAGCCTTCCACAAAGGCATACCAACCAGCGTAAAAGCGCCCCATAAAGCCAGCACAATGCCAATGATGAAAAATTCGCCCGCGATAAACAAAGTAATCGATAGCGTGACAAAGGTCCGGTAGCACCAAGCCAATGGCGTGTAGAGCAGCAACAAACGCCGCTCGGCGGCGGATTCGGTCGGTGGCGCAGTCTCTGAATCATGCACGCCAAACAGGTATTTATCCCACAGATAAGTCAGGTACTTAGGCCCACGCTGGGCCAAGTTTGGCAGCTCGACTAAGTCGGTGAGAATGTAATAAGCGTCGTAGCGCAGCAGCGGATTGCCGTTCACCACCAAAGTCGACACTCCGGCAATCAACATCACATTAAAAGCAATTGCGCGCACCACGCCAGGCTCAGTTAGCAACCAGACATACATGGCTAAAGAGGCGACAAACAGCTCTACCAACATACCGGCGGCGGCCACTACTGCGCGTTGATATTTAGAAGAAAAAGAGGACGACGACGACGCGTCGACATAGGGAACCGGCGCGAAGACGAGAAACATCAAACCCATTTCATGCACCGCACCGCCCCAATGCTTGGTCGCAAAAGCGTGGCCCAATTCATGCAAAGTTTTGACCACTGGATAGACCAAGGCAATCACCAACAAGTTGCTTGCCGACAGGACGCGGTCAGAAAGGTTGAGCGTCAACTCGCCCCAGTTTTGGCCGGCGCAAACCAGCGCCGGCAACACCACGGCCAACCACAGCAGCAAGCCAGACCAGCCAAAGCACCAAGCCAGTTGCGGCATACAGCGGTTGAGAAAGCCGTCTGGGTCTAGCAAAGGCAGTTTCAAACTCATGGGATTAAAAAGCCATTGCTTGAACTTTTGCTGGCGCTGACGCTTAAAGCGCTCAAACAAAGCTGCCGAGTCTGGCGTGGAATCGGCTTGCAGCAAGTTCGCCGCATGCAGTTGCACCAGCAATTCGACGATTTCATTTTGGGTGCACAGATCAGCACTGGCGGATTGGTTTGCCTGCTCCCACAAAGTTTGTAGCGTTTGCGTCCCATCCATTTTCATCACCAACGCGTGGGCGCCTGGTGACAAACGGTGAAAGCGCCCGCCTGACAAATCCTGCACCACAAACCACACTTGCTGGCGGTAAACATGGCGATTAATCCGTGCTTGCGGGATTAATCGTGGCTTTAAATCGGCAACGCTAAACCAAGATTGGCTAAAAATGCTGCGCTGCATAAAACTACAGCATCCAAGTCCACAAAGACAAACTCAACCAGTCGGTCAATGAGTGCGTCAAGATCCACCACAGGCGTCGGCTACCGACTTCAATTTTGCCCACGCCCTCCATGCCAGGCCGCAAATGGTCAGGCACACGGTCCAGACTTGCCTCGACGCGAAAAAAGTTTTTACCGTCTTGCGCGCTGGCTACCGGGGTCACCTTGAGTACGCTCAAGGGCATAGCATCGCTGGCAATACCGGTCATCACAATCTGCCCCACTTGGCCCACGCTGACATGCCGAATCTCGCGCTCATCGACCTGCAAAATAATTCGGTAACGCTGCAATGGTGCGATTTCAAAGAGTTTTTTCCCGGTCTCAACCGGCGCGCCGATTTGCTGACTCAGATCGCCCGACACCACCAAGCCAGCGTAAGGCGCTATCAACTGCGCACGCTCTATTTTTGCGGATACCAGCGCGAGTTGCGCCTGTGATTGCCTGAGCTGAGCGCCTATGACTTGCACGCCAGTCATATCTCCGTTGGCCATGGCTTCGCGCAGTTTGTTGTCGTACTGCTCACCTTCGCTGGCCCAGCGCAGTTGCTCGATTTTGAGATCGCGATCGTCTAGTTGGGCGAGCAACTGCCCGGTTTTGACGCTGTCGCCCGCGCGCACAAAACTGGCCGCAATAAAGCCCTCAAATGGCGCTGCGCTGACGCGCTGAACTTCGCCTTCGATCACGGTTTTAGCGGTGACCCGATAGGGCAGCGATACCAGTAGCAGCAGGGAAAATATCAGCAGCATCAAACTAGCCGAAGCTTTCCACACCAGATGCCGTGGGCCAAATAGTTTTTCTAGTAGGCTTTGACTTTGCGCCGACAGACGGGCGAGCACGCCGGCCTCTGCCGCTTTGCGCTGCGCAATGATGGGCGTGAGCAGCGCCGCAAAAGCATCTAACCAAATCATGTCAGCGGCCGTAAAACCGTCACCGTCCTGCTCAATGAGCAACACGCCGAGGCAGCGCGCGCCCAATAGCAAAGGATAAGACAGCACATGGCTAGCGCCCGAGCAAGCCAGCAAAGCGTGATGCTGCGGCGACGCGGCTTGCTGCGAAGTAGCCTCTGTCGGAGTGCGAATTAGCGCGCTGGCAGACAGCGGCGCACCGTGATCAAACGCCTCATCCATTGCGCGGCTATAGGCTTTGACCATGGGACTGTGGCGCTCAAAAGTGGCGGCTTCTGAGAGCGCCGTGACCTTGACCAGCGCATGCTCGGCCAAGCCAATGGCTACGCGCGAGGCTTTAAAACGCTGGCGCAACTGGTTGGCGACTTCAAACAAGGCCTGCTGAAACTTGGCATGGCGTAAGGCTGAGACCACGATCTCCAGCACTGACCCCAGACGTTCCTGACCTTGGGTAGCCAGATCTAATTCGCGCTGAGAAAACATATTCGTTAACCAAGCACTGGCCCAATGAATATGCCGCAAGGCAAGTTGCACGTCCTCATCAAGGCCGCTCATATCCAGCGCCACCACAGCCCCCACCCGGGACCCCATCAACACGGGGTAAGCAATATGCGTGGAGCGCACGGCGTCCTTAACCTCGGGCTGCACAATGCCGCGCTTCTCGGTCAACGCCCGCTGCACGACTGCGCTCAAGCGAGCCATGTCGGGTGCAGTTTCGGGCCAAGCTGCGAGCGGCACAAAGCGCTGCGCTAGCCCATCCTCGACCAAAACCGCAGCGGCGCAAACGCCCACAATTTGAGTGCATATCAGCGCCAGCCAAGCGCGGCAAAACTCGTCCGAACTTTTTGCCAGTACAAAGCTTTCCCAAGGTGAAACCTCAGCGCTCACGCCGGCTGGCTCGCCGCTACTTTGCCCGGGTGTCTGTGTTGCGGCGGTGGCGTTAGGGTTAGGGCTAGCGCCCAGGCCAGCGACTCTCACAAGCTAGCCCTAACACTCAGTCCCGTCCTCTCCGCTAGGCTGCGTTGGTCCTGTGTAGCGCCCAAAAAGTCTCTTACCCAAGCGAGATTGCCCAGTGTGCTGATGGGCACGGCGTTGCTAGACCAATCGACAAACTGGCTACTGCTGCCTTGCGGGTTTGCGTTGGCGTTGGCGTTAGCCGAGCCTGAATTCGCCGCAAGGGCGTAGTTAGAGCGCAGCACAATGCTGGCGCAGCTGTCTTGTAGCGGTGCCGCACCCACTACCGCAATTGCCACGCTCGCTTGTCCAACAGACAAAGAAATCGCGCCGCTGCTAGCGAGTTGACCATCGCTAATGGTGTAGTTGAAAGCATCGCTGCCAATGTAGTTTCGGTTTGGTCTATAGGTGTAGCTGGCATCCGAATTACGCGTAAGGGTGCCATGGGCGGGTCTGGTGAAACTCAAACTTAGGGCGTCGCCGTCCACGTCGCGAATCAAAGCGCTGAAGTCAATTCTCACCGTGCCGTCTTTTAGCAACTGATAACTTGCATTCAACACCCGCGGTGCATCGTTTACCGCCAGCACCGTCACCACCAATGAGGCGCTGGTGCTGCTGCGACTGCCACCGACCTTTTCACTCGCCGTTGCCACCACGCGTAAATTGAGTGTGCCGTTGAAGTCAGCTGGCGGCAGCAGGCTCAGGCAAGCCATATTCCAGCCGCTGATATCCGCTGTGGTGTTGCCAGACCTGGCGGTAAAACTGCGTGTGCCGTCGCTTAGGGTAGCGCCTATAGGCAGGGCTTCTAAGCTGACAGAGAGTATTTCTGAGCCGTCCGTATCGCTCAGCGCGGCGCTGATGTTGGACAGACGAATCGCTTGATCTTCTAGGCCAGTATTGGCGCCCAAGGCTTCGTTCAGCGCGATATTGTCAATCATCATGCCGCGGCCGTTAGGGTCTAACTTGCTGGCTTCTGTGGCAATCCGAATAGTTTGCTGGCCGCCCTTGCCGACAAACTGAAAACTCAATGTCTGCCAGTTCAAAGCCGCTGAACCGCTGGTGCCGTCCCAGCCGCCTATGCGCTGACCGTCCACATAAATGCCGATGCGGGTGTAGTCTGCGCTGTAGCCCATGCGACCGGCTGCATCCAAACTCAGCGTGTAGCGGGCGCCAGCCAGCGTGCTGAGGCTGCGTTCAATCCCTAGGGTCTGAGGCATGTTGCCACTGGCGTTGTTGAGCTCCATCCAGTTATTGCCGCTATTGCCGTTATTGCTGGCGGCATTGACCGTGCGTAGCTTGTTGCTAGCGTCCGCCATCTTGTCACCGCTACTCCAGATCTCAAAACCGTTGTTGGCACAAGCGCTGTTGTCCAGCGAGGTGACCAAGGTCCAGCCCTCCAAAGTGCGCTGCTGCAGCAGGCTGGAGCTGGTGTTTTGATTGGCAACGCTTTCCCAACCGGTTCGGAACAGTTCATGAGGGCTTGCAGCTATGTCGGTCAGAACCAACCGGGGTGCGTCGGCCACGGCGCTGACCAGCAGACGCACTGTGGTCAAGTTGGACCAGGCTTTGCCGTCAAACAGCGCGTAAGTAAAGCGGTCCTCACCACTCCAATTAGCCACCGGTGTGTAGATGTATTGGCCGACAGCGTTCTTCAGCAAAGTGCCGTGGGCGGGTTGGCTTTGCAGCGTGAGTGTCAAGGCATCGCCATCGGCGTCGCTGTCGTTGGCCAGCAAAGTTAGCGTGATACTGCCGTCCTCATTCAAGCTGGCGCTATCGTCCACAGCCACCGGTGGGTGGTTGCTGGCAGTGACGGTGACGCTCACGCTGGCCAGATTGGAGTCGGCTTGGCCGTCATTGGCCACATAGCTAAAGCTGTCAACCCCGACAAAGCCGGCATCAGGTGTGTAGTTGAGCGAACCATCCGTGTTGCTGCTAAGCGTGCCATGCGCAGCTGCGGCGACCACGCGCACACTCAGGCCGGCGTTGGCGGACTTGGGCATGGCTGCGTTGACACCGGTGGACCGGTGGCGTTATCCACATCGCTGTCGTTGGCCAGCACATCAATGCGCACAGCTTGAGCCTGTTTGGTCTGAGCGCTATCGTTCACAGCCAGCGCGACATCGTTGACAGCAGTGATGGTAAGTTGCACCAAGCCTATTCGGCTGAGCTGGCCGTCACTCACCGTGTAGCTGAAGTTGTCAGCGCCGTTGAAGTTAGCCCTTGGTGTGTAGCTATAACTGCCGTTGGCGTTTTTAAGCAAAGTGCCAGATTGCGCGGAGGTCACAGCGACTGTCAGCACATCACCATCCACATCCGTGGCCGCAGCCAACAGATTAAGGACAACGCTGCCATCCTCTGCCAAGCTGGCGCTTACCGCATTGGCCCGAGGTGCGTCGTTCACGGCTGTGACGGTGATGTTCAAGGTCGCTTCGTTGCTGAGCGCGCCTTGGCTGTCGCGCAGCGCGAAGCGAATGTTATCTAGGCCGTTGAAGTCTGCGTCTGGTGCGTAGGTGTAGCTGCCGTCTGGGTTCAGCGTTAATAGTCCGTGCGTTGGTGCGCTGACTATGACTGGGCTTAGCGCAGCGTCTTCCACATCAAGGCCAAAGTCGCGCAGGTCTATGGTGAGTGTGGTGTCTTCGTTGGTGCTTGCTGTGGCATCTGTTGCTACTGGCACGTCGTTGATGGCTGTTATCGTCAAACTCACCGTGGCAAGACCAGAATCCAATGCACCGTCGTTCACTTTGTAGGTGAAGCTGTCGGTGCCGAAGTAGTTGGCATTGGCTAAGTAGCTAAACGTGCCGTCTGCATTGACAGCAACACTGCCGTGCAGTGGGCCGGCCACGATGGCGGCTGTCAGCACTTGGCTGTCTACATCGTCTGCACTAACCAGCAAGTTGCCGGTGAGCTCGAAATCTTCCGCCGTCGTCAAAATTTGGTTGCCCAAGGTGGGTGCATCGTTCACGGCATTCACAGTAATGTTCAGCGTGGCTTCGTTGCTCAAAGCGCCTTCGCTATCGCGCAGGGCGAAGCAGATGTTATCTAGGCCGTTGAAGTCTGCGGCTGGTGCATAGGTGTAGCTGCCGTCTGGGTTCAGCGTCAATAGTCCGTGAATTGGTGCGCTGACTATGACTGGGGTTAGCGCAGCGTCTTCCACATCAACGCCCAAGTTGCGCAGGTCTATGGTGAGTGCGGTGTCTTCGTTGGTGCTTGCTGTGGCATCTGTTGCTACTGGCACGTCGTTGATGGCCGTTATCGTCAAGCTCACCGTGGCAAGACCCGAATCCAGTGCACCGTCGTTCACTTTGTAGGTGAAGCTGTCGGTGCCGAAGTAGTTGGCATTGGCGCGGTAGCTAAACGTGCCGTCTGCATTGACAGCAACATTGCCATGCTTAGGGCCGGCCACGATGGCGGCTGTGAGTACTCGGCTGTCTACATCCGCAGCAATTGCCAGCAAGTTGCCGTTGAGCGCGGTGTCTTCCGCCGTTGTCAAAGTTTGGTTGCCCAAGGTTGGCGCGTCGTTGACTGCTGTGACCGAAATGTTCAGCGTGGCTTCGTTGCTCAAAGCGCCTTGGCTGTCGCGCAGGGCGAAGCGAATGTTATCTAGGCCGTTGAAGTCTGCGTCTGGTGCGTAGGTGTAGCTGCCGTCTGGGTTCAGCGTCAATTGTCCATTTACAGGGGCGCTGACTATGACTGGAGTTAGCGTTGCGTCCTCCACATCAACGCCCAAGTTGCGCAGGTCTATGGTGAGTGCGGTGTCTTCGTTGGTGCTTGCTGTGGCATCTGCTGCTACTGGCACGTCGTTGACGGCAGTGATGGTCAAGCTCACCGTGGCAAGTCCAGAATCCAGCGCACCGTCGTTCACTTTGTAGGTGAAGCTGTCGGTGCCGAAGTAGTTGGCGTTGGCTAAGTAGATGAACGTGCCGTCTGCATTGACTGTCAACGCACCGTGCAGTGGGCCAGCCACGATGGCGGCTGTTAGCACTTGGCTGTCTACATCGTTTGCGCTAACCAGCAAGTTGCCGATGACCGCTGTGTCTTCCGCCGTCGTCAAACTTTGGTTGCCCAAGGTCGGCGCGTCGTTGACTGCTGTGACCGTAATGTTCAGCGTAGCTTCGTTGCTGAGCGCGCCTTCGCTGTCGCGCAGCGCGAAGCGGATGTTATCTAGGCCGTTGAAGTCTGCGTCTGGTGCGTAGGTGTAGCGGCCGTCTGGGTTCAGCGTCAATAGTCCGTGAATCGGTGCACTGACTATGACTGGGCTTAGCGCAGCGTCTTCCACATCAACGCCCAAGTTGCGCAGGTCTATGGTGAGTGCGGTGTCTTCGTTGATGGTTGCTGTGGCATCTGTTGCTACTGGCACGTCGTTGACGGCAGTGATAGTCAAGCTCACCGTGGCAAGACCAGAATCCAACTCACCATCATTTACTTTGTAGGTAAAGCTGTCGGTGCCGAAGTAGTTGGCATCTGCAGCAAAGCTGAAGCTTCCGTCTGCGTTGACTGTCAGCGTGCCATGCTGCGGACCAGCCACGATAGCCGCAGTCAGCACAGTGCTGTCCGCATCAGCGGCACTGGCCAGCAGAGTGCCGGTGAGTACGTTGTCCTCAAGCGTGGCCAGTGTTTGCTCGCCCAGCGAGGGCGCGTCGTTGACTGGGGTGACGGTGATAAAGACGGTGGCCAAGTTGGAGTCCAATTCACCATCGCCGACTTGGTAGGTGAAGCTGTCGCTGCCGTTGAAGTCGGTATTGGCCAAATAGCTATAGCTGCCGTCTGGGTTGAGCGTCAACGTACCGTGCTGCGGTTGCGTCTGTATGCGGTATGCCACGCTAGAAGCGTCGCTATCGATGTCAGTGGCGAGAAGCTCAATCACCACAGGTGTGTCTTCTGCGGTGCGCAGTGACAGATCGGCCGCAACTGGTGCGTCGTTTACCGGGGAGATCACCAGGTTGACGGTAGAAATGTTGGAACGCACTGCGCTACTAACGCTGCTACTGTCCCGCGCATTCGTGACTTGGTAGGTGAAGCTATCGACACCGAAGTAGTTGGCCTGCGGCGTGTAGGCAAAGCTGCCATCGGCATTTAGGTTAAGCGTGCCGTGAACTGGGCCAGCGACCACTAAGGGCGCAAAACCGGGTTGAGCGGCGTCTATGTCGTTGCTTAAAACGGCGATGCTGGGCGTGCTGTCTTCGGCACCGCTGGCGCTGTCGTCGCGGGTTTGCGGCAAGCCCAGCAAGCGCACGTCGCTCACTTGTACCTGGCTGCCCATGCTGGCTGCGGTGGCGCCAAAGCCGATCAAATCGAATGAGAGGTTAACAGCGACCTTGCCGTTGGCGTCGCGCGCAATGCCGGAGAGGTCGACCAAGTAAGTGCGACTGCCGTCTGCATGGCTGACATGGGTGACGCCTTGGGCGGCGAGTTCTTCTAGGCCTGTGCTACCGGGTTGTAGGTTGAGCAAAGCGTCGGAGTTGCTCAGGCCTATGCTGCCGCTTAGTGCTGCGCCAGTGTTGGCGTTGAGCAAGCCAACTTCAAACGCATCGTCGGGGCCGGTGGTGGCGTCGTCTAGCGCTAAGTTGCTGAGGGTGAAGCTGAGGAAGCGGTCTTGTGGGCCGACCATAAAGACTTGGTTTAGCCGAGTTTGGCTGGTGTTGGACTCGGCTAGGGTGGCTGCGGCTGCGGCTGCGCCTAAGCTGAGGCTGCCTATGGTGACTTTGCCTTGGGTAGACCAGCCGGTGCTAGCAGCGTTGAACTGGCTATTAAATTGACCATTCACCAAGCTGGGGTTGGCGACGGTGTCGTATTGGGCAAAGTCAGCAGCGGTTGTGCTGCCTGCCCTTGCGCTGTCCGCACTGCTGCGGCGCAAGCGGCCTACGGCCATAAAGCCCAAGCCTGCACCCAAGGGGCCGAACGGACTTTTGGGTACGCTGGGGTCTTTAGGGGTCTGTGGGTTGTTGCCGGTGTCGGGCGTTTTAAGCTGGGCTACCAGCTGAGCCATGAGGTTTAGCTCTTGGCTACTCGGCAGGCGGCGCTCACCAGGCTGCAAGGTGGTGGCCATGAAGTCGTCAGCATCTGCGCTGTGCTCTAGATCCAAAGCGTGGCCGTATTCGTGCAGCAGCACTGATAGCAAGTCCATCTTGCCGGCGGCGTCTGTGTTTGCCTTGGCTTGCCAGATGTTGGGGTTGCTGGTGGGGAGGAAGTCGTCTTGGTTGTCTAGTGGGGTGGGGTCTATGAACCAGTTGTGGCCTGCGGCTGTAGGGTCTAGGGTGATTTGGGCGTTGGCGCCTTGGCCGGTCGTTTGACCGACCGCAAATCCAGCTAAGTCTTGGAAGCCTACGAGCGATTGGCTGGCGGTGGCGAGTAGTGTAGATAGCTGGCTGGCACGTTGCCAGGCGGCGTAGTCTTGGCTGCCGGGATTGAAATTGGATTGGGAGATTTTGTAACTTCCCAGTATTTTGCAATGCTCACCGGGGATGTATCCATCGTCCGAAGTAACAGCAATAAAATAATACACATTGACTTTATGCCCACCCCCTTCCACTTGCATGATGAAGGAGTCCTTGCCTGTAAAGTCAGCATCAGGAACATATCCACCGCTACCAACTTGGCTAATGATTTTTGAACTAGTCCAAATCTCACCGTCAGGTGCCCACAATTTTCCATGCTTCGGTTGTTGTACAACTTTTATCAGCGCATTGTATGGATCGATAAATAACTTCCCAGTTGTTTTGTCGATTGATCGCGCGGTAATTTCGGCATCAACCGAATAGGCATCGCGCCTAGTCAATTGCAATATGCCGCAAACCCCTACAGACCTGACTGCCTTGCCGCTGCTGGACTCACTACCATCCGCCTTCGCAATGATGGCCACTGCAGGGGGAAAATCTGGTAAATCCAACTGATCGGTGATCAACATGGTGAACTCTCCTTCATTTAGATTGAGGGTTTGTTTTGCGGTAGTCAACAAATCCTGCAAAAGCGCATTTGGCGACTGATTTGCAACCGAAGGCGTTATCGCAGAGTCAACGGTGCTGGGTGTCAGCAATTGCTTTGCGCTGCTAATCTCCGCCAGTTTTGGGGTTCGTAATGAAATACCAAACTGCGACTCATAACCCTTAAGGGTGGCTGACCTGATACCCAACCCGGCAAGTACTGCCTGCATATCTTCGTAAGGGTTACCAACTTTGTAGGCAAACCTTACGTTGCGCTGCCAATTTTCATATCTGCTCTCAAAAGATTCTGTAGCAGTCGCAATGCGTTTTGTCACCGTGGTGGTAAAGATGTTGTTGGGTGACCACGGCACAAGTGCCTCATTCAGTTGATCCGCACTGGGGTTCACATTCTTTTTGACGCCCCATTCCCACCCCGCCGATCGGGCGGCAAGGGCTTTGTCGGTGTCCAGAATATCTGGGGTGTTAATGATGCGTAGTCGCAGTGCAGCTGCCTCCTGTTGTGTTTGACCTGCTTTAGCGTAATTGTCGCGGACATAGTCCGCAAACTGCGTGATAACCGACTTGCCGGTTAGCTGCAATTGTCCATGTCCTCGGTAAGTCCAACCGTCGCCAGAAGCTTGATCCCCTGCTTGTGGGTCGCGGTCCATACCAGTGCCATAGTCACTTGAGTAAACTCGATTAGCGATAAGCGCTTGCACGCTATCCGCCCACGTACCGCCAGCGGTGGTTAGTGCTGGACTTAAAATTTCGTCATAAAAAAGCTGTGCATTTTGTTCTCTAGTACGGCTGTCATCGTTATAGCGGTCATGCGCAAGCTTGTTTCTGTATGCCGCGCTCGTGTGGTTGTCGTAGTTGAACTGATAACTGAACGCACTTTTGAATATCGAGGCCAACCTGCTCGCAGTATTAGTTGCGTAAATAAAGGACTCTGGCTTAGGTAACAAATTCCCCTCTGCTTTCACCTGTGCCAAAAACGCGACGATTCTTTGCGGAGTTTTAATATCAAACTCAATCATGGCTTTTTGCAACGGTTCAACCCATTCACCAAAATTTACTTGCGAATCTGGCGAATCAGCCATAAAGCTGCGTAACGACTCCGCAGTCATCGCCGCCCCTAACGGAGCGGCCGCACCTCCAATGAGGATGTTCTGATTGTTAACCACCCCGCCCGTTGCCGAACCGTCGCCAAACAACGCCTCCTGAATCGTGATTCGGTCAGCCCCTGGGGCAGCACTGATTAACCCCAGTTGCTCGTTCGACCATGCGGTTGAACCCACCCCACCCTTCAAACTGGCCAAGTAGACGGAGTAGAAATCAAGTAGCGCTTGGTCTTGTTGGTTCTCTTGGTACGGCACGTTGGTAGACGTCGTTCCAAAGCCATTGAGTGCAAGGACATAGTTGTTGAGATTCGGGTTGTGCAAGCGCGCCGCGAGGGCTTGTGCTTTTGCAAAATTCCAAACTGGAGTTGCGCCATTGGCAGACTGGGGTAATACCCCAAGCACAACGTCTTTGCCATTGACTTGGTCTTGATTGCCCTTGGACACAAACTTATTATTGACACCCAAATTCAGCACGCCCCCCAAGGAACCTGCGCCATTGAACCAAAGCCTCGTGTCAACCGTCTTGCCACGCTCCTGCGCCCCGTTGGTCTTTTGTGCAGCCGACATCAAGTCGTACACCCAACTGGTGCCCATGCTCTTGACACCACCACCGGTTTTATCTGTCCAGCCGGTTAATTTTTTACTCAACTCACCTGCATACTGCATCCAGTGGGGTGCGTTGTAGGCATTGAGCCAGTCTTTGGTGAGTTTGGCGTCGCCCACGTTTCCAGCCTCAATGAGACCATCGGCTCCAAACTTGGCGGGGGCAAATTGCTTAGTTTCTTCTACTTGTTTGTCATAGCCAGCCTTGGCCTTTATTTTGGCGCTGTTAATAGCTTTGATGGTGGCAGCCGCTTCGGCTTGAGCCAAGGCTTGCGCCTGTTCGGCTGTGCTTAGTTTTTTGCCGGCAGCGGTCAAACTGGATGTGGTGGCACCCCCGCTCAAAATCGTGTAAATATCAGTAGCTCCAGTGTACTGGACACTGGCTTTACCACTGGCGGTGGCTAGCGATGCTTTATCAGTGTCACTAGCGCTTCCGGTTCCATCGCCTTTTCCGGTGGCGGCACCTGTGCCATAGCGAATGATTTTTTCAAATAGCTGAAGGTCGGCAGCTTCCTCTTTACTGAAGTTGCCATCCACCGTGACTTCACCAGCGCCAGTAATAGCTGCGGGAGCCAGACCATAGCCCAAATACCGCAACCGCTGCTCCACCCGATACACATCCAGTGAATCAATAGTCTTCGCATTGGCAGCGGCCAAGCTCACTTCGCCGCTGAGGGTAAAGGCGCTATAGCCCGGATTCTCCAGTGGCCTGTCCCCAAAAAACACGCGCGCGCCGGAGTTAATGAAGTCTTTGGCGGTAACGGTGATCAGGCCTTTTTTCCATTCGAACGACACCTTGTCGTCAGACGTTTCTTTGAACTCGTAGCTGAAGGTGACGCTCTTGTCAGCATCTAGGTGCATGCCTTGGCGCAGCTTATCTTCGTCTGGTTGCGTCAGGTTAGGCCGCAAATACAAAATACCCGAGTCTTTGAAGTCGCCCTTGGCAAGGCCGCCTGGCTGCGTGCGCGAATAGATTTCGCTACCGCCATTGGCAGCTTTCCCCATCACCAGTTTCAATGCGTTGTTATCGGCTAGCCCGTTGTCCAGAGATAAAGAATCCTGGGTGGCTTTGCTGATGGTGAATTCGCTCAAACCAGCCTTGGTGATAATCACGTTTTCTTGCTGTTGTTTGGTCAGCTTGGCAAACGCAGTGGTGGCGCTGTAACCCAACATGGCGCGGGCGGCTTGCTCGCGCAGGTCGACTTCGATGATGTCGCCCATATTGCCTTGAATGCTAGATATTTTGGGCTCGTCATCAAAGAAAGTCCCCACAGGCGCACCCAAATAACCGCCTGCATTGGCGTTGCTGCTTGGCAGCAGCAGCTCTGCACTGGCGGGCAGTGCAATGTGCTTGCTCATGCGGTCTTGCTCGGGCAGGTCTATGGCGGCTTGTAGGAGAAGCCCTACGCTCCAAGCGTGGTTTTGGTTGTCCTTCTGGTGAAACGGGTCATCCGTGCCGTAGCTACCTTTGAGCTGGCCTATTAGCACGCTGTTGTCTGGGGACAGGCTCAGGTTGACGATGCCATAGCCGTCTAGCGGCAAGGTGGCGCCCATGAACTGGGGGTTAGCACCAAACGGGTCTTTCACAATCCCGAGTTTGCCGCCTACATTGACTTTTTTGGCACTGGCGCTGCCGCCGATTGCCGTGGGTGGGCCAGAGGGGCTGAGTTGGCTGAACATGGGGGCCTCGAACATGGCCCGCCAGTACGGGTCTAGGAAGTTGTAGTTGTCGTCCGCCACGATGGCGTATTCCTCACCCTGGTAGGTCACCAGCACCGCGCTTTGGGCGCGCTGAATGTCTAGCCGGTCGAGCCGCACTGCGCCGCCGGGCTGGCTCAGGGGGATGGCGGTCATTTTGGCGGCGCTGGTGCTGCCGTCTTTGTCCCGGGTCAGCACCAAGGTGGCTAGGCCTTTGTTGTAGTCGGCCACATCGGCCACTAGGAAGTGGCTGGGGTCTTCGGTGGCGGTGATGGTTTGCGGCGCTTTGCCGCTGCTGTCGGCCGGCAGTTGGGCTTTGACCGGGGCATCTATCTTGCCAGTCTTCAGGTCCAGGCTGTCAATGTTAAACACCAGCACGTCGCCGCGTTTATTGGGGTCGCCCAAGGTCACGCTGTTGCGCTGCTTGGGCACAGCCACCACCAAATTTTTGCCGTCTGGCCCGACGGCCATGCCGGCTATGCCCAGCGGCGTGGCTTCTATGCCCGTGCCTTTGAGGGTGATGGGTTTGTTGTAGCTCTTGCTACCGGGGATGGTACTCATGACCATCAGGCGGGCGTTAGACGCACCGCTGCCGTAGCTGTTGCCCTCACCAATAAACAGCAAGCCGCCCGTGCTTGCCAGGCTGACGATGTTGCCGCCGTAGGTATAGATAGGGTCCAGCAGTTTGTAGGTGAGTGTGTCAATGACGTAGATCACGCCATTGCCGGCTACATAGACGCGTGTAAGGTCGTCTGAATAGGTGACGGGTTGCACTTTGGTGCCAGTGATAGTTTGCTCATCAAAGTTGTTCGGCTGACCCAGTGTGCCAACCAGCGTGGTGCTGCCCACGGGTTTGTTTTCGCGGAAGAAGGCGACACCGGTGCGGTTGAGTACCTGCACCATCAGCGGTTTGGGGCTGATGCGCAGCGTGTTGCCTGCAAATTCGGCGGGCGGCTCGCCGCTGAGCTCGCCTGAGCCGGTGAACACCTCTTGAGGCACAAGGCGTACCAATTGCCAGCCGACGCTGCCCACCGCAATGCCCGGGGGTGGGGTGATGATGACGTCGCCGGTCTTATCGCCCGCAAAGGTTTGCACGTCTTGCGTAGAACCATCGGGTAGTCGCATCCGCAAAACGATGCTGCCTGTGAATTGGCCAGGATTGGGGTTGTCGATGCTGATGTGCATTTCGCCAGCATCGTTAACTGACGCGTCAGAAACGTTGGGCAGCACTACGTTGCCGTAGGGGCTAGCGACTGGCGGCATGAAGTCTTGCAAATTCAGCGTGAAAGTATCGCCCACGGCAATCGTGGGAATAACAATGTTTTGAGAGAACTGCGGCACACCAAATTTGTAGCTACCGCCGCTTATAGCGCTAGATTGACTGGCAAGAATGCCTATGACTTCGGACTGAATGTTCACGCCAGACAAGCCGCCACCCAAGCAGAAGTTGCCAAAGTCGGCCCAGCCACCGCCGCCGATACCTAGGTTAAACACACCTCCAATCACACCCGGTAAGCGGCGGCAGACCATGTATTCGCCAGAGGTGTCAACGCCGCCGTAAGGTGGGCTGGCGGTACGGGCGACGCCGTCGGCACCCACAAAGCCGTTGTCGACCAACCACCAGGTGGGTTTGAAGCTGCCGTCGGCGGTGATGACTTGGCCCTTGCGAAAGAACAAGACTTCAGTACCCGCCTCGGCTGTAATGCCGGCTTGCAGTGGAACCGCCAATTGCACGGGAAAGCTGCTCGCGGTGCGGCCCAAGTCAAGTTTGAAAGCACCCGCCAATTGCAATACGCCGGCTCCAGGAATGGCCAGCCCCGGCAGCGACGCCATGTCAGCCAATTCGATACGGGTAATGGAGACCGCCGTATCTGCCGGCAAGGCGCCTGCGCCAATCATCACCGTCTCGCCGGTTGCGCTGGCGACCACGCCGCCAATGTCTTTGGCCACCACAATGCGGCGCGGCGCGGCGCGGATGTGGCATCGTCGTTGTCGGTGAGCTGTGCTGCTTGCACATTCAGCGTGATGTCGGTTTGTCCAAGCACTTGCTGGCTGATTTGGCCACTGCCATCGACCGCGCTGGCTAGGTGGACGATGGACACTGTCACTCTGCCTTCGCGCCAAGCGGTGATCAGGCCATCTACGCTGACGCTGGCGATGTTCTCGTCGCTGCTGAAATAGCGCGTACCGCTGTACACCGGCGCTGCGGCGGGGATGATGACTTGCACGGTCTCACCCGTGTTGGGGTCTAGAAGGACTTCGCCGGTGTCGGCATCGAGCATTAACTCGCCTGTGATCGGATCGATTAGCGGGTCTTGGGTAGCGGGATCAAGATAGGTTTGAACTTGTTCCTGCGCGCCCGCAAAAGCGGTTTGGCTGGCAGTGTGAATATCAGCTTTTGTACCCGAATTGGGGTCAAGCAAATGCAGCTTGAGTTGGCGCGTGCTGCCGGGTATCAAAGCCAGGGTGCCTGGGTACACGTCAGGTCGGACGATGAAGGGTTCGGCGTCATCACCGTCGCCTTCGTCCGTAGCTCCAGTTGTATCTAGGCTGGCGGGAGACACAGCCGGTGCCGCATGGATGTTGAGTGCCAGTACCGCGCTCACAGTTTGACCCAATGGGTCGCTATGGCTAACGCTGATTAGGGCTGTGCCCACGCCAGTCGCGCGGATGCGGTCGGTAGCGTCTTGCACTTGGACTGCGGAGCTGCCCACGTAGCCCATGTCCGCAATACTGGCGGACTGCACTGTGAGGTAGCTGCCTGCTGCCAATGCTACGCCGGCTTGGTCTTCAAAATCCCCAGTGGCTTGCAGCGTGACGGCCTCGCCCATGCGCAGGTTGGAGAGTTGCTCTAAATTGGTCAAGCGTATGCGCAGCAGTTTGGCCGCGCTGACGTTGACGCTCAGGACTATGGGGCTACTCGCCGCAAAGCCATCATCGGCCTGCACGCTGATACTGGCCACACCGCTGTAGTGCGCGTCGGGGGTAAAGCTAATGCTTTGGCCGTCGCTACTTAGGCGCGCGCTGCCGTGGGTTGCAGCCACAACACGCCACAGCACTTGGTCGCCGTCTAAGTCTTGGGCCACGCTGGCTAGCGCCACTGTGGTGGCTAGGTCGGTATGGGTCAGCGTGGTGGGCAGCAATGCCGCCGCCACCGGGGCTTGGTTGGTTTTAAAACCATAGTTGGCGTAGAGCACTTGGCGGTCGGTGCTGTTGACCACAGCGTCGCCATTTAGGTCGCCAAGGGCTGCGTTAGTAGCCGCAGTTTGCACCCAAGCGGCGCTGTCGGCGCCGTCTACTACACCGTCGCGGTTGATGTCGCCGGCGACGGAGACACGGATTTGGGCGCTACTGTTGTTCTGGCCTGTGCCTTGCAAGCGAATCAGTTTGAGGCCAGCCTCGGTAACGCGCACCAGCGTGGTCTGCACGCCGGTCACGGTGTTGCTGCCCAGCACGGTAGCACCGGTAACTTGCAGGGTGGCGGCTGGGTCACTCAATTGCGACTCGATTGCGATGATGATCGCCCCAGCGGCGCCGGGTGCGCGCACGCTAGAAGCTAGCTCGCTGTCACGCACGGCAAACACCAAGGTGGTGGTTTGGCCGCTTTGCAGAATGCCGGTCCACTGGTTGTCAGTACCGTTGGTCCAGTGCACTGCCGCGCCTAGGTTGGCGGTGATGCGGTCGGTAAAAAGCTGGTCATTCGCGTCGTAGCCGTAGGGCGTGCCAAGGTCGCTAGCGCTGAGATTGCGCGCCAGAATCAGGCGGCTTTGGCTGTCATAGCGGTAGACGGTGGTGTTGGCGTCACTGCTTTGGCTTTCGCCAAGACCGGTGATACGGATAATGCGGCCTTGGGTATCGCGGATGAAGTCCACCCGGTCAGCTGGGTTGCGGTTTGCGGCACTGCCAGAAACATCCGCGGCGATGCCTGCTATGCCGGCGTCAGACACCAACCACTGGCCACCATCAGCAAAGCGCACGTTGGTGACTTTGCCTGCGCCGTCTAGTATGTAGCGGGTGCTATCCGGGCCTATGAGGATAAAACCCGTGGGCACCCAAGGTAGGCCGGTGAGCTGGCTGTACAGATGACGGCCTTGGCGCACCAGCATTTCGGGGGTGTTGGTGTTCTCGGCTTGGGTCACGCCATCTTCATACCGGCTGGTGGCTTCTAAAGTCCAGCCCTGATCGGCGGCAAACACGGGGTGTAGCACGCTAGGTGCGCCCATTACGCTGCCCAGCGTTTCAGCGGTAGTAGCTAGCTTAAAGCGCAGACTGCTTGGACTAAATGTGCCGCTAGCACCCGCAGAATTTGCACTAGAAGCTACCAAATTAATAGCAGCAAGATCGGGTGCACTTAGCCATACTTGGGCACCTTCGCTCCAGGCTGCGGTGGCGCCGCTGGCGGTGGTGCTCATCTGGTCGTGGGTAAGGCCAAGATCCAACGCGGGAATGCACCAATTGCCAAAGTCCTTTACAAACTCTTTTTGTGCGGAGTTGTTTGCAGGGTTGGAGTCGGCGGTGTTGTCCAGTGTGCGCAGCATGGCAAAGCTGTGGCCAGCAACGGTGTAGAGCGCGTCTACCGCGGCGGTGCTAGAAAAGGATTTTTGCGCGGTATCCACAACCACTCTGGCCTCGATAGTGGTGGTGCGGCCCATCAAGTCCCACGCCGAGAGGCGCAGCTGATACGCGCCATTGGCGAGTTGGGCTGGGTCTAGCGTGGCCAGAGTAAGTTCTAAAGTGCTGTTGGCAGCGGCTGCGGTTTGCTGAGCCAGAGTGGTCCAAGCGGCGTTATTTATGCTGCCGTTCATGCCGCCGTTCGAGCCACTGTTAGCCGGAGCAATTTCCAGCTGGTAACCCATGAGCTGGGCTTCTTGCAGGCTCATCTGCAAGCTGGTGAGGTCGGTGAGAGTGACGGGGCGGGTTGCTAGGCTGGCACCGGCCAAGCCACCTGTCCACGCCAGCACCGGGGCTTGCGTATCGGCCGGGTCTTTGACGCGGATGGTGTGGGTTTGACTGCTGGTGAAGCCGTC
Organism: Polaromonas vacuolata; assembly: GCF_012584515.1. Lineage (NCBI taxonomy): Bacteria > Pseudomonadati > Pseudomonadota > Betaproteobacteria > Burkholderiales > Comamonadaceae > Polaromonas > Polaromonas vacuolata. The sequence continues at coordinate 1,424,431 of NZ_CP051461.1, read as the reverse complement.
ACGGTCGGTGGCAGTGACCAGCAGCTCTAACAAGCCGGGAAGGCTAGCCGTTAGCTGCAAGTGCCCTGCCCTGTCCAAGGCCACGGTTTGCCATGGGCTTACCGAGGTGCTGTTGATGTCAGTATTGCTGCTGATGCTGCGCATTTGCACTGCAAGGGTGGCAATGCCGCTGAACGCGTCGGCGCGCACGGTGGCAACAATGGTCTGACCTGGCAGCACGGGGGTGCTGGGGGTGGTAGAGACGAGTATCTTGGGCGCGTTGGCCTCAATATCGGCCACGCTGCGCACGGCAAAGCTGCGCGTGGTGGTATTTTTGCCGTCACTCACGCGGGCGAAGATCACAAAGTCGCCTATTTGACCGGGGCCAGGCGTCCAATTTAAACGGTTGGTTTGTGCATCAAAACTGGCGCCTTCAGGCAGGCCGGTAAAGCTCACAGTCAGCGCTTGGGTTTGCGCAGCGCCGTCGTCATCATTGGCCACTATGCCGTTTTGGTTAGCCCCGTTGGTCAAGTTCATACTCAGTTGCACTGGGATGGACAAGGTTTGGCCGACCAGCACCGCATGGTTGTTGGCGCTCAGGCGGGGCACGCGGTTGACGTCAAACACGCGCACTTGCACGCTTTGGCTAGCCGTAGCCGTGCCGTCGGTACTTTGGAAGGTAAATACAAACGGGCGGTCATTTTGCGCGGCGTTGTTGACTGTGTCTTGGTCAGGCGTCCACTCAAAGTAACCCGTGGCACTGTCGAAGGACACGCCCGCTGGGGTGTCGGCGTCGCCGAGCAAGCTGGTGCGCAGCGAGTCTTGGTCGACATCAAAAGTGCGCAGGGTAAAGCTTATGGTCTCGCCTTCGCTGACCAGTTGCAGCGGCATGGGTAAGATTCGCGGGGCTTGGTTGAAGTTGGCCACGCTGACTTCAAAAGTGCGGGCAAACTGGGCCACGCCGTCGCTGCCCTGCACGCTAAAGCGCCACAGGCCTGAGGTGGCGCTGGCACCTAGGGTGAGGTTGCTGTCTTGCGCAGCAAATAGGTCGGGTGTCCAGCGCAGCAAGGCGCGGTTGCCGTTGCCCGCGGCGGGCACTTCCAGTGTCATGCCGCGTGGCAGATTGGCGCTGCTCCAGCTGATGAGGTCTGTGTCGCTGTCACGGCCAAACAGGTCTATGGTCAGGGGACTGCCTTCGGTGGCGCTGATATGTACTGGCGTTGCGGCGTTGCCCGTGTCAGGCAGCTGAATGCTGTTGACTTGTACGCCTAGCAATTCGGGGCTGGCGTTGCTGTCGCGAACCAGCACACGCAGAGTGTGTTTGGTGACGTTAGGCACTGGGCTAGTGCTGCCCGGCTGGAAGCCAGCGTCTTGTGGCCCTAAGCCGCTGTCGGTGACAGCAATTTCAATGTCGCGCACGCCTATGTCGCCTGCGCTGGGGGTCCAAGTCAGCACGGCTTGGCCGTACTGTGCCTGCGGTGTGATGACTGCGCCAATCGGCAAACCGACGGCGCTGTAGCTGAGTGCGTCTTGGTCTAAGTCGCCCACGTAAATCGGCACGGATAGGGCTTGGCCCACCACTGCCGCTACTTGGCGCGGCATGCTGATGACGGGCGCTTCAGTGGCGCTCTGCACTGTGAGCACAAAAGTCTTGGCTTGGGTCAGCACTTGGTTGACGTTGCCGTCGCCGTTGTCTTGCGCGACGATGGTGATAGCGTAGTCGCCACGTTCGCCCACTCCCGGGGCAAAGCGTAGCGTGCCGGTGGTAGCTGCGCCGTTATGGGGTGACGGATTTTGGGTATAGCTTGCAAAGCGCGGCAAACCAGAGAAGGTCAGTTGCACCGGATTGCCGTCGGCATCGACCGCGCTGACGGGGATCTCAAGAACTGCGCCTTTAACGACAAAAGCGTTAGATACGTCGCCAATATCGGGGGCCCGGTTGGCATTGGTGACAATGATGGGCAGAGTCACGCTGCTGACGGCGGGCGTACCACTGCTGCCATTTTTAGCATCACCGTCGTCGGTGGCGGTAACCGTTACCGCGTAGCTGCCGGCCTGGGCGTAGCCGGGAGTCCAGACAATTTCTAAGGTGTCTGGGTCGAACCTAGCACCTTCAGGCAGACCGGTAACTTGGTAGCTGACGGTTGCGTCGGTAGATGGTTCTGCACTGAGCGGGCCTGTGGGCGTCAAGCGGATTTTGGGCTCGAAACCTGGGTTATCCGGATCAAACGCAAACACGCTAATGCGCAGGGGCTGGCCTTCTAAGATATTCCATACTTCAGCTGCGTCAAAAACCGGCGCGCCATTGGCGTTGAGGACATTGAACACCAAGTTGCGGGTAACAGAAGTAGTGACCTTGTCGCCATCGCCGGGTGGGGTGTAGCTGGCGCTTAGGGTAACGGGCACGGTGTAGCTGCCGTGCTGGGCGTAACTGGGCGTCCATTCGATCCAGCCGGTTTCGGAATTAAGTGTTGCACCTCCGGGCAGCCATGGGGCTGAGTATTCCAAGACGATGCGGGTGCCATCAGATTGAATGTAGTAAGCCCCCACGCTGCGCTGTCCCCCAAGGGGGCCGTTCCCGTCTTGGGGCGGCCCGGCGACGGGGGAGACCCAAGCCCCCACGCTGCGCTGCCCCCCGAGGGGGCCGTTCCCGTCTTGGGGCGGCCCGGCGACGGGCAGACCGCCTGGCATGTTACCGGCAAGTTGCAGGCCAAAGGCGTCGCCCTCGCGCAGGGTTTGCGGGGCCACCAGGCCCAAACTGGGCTTGGCGTAGCCCTGCTCTACCGTGAGATTAAAGCGTTGGGTACTGGTGGCTTTGCCATCGCTGGCAACGACCACGATATCGTTATAAGTGCCGGCTTGGTCGTAGCCTGGTGTCCAGCTGAGGATGCCGGTGGCGGCGTTGAATACGGCGCCTGCGGGTAGCTTGCGCACGGTCAATGTCAAGGTGTCGCCATCGGCATCTGCCGCGGTGAGCGCAAGCGACAAGGTTTGGCCTTCTACCAAAGTCAGGTCATACATCGCGTCAACGACGGGGGCATGGTTGCCACCGGTCACCGGCAATTGAAAGCGCTTGGTGGCCACGCCGCCCCGGCTGTCTTGCACGCGCAGCACAATTTCGCTATTGGCCAGGTCGCGTGCGCTGGGGGTCCAGCTCAGGCTGGCCAGCGCGTGGTAGCCGTCTGCTGCACTGGTGTAGGCCGCAGAAGTGCTGAGCACCAGACCCTGAGGCGCTTGCACAAGCGACCAAAAGAGTTGGGTGCCGTCGACGTCAATTGCTTCTACTTGGCCAGTCCACGCTTGGCCCACAGTGGCGGCGCTGAGTGTGTCGGCTTCTAAGTCGGGGGTGATGCCGTCGGCTTGGATGGCACCGGCTACCGTGAGTATGGGCGCAAGGTTTTCTTGCGGTACGGCGTAGATACCGTGGCCTAGGTTGAACTTAACCAAGCTGGCCATACCGGCTTGCGTAGCAAAGCGGCTGGCAGATACAACGCTAACGGTTTGATTCGCAAGAGTAGCGCCCACTTTGAGCTTGCCACCCAAGGCTGGGGTTTGCAGGCCAGCGCTGAGGTCCAATATCCATAAATCTGACTGGTCACCGCTACCAAGAGTGGCACTCACAATGCTGTCAGCAAAGTAGGCGCCGGGGTCTAGCAAAAGCATCAGCGGCCCGTTCAGGTCGTCGCTGCCAATGTTGGTCAGACTGACGTCGTAGCTGACTGATCCGTCCGCACGGTTAGAGCGCGTGTGGGTGAATTCGACCTTGACTTGGGTCGTCATGTCGAGCACGGCGGTAAATGTGCTGATGAAGCTTTGCGCCATGCGCTGCTGGTTGTGGCTGCGCAGGGTGTTGCTGACATTTAGCTCGAATTGCCCGGCGGGCAGTTGGCTGATGTCAATGTAGGCGGTGCGGCGGCTAGCGTCCCAGCGCACGCTTTGGGGCGTGATTGAGCGCCCAGCATTAGCACCCAACGCAGTCAGGGTGAAGTTTTGCGGGTTCAGCACACTGCCATCGTCAGACCTGTCCCCAGCGCTACCAAGCCACATGGCCTGATCAAAGACTACCGCTATTTGACCCACAGGCAGCGGTAGAAAAGCCCCATCAGCCACGCTAACGGCGGTGACCTTGGGTGCGTGGATGGGGGCAATTTCATCCACATGGCCGCTTTGCGCCACGAGTATGCGGCCGTCAAAGGTGGTCATGATGGCTTCGCCTACCGTGCCGCCGGTGGCGACTTGCAAAACGCGTTGCGAAGCCAGCTCTATCATCCAGACTGCGCTCTGGTGTGGGATAACACTGAGCCCATCGATCACAGGACGCTGGCGCGGCTGGCTAGAGGCGAGCAATAGGCCGTCAAGCTCGCTGCCCGCAGCGCCAAAGGCGATGCTGTCAATCACACCACCCAAGCGGTATTCCAGTTCAGGGCGACCCACAAAACGGCCGGTCATGGGGAAGCTGACGATATCGGTGCGGCCATTGGCTTGCGCGGCAGTAATGCTGCTGCCGCTCCAACTCACAGCCCATAGGCGCTGGTCTGGGCCAAAGGCCAAATCGGCTACCCGCTGGTTGCTAAAGTGGGACCAGACTTTGGCGGGATTGGTCTCGGTGGGGTGGAAAATTTCAATGCCGTTGCCGGATGACACAAAGATGTTGCCGCTGCTTTGCTCAATCGCCAATGCGTGGGTGAGTGGGTCTTGGCCTGGGCCACTCATGCGGCGTAGGATGACGCCGCTGCTGGCGTCGACCTGCAGCAGCTCTGAGCCCGTCATCACCCAGAGTTGGCCCACGCTGTCTACGGCCATGTCGAGCACTGGCTCTTGCAGGATAAACAAGGGGCTGGTGTTGTGGCCACCGTCTTTGCTGTATTGGAATACTTCGTTACGCAGTTTGCCTGCGCTGAGCAAAAAGGAGTGATCGACCAGTTCCACCATAGCGAGCGCGCCCACGTCGCCATCGCTCTGGGCAAAGCCGTCGGCCAAACCACGCAGCGAAAACGGTGCCAGCACGGTTTGAAGATCACCCGGTTGGGCCGGGGCTACCGAGCCCGGTAGTCTATGGGTAGATTGCTCAAACAAGTCGTTAGAGGCGTAACTACGCCCCAGTGCGGCGAATGGAATTTCTTGCGTTTGAGTCAGCCCGTCTGTGACGCCTAATGCGTCTAGAACGGCTTGTTGGGTACCGTCATCGGGCAACACGGCGTTGGCTACCGATGCGGCTTCACGGTTGCCGGCGTTATCCACTGCGACAGCCAAGAATTCGTAGGTTTTGCCGGCTTCGCCGTTGTACACGGCTTGGATACGCGAAGGGGCAATTTGACGCTGCCAAATTTTGAAATCGCCACCGTCTGTGGCCACGTATACGGTATAGGACTTAACGCCGCTGGCGTCTTCAGTGGCGCTCCACTTCACGTCGTAGGCGGGCGCACCTTGGGCGTTTTTGCCCAAGGCGCTGACTGTGGTGGTGGTCACCGGTGCATGGACGTCTAGGGTACAAGCACTGACAGCACTGTCCGCTGGCGGTGCGTCACCCAGAAACACGCGCGCTTGAGTACTGATATTGGCGTTGCTAAGCGCACCGTCCACGGCACGCACGCTGTAGCTGACAAAGCCACGCTTTAAGCTGTCGGCGTTGGGCTTGCTCGGGTCTGCGGCAGGGGCTAACAAACCACGGCTGTTGTCACGCATGGTTTCACCGGTGTCGGGGTCTATGGCTTGCAACAGCCAAGTGGCGGTGCGGCTGGCTACGTCAATGCCAGCGCTTACGCGCAAGATGTAGCCCTTGCTGCCGGTGAAGTCAAAGTCGCCTTGAAAGACGGCTTTATCGGCCGGTACGTGGATATTGATATCGCCTAACTTGAGGTCGCCCAAACGCAGGGAACGTGCGTCCAAGTCTGCGTCCAGCTCGGTCACTATGCGAACCTGACTCACCGCATGGTTGGTCGGATTGTTAATTGACAAGGTATAGGGCAAGGGTGTGTTTGCCGGCACATAGTTGCTGCCATCTGCCGCAGTAGCTGTGCCTAGTGGGCCGGTGACGCTAATCAGCGCCTGTGCGTCGGCAGACTTTTGTGCGGCTTGCTGCAGGTATTGCGTGAGATTGAGCGTTTTGCCGGCCACCGGATTGAATTCGGCGTCAAGCACGCCGATGTGGCGCAAATACTCTAGCTCGGTGCGGCCACCGGCAAAAACGTTGAAGTTAATAAAGTGGGTGTCTTGCGCGGCCTGTTGGTCAAACGCGGCCGGGTCGGCCATAAAGGGCACGGGAATATAGACCTCGTTGCCGTCCCCATCCTTGCGGTACTCTTGATATTCAATTGCTGCTTTAGCGGCTTGTGGGTCGCTAGAAAACTTGGCGGTGTCGCCATACCACTGCTGAACTTTGGCAAAAAAGCCTAGCAAGTCGGCCTGCGTGCGGTAGCTGTCACCGCCCTTGGCCAGCAAGATGCCGGTGGCCAGCGTGGCGTTTAAGCTCAGCACTTCGGGCTGGTTGCGAATCGGCGGCGCCTCAGTCAAGGGGCGCAGCAAGCCTGCCGCTTCTAAGGCACCGAGCCAGCCCTTGACCCACTGCTGCTCATCAGCCGCCAACACCGCCAAACTAGATGGAGCGCTGTTGTCCGCCAATATGGCGCTGCGCAGTTGTTTGGCGTGTGCGGTTTGATCGGCGACGAATTCGTCACGCGTCAAAGGCGTTGCGGCACCTGTCAGATTAAAACGAAAAGGCGTGGCCAACTCTTCCAGCTTGGTGTAGTGGACACGGTCGTCGCCCGAATCGACATGCAGAAACTTGGCAGTTAAGCCTGCCTCTATGTTGTCCAGCGAGGAGACTCCAGCATCGAGCAAACCGCTGGCCTTCCAGTCGGGGTGACTGGCGTAAAGCTTATCGCGAAGACCTTCAAAATCGTAACCAAGCCATTCTTTTAAGCCCGGGTAGGTTTGCAAATTAAAGCTCATGCCGATGAAGCCACCGGCGGCCACATCAAAGGCGTAACCAGGTGCTAAGTTCATGCCAGTGGCGTTGACCGTACCGTCTAAGCGTGCCCAAGGGATGTCGGCCCGGCTAAGTCCGGCCGTGGGTGTTGCGCCGTAGGTTTGGGTGTTGCCAGCAGAGTCGGCAGTTTTGCCATCGGGCGCGCCACCTACGTTTGAGCCAAACAAGACATAAGGAAGGTTCAAGCCGTCCAGCACGTCGTCGCTGTCACCCATTTCGGTAGCACCAATATCAAAGCGCACGTAAGGCGTGTCGACATTGGTCAAGCTTTGCAAGGACACGCTGTAAAGTGCGCTGTCGCCCGGGTTGAGCGAGCGTGGGCCACCTATGCCGATGGTGATGTCAGCCTCAATGCCGCGCTCTACCAAGTAGCGGTTGACTTCAGTCACGCGTTTGCCGTCTGGGTTGGTGACAATTAGGTCGTACAGACCGCGGGGGGCGAAGCGCAAATCAAACACCGCGCGGATGTGCGTGGCGTCAAGCACTTGCCAACGCGCAGGCTCTATCTCAAACACCCCAGGGCGTGAGAGTTTGACCAGCGCGCCAGCTTTAAAGCTGGCGCCGTCAATATCAAAAGTCACCCAACGGTGGTTATCGTCCCCTGTGCCGCCTTGGTCAGGCGTGATCTTGGTGATGGCTAGCGGCAGCAGATCGGCACGCAGGGTGACCGGGATGTCGTTGCTTTGATTGGTTTGTCTAGCGCGCAGCAAGATGTAATAGTCACCCGCATGGGTACTTGGTATGAGTGCTTCTTGATCGGCAGCCGACGGGTTGCTATAAGCGGCATCAAAGGCAAAACCGGTTGGAATGTCGCCGTAGCGGATGTAGACCTCGTTAGCCCCTTCTTCGGCGGACGAATCCAAGGTCACGCGCAGTGTCTCACTGCTGGCGACGCTGACTTTATAAAGGCGTGTTTGCCCGGCTGCGAGCGTGGTGTTCAAGGGGCTGGCCACAGTGAGCGTGGGCACTTGTACTTGAAGCACGCCGCCAGAGGCCACTCGGTTATTGGCTTCGCCCGGTGGTAAGTTCAAGCCAGTGGCGGTGTAGCTAATCCTGCCTTCAAAGACTTCGTTGTACAGATCGGGCCGCACGATGATGCGCCAGCTACCGTCTTTCAGTGGCGGCAGTTTGGCGGTGAGCGAGCCGCTGTAGCTAGCTTGCGCACCCAAGTCGCCCACGTGGTCTAGCTTGCCTAGCAAGATGTCGCCCAAGTCCCACGCGTTGTCGCTAGAAAGATAGAGCGCATCAGTCCAACGTCCATAAGCTGGGTTGATGGAATCGTTAGTGATGCTGTAGTTAATCTGCACCGCTTCACCCACGATGCCTGAACTAGGCACTGCAACGCTGGTGACTTTCAGATCGGCTGGGGGCGGTGTGTTGACGATGATGGGCTGCTCTGCAGCACTGGCGTTGTTTTGCTCTTTGCCAAACTCACGCACACTGCCAAAAGCGCCCGTGCCCCAGGTGCGCGCCGGGTCGGTGATGACGAAGACGTAGTACGCACCCTCTAGGTCGCGCGGCGCAGTAATGCTAAGGCTGCGCTCATAGGTAGCGCCGGCTGCCAAACCGCCGCCGTGGCCTACATAGCCCACATAGCGGTCTTGGTTAACGTCTAAGAATCGGTCTTTAGATAGGTAGACCAAGTCGTTCCAGTTGCCTTGATCGCTGGTGGTGTTGCCGCCCGCGTTCACAACCCGGTAACTGATGCTGACAGATTGCCCGGCCAGCACGCTGGCGGGCGCAGTAACTTGTGCCACTTGCAAGTCTGGCGGCGTGCCTAAGGTGATGGGTAGCGCGATAAAGGCGACGTTATTGCCTTCGTCTTTGAACTCTTTGACGGCATCAAAAATGAACCCTTCTGCGATCGTACTCAGGCCGTCGCGAATGGTACTGGGCTCTCTTGGGTAGAAGTCTTTGGTGACCGAGGTGTCAGCTTTAACAATAAGGTTGAAGTTCCCGCTGATGGATTCGGGCAGGTTGAAGGTGGCGGTATTGGTGTAAGACTGACCCGGCTTTAAGTACTTGGGCTGATTGGCGTCAAGCAGCACTGTTGAGGCAATACGGTAGTAGGTTTCCGCATTATTGCCACGATCAACCAGTGGGGTGTCGCTGCCGTCTAGAGAATCATCACGCGACAAGTACACGCCATCAAACCAATTGCTGCTGCGGGTGTCGCGGCTGCCGCGGTTGGTGACGGTCCAGCTGACGCTAATTTGCTGGCCCGAATACGGCGCGGGATCGGACACGCTGATGCTGTCTATCTGCAAATCGGGTTCGCGGTAGGTGATGTTGAGTGCAGCGCCCGCCATATTGTTATCGTTGCGTCCACCTTCAAAAACCGAGCTTGCGTAGCTGTAGTCACGCAAGTTTGGGTTGTAGCCACCAGCCAAATACTCTGTTTCAGACCGGAATTGGCTCGAATACAAAGGGCTGCGCACTGCGTCGGTGATGACGTAGAGGTAGTAAGCACCCTCGGTGCCAGGCGGCAGTTTAATTTTCGCTGAGGTGGTGTAGCTGGCGTTGGCTGCCAGCCCCGCCACATTGGAGTGAACAAAGCTTCCCAAGAGGCTAGCTCTGCTCGGAATAAAGCTGGGGTCTTTGCTGAAATAAACGACATCGGCCCAGTCTCGGGAGCCTGGCCACACAGCCTCGCCTTGGTTGGTGACCGTCCAGGTGATGGTGCTGTCTTCGCCAGAAAAATTATCTAGCTGAGTCTCTAGCGAAGTCACTTGCAAGTCTGCCGGGTGTGAGGCAATGACCGAGCCCGCCGCACGCAGATTGTTGGATTCGTTGGTCTCACCGATGCGATTGGGAACGTCGGTTTTGACGACAATTTGTCGGCCCTTCACAGACGGTGCGAGTTGCACGGTTTGGGTCACGGTGTAGCGTTCACCACTGCCAATAGTGCGCTGCTGGTTGTAGCTGCCTAAGAAGTACACGTTTTGCTCTGAATTCGGGTCGGCATTCTCTGTCAGGTAAACCAAGTCATCCCAGTAGCCGCTGAACGCGTCGCCCTTGTTTTGCACGCTGTAGCTAAACGTGTAATTACCCCCGGCGTCGGCAGCCACTGGCGCAGTAACGTCTATGACCGTCAAATCAAATGCAGGCGGCGTAATGCCAATCACGCTGATTGCACGTGACTTGTAGTTGTTGTTGTCCAGCTGGTTGGCATCGTCTAGGTTGATGTTGGACGCTAGTGTGTCCTCCAAAATCACGTCGTAGGCGTCGCTCCAAACTGTAATGAAGTAGTTGCCCGAGTAGCTGTTGTCTGGAATCGTGACTTGCGCCGTGCCTAGGTAGTCGGCACCGACGGCCAAGTTGCCGTTGTGGGTGATGGAGCCGATGATCACATCGCCCTTATAAGCACCCGGACGTCGTTTGTCGCGTGCCAGCCAAACCGTGTCGGTCCAGCTACTGATAGCAGCCGAGACGCCACGGGTCGTGTCACTGCCCAAGTTACTGACCTTGTAGCGCACTTCAATACTCGCGCCATGCACAGCTTGCTCCGGCGCAACGATGTCGCTGGTGACCAAGTCGCCAAAGGGTATCGGGTCTACATAGAACTGCACCGCTTTGATGTTGTTGCCTTCGCTAGGGTATTCATCAATGTTGTTGTTGCCGTCGGCCACCACTATTAGGTAGGCATTACCACGGTAGCGAATCGGAATATCCACCGCTGCGCTGGTGCTGGCATAAGCCTCGGTCGGCGCGAGCGCACTCGCGTTGTCAAATTGGCCCACCAGCAAGTCGTCACCACTGAGGGTAGCGTCTAGAGATAAGAAAACCTTGTCTTTCCAACGGCCGCTGGCTGCTGCAGGCCCTTGGTTTATCACGCTGTAGCGAATGGAAGCACTGGTGCCAGCCGTGACATGCTCTGGCACGGTCATAGTGCCAACGCGCAGATCGGGGCGATCGTTCAAACTGACTTCGGTCAAGTCTGTCGAATCAAACGCGTTGTTGCCAGCCGCAGCGCCGTATTCATATAACTGACCCGCTGAATTGGTGGTGACTTTGATGCGGTACAGACCTTCAATTTTTGCCGGCAAGCGCAGCTGTTCAGTGCGCGTGTAGCGAATGCCGGACTCTAGGCCACGGTCGTAGCTAAAGCTACCTAGGGTCACGGCAGCGCCGCCCCCCCCAGAGACCAGTTGCACGGTATCGGTCCACACGCCACCGGCGCTGGCTGGGCCAAGGTTGACTACGCTCCAACTCACGTCAATCACCGCGCCCTCAAGCGCGGTAGTCGGCAAGGTGATGCTCTCTACTTTCAGGTCCGGTGATTGGGACAGCAGCACGGGAATGGCGCCAGAGCTGGCTTGGTTGTTGTTGTCAAACACAAACTCAAACGAACCACCGGTGCGCACATTGATGTAGAAGGTGCCCTCTATGCCTTCGGGCAAAGTCACTTCAAGGCTGCGGCTGTAACGGTCGTTCACCGCAAGCTGGCCGATGTGGCTTGCTGTGCCAAATGACTTGACGACGCCAGACCCGTCGGCGTTGCGACTGAGCCAAACGCTGTCTGACCATTCGGCAACATTGGTCAATCCAATGCCAGTATTGACCACGCTCCAAGTCACACGCAGCGGACGTCCACTGGCTGGCGTGCCACTGGTGCTGACCGACTCAACTTGCAGATCAGCATAGGGGATGGTCATGACATCGACAGCATGGTTGATGCGGCCAATGTTGTTGGCTTCTGAGCCTTTCTCAAACACCTCGGCACGCGCATCCGTCACAACAAACAGCTGGTAGCGGCCCACGCTGGCCGCAGGCAGCAACATGCGTTCGCTGCGGCTGTAAGAAGCAGCTTGTGCCAGCGCGCCGTCGTGGCGGTATTCACCCACTATGCGGTCGTCCGCATTGCCTAAAATGTCGTCGCTAGAAAGCACTACGCGGTCAATCCAACTGCTGGTGCGGCCCGCGCCAGTTCCTTGGTTGGTGACGGTCCAGAGCACCTCTAAAGGCGCAGGATCGTCGATCACGCGGGTGGGCGCTGACACATCGCTAATGGCCAGATCGGCGTAGTAGTCCTGCGCAACGTTTATCAGTGCTAGTGTTTGATTATTAATTTCTCCGGCCGCTGTTTCTTTGAGCTGGTTGTCGGCGTCTGTTACAACCAAAAGCTGATAAGCACCTGCGGCATCAATTGGCAACGTGACTGCAATACTCGCCAAGAAACTACCGCCAATTGAAATCGTTGCGTGGGTGAATTCACCGAGCTTGATGTCATTCAAACCAAGTTCACCGTCACGTGACAAATACACGGTATCTTTCACGCCGGCTGCGTCGGCAGAACCGATGTTGCTGGTGACCCAACTCACGTTGAGTGCTTCGCCGCCCTGGCGCAAGCCTTGAACATTCAGGGCGTCAACCCGTAGGTCTGGGTGAATGACGTTGACCAGCTGAGTTCTTGTGTTGTCGGTCTCGTTGAGTTCATTCGAGGTATTGAGTGAATCTGTGATGACCTCTAGCCGCCAAGTGCCTGTAGCAACGGCAGGCGCCTCAAAGCTAAGCGTTTGTGAGTAAGCAGCACCCACTCCAAGCAGACGGTTTTGCTGCACAGTTTTAAGACTCATCACGTTGGCAGAATTATTGACATCGACCAGACGAATGCTGTCTGTCAGGGTGGTGCTGACAATCTCGTTGCCGTTGTTCTGCACGGAGTAACTCATGCTGACCGTATCACCAACTTTCCAAGTAGTCGGCACTTGCAGATCTGTGATTTGCAAATTGGCTTTGGGCTCGGGAAAAATCTGCGTTGTCTGCGCCGCAGCGATCATATTGTTATTGGTAGCACTGCCGAGTTCATAGACTTTGCCAGTCACGTCGGTTTTAACGATCAGGTATCGCGCGCCAGTTACTGTAGCTGGCAAGATGGCATCGACTGCTGCGTTATAGCTGGCGCCAATTTCAAGTGCACCGGTATGCGTCAAAGAAATTACGCTGACTGCATTGATATCCAAGGCCGGCGTGGTTGACAGGTAGACCCTGTCTACCCAGGAACTGACGTCGGTTGCAATTGTTCCCCGATTGGTGACCTTCCATTCGATACGCGCACTGCGACCTGCGTTGGCAATGACTGGCACTAGCGTGATTTCCGGAACCAGATCTGCATTGGTAGAAAGAATGGAAATCGCGCTGGAAATGCCGGTGTTATTGGATCGGGAGTCGGGCTCCAATATTGAATTGGTCGCATCGGCGATCACGGCAATGCGGTAGGACCCGTCAATCCGCATTGGCATGCGTAGGTTTGCAGTCTGCGTGTAAATGCCTCCAGCGCCTAATGCGCCGCTGCGCTGCACGTTGGCCAAGACCACATCATCCGCATTGCCGATGACGCCGTCTTTGGACAGCACGATGCGGTCTGTCCAACCTGTACCGGTGGAAACTGGCCCCAGATTCTCGACCGTCCAGCTAACTTCAATATTGCTACCTGAGGCGGCATTGGCCGGAACATTCAGTGCGCTAGTACGCAAGTCTGCATACGGTTTGAGGGCGGACTGAAGCTGAACAATGCTTGAGTTATTGATCTCGGCGGTGTTGCTCTGGTTCGCTTCAAACACACTGCCTTGCGCATTGAGGTTTTGATCGGTTGTCACCGTCACTTCAATCTCACCCGCGCCGCGTGTGCCGTCCGGTAATCGGTAAACAAATGAACGCGCTAGCAACTGTCCCGGGCTGATCGCGCCGTTACCCGAAAGCGCGGGGTCATAGTAGACGGTAGTCTTGCTGAGCTGCTCACCGGAAGTTTTGTTTTTAATAACAATCAAATCGTAAAACGCACCGGCCACCAAACCGTTACCGCTGTTGAAGTCGTCCCATCGAATAGTGATGCTGTCGCCGACATTCACGCTGCTTTGGTCTACGGCTAGGTTCTGCACTTGCAGATCGGGGTATGTCCTCAAGGTCGAAACTACGCTTAACTGCGCGGTATTGTTGCTCTCGGCCGTGCCGGCATTGTTGCTTTCAAATATGTAGAAGCTTGGGTCAGCGCCGACCTGAATATCCCAAGTGCCCACACCACGCAAACCATCGGGTAGTGTGAAGCTGTAGCTGTACGCCTGACTCTGTCCCGCTTCTATTGGGACTTCACCGGCATAAACATACGTGTTCAACAAGGTTTCGTTGGTCGTGGTGTTGCGCAGATAGACGCGATCGTAGTAATAGCTTTTTACCGCAGCATTGCCGCTGTTGAAGTCATTCCAGCGAATGGTGATGCTGTCACCTGATTGGATGAGGCTTTGGTCTACGGCTAGGTTTTGTACTTGTAGATCGGGGTATGTTCTCGAGGTCGAAACTACGCTTAGCTGCGCGGTGTTATTGCTCTCGGCCGTGCCGGCATTGTTGTTTTCAAATATGTTGTTGTAGTGGTCAGCGCCGACCTTAATATCCCAAGTGCCCACACCACGCAAGCCATCGGGCAGTGTGAAACTGTAGCTGCGCGCCAGACTCTGCCCCGCTGCCATTTGGACTGGCTCAGAATAAACTTGCGTGTCCAACAAGGTTTCGTTGGTCGTTGTGTTGCGCAGATAGACGCGGTCGAAGTAGGCGCCTTTTACCGCAGCATTTCCGCTGTTGAAGTCATTCCAGCGAATGGTGATGCTGTCACCTGATTGGATGAGGCTTTGGTCTACGGCTAGGTTTTGTACCTGTAGATCTGGGTATTCCCTCAATGTCGAAACTACTCTCAGCTGCGCCGTGTTGTTGCTCTCGGCAGTGCCGGTATTGTTGTTTTCAAATATGTAGTTGTGGTGGTTAGCGCTGACCTGAATATCCCAAGTGCCTACGCCACGCAAACCATCGGGTAGTGTGAAGCTGAGGCTGCGCGCCAGACTCTGTCCCGCGGCCACTTGAGCTGCATCCAAATAAACAACCTCGTTCAACAAGGTTTCATTGGTCGTAGTGTTGCGCAGATAGACGCGATCGTAGTAGTAGCTTTTTACCGCAGCATTGCCGCTGTTGAAGTCATTCCAGCGAATGGTGATCCTGTCGCCAGACTTGATGAGACTTTGGTCGACGGCTAAGTTCTGCACTTGCAAATCAGGATAATTTCCCAGGCTTGAGACTAGACTTATTTGCGCGGTATTGTTGCTCTCGGCCGTGCCGACATTGTTGCTTTCAAATATGTCGTTGGATCGGTCAGCGCCGACCTGAATATCCAAAGTGCCCACACCACGCAAACCATCGGGTAGTCTGAAGCTATAGCTGCGCGCCAGACTCTGTCCCGCGGCCACTTGAGCTGCACCGGAATAAACACCATCGCTCAACAATATTTCGTTGGTCGTGGTGTTACGCAGATAAACACTGTCGTAGTACTCACCGTTTACCGCACCATTGCCGCTATTGAAGTCATTCCAGCGGATGGTGATGGTGTCACTAGACTTGATGAGGCTTTGGTCGACAGTTAAGTTCTGCACTTGCAGGTCAGGGTCAGGCCGCACCAAACTGATCACGCTAGAGGCAAGCACATTATTGTTGTCACTTGATTCAGCTTGATAACCAAATTCATCGGCGCGCACGATTAAAAAATAATTGCCGGTGGCGAAATCACTGCGAACTGGCAGCAATACCTGTGCGCTGCGGGTGTACTCGCCATTGACGGCCAAGGGATTGGCATTCGCCTGAACATAAGTTAGCAGGATAGCATCGCCACCTAATACGTTGTCGCGAGACAACCATACGCTGTCATACCAGTTGGCTTGCTGCGCTGGATCGGTGCCCATGTTTTTGACGATCCACGAGACATCAAGCCTCTGCCCGAATGCACCACTGCTTGGGGCTGTTACAGCCGTCACCGTCAAATCTGGCGAGCGCAGCGTAATCGTTGCGCGATAGCTGTCGGCGCCTTCGCCTTTTATGCCATTGCCATTCTGGTCCATCGCATTGCCTGCTATATCGGAGATGTTGGGACCGAGGACCAAGTCGTATTGACCCAAGGTCATTTGACTGAAGAAACGCACGCTCACCACATTACCTACCGCAGTAACACTATAGATCTGCCCCAGTAGATTGCTGCCGCTAGGTCCTGAAAAACTAGCGACATCGGACACACTGACGCTGGCGGGATTAAGGGCCTCGCTAAAGGTAAAGTCAATTTGATTAAACGGTGCCGACACTGTCTGGTCTGGGGTTTGCGGTAGCACACGTGGTCCGCTGTGATCGATCTGAAAACTACTGGTAAAAGCCGCATTAGCATTGTCCTGCAAGCCTTGGAACACGCCAGCGGCGAGGCTGTAGTGGTACGCAGTTTCTATATCCTGCGCATTAATAAAGAAGCGCAAAGTGTTTCCATTAATCACCTGCAAACTCGTTGCAACCGCACCGCCATCGAGTACCAAATCGGTGAATTGCACTGTATCGAGACGCAAGCCCTCAGAAAACGTCAAATCAATTGAGGCAGGAGGTGATGCAACAATTTGTCCATCGAGAATCGACTGCCGGATAACCCTAGGGGCTGATGCAACAAAACCTGTGGCGCCGGTGACGGACAAGACATAGCTGCCTTGTGTGCCGTTCTCGCTGGCTACTTCCACTCGATAAATACCGCTTGCATCGATAGGCACGGTGTATGCGATGCGTGCATTGCGACCATCCGGGCCGTTCAAGCTCTCGGCAACCTTGACGCCATTTGACGCAAACAGAGTCAGCTTTGTATCCAACAAGTTGATAGGCTCTCGGCTGCCGTCGCCTGGCGTAGTGGTGTTGATGACCAGCGTGTCGCCTGCATTAACGTTGACTTGGTACCGATCAGCGCCAGCCCGACCTTTCGCCCACGCGACAGCTTGCTCAAAAAGGCGGTCTGCCAAACCCGACCTCAACTGGGTCGTGTTATACCCCGAGTACCCAGCATAAAGAGGGCCGAGGTACACAGATCTGCCACTACCCGGCGTCGCTACGGCCACCGCGATTTGACCATTGATCGTGGCCAGGATTTGGCTGTTCGCGTCCGCACGCAGACCGCTTTCCGGGAACTCACTGTAAGTCCCTGTTGTAAACGCTCCAATGCTTTGCGTTACAGGGTGACTTACCGCCGTGAGCATGACGCTACCGTCGGTGTCATAGCTAGAACCAAGCACATTAACAGGTAATGCAGCGGAAAGAGCCTGCCGCGTTGCGGTAGATTCCTCCGCTAATCCGCTGACAGTCCATCCCGTAGCGACCAAGCCGCCGCCGTTTTGGACCCAGGTATTCAGCGCCACGGCAAACTGCGCAAATCCATCAGTGTCAAAACCTGAATCACCGATAACCAATACATCGTAAGCAGACAGCTCTGACAATGAATCAATCTGGCTCGGACTCACGACCGTGGCAGTGAAGTTAAAGAACGTGTCATCGTTCAACTGGCTGGCTATGGCAGCATAGCCGCCGTCAAAAAATTCTGAAAAGCGAGGTAGGCTGGAGACGACGGCCACTTTAATTGCACTGGTACTCGCCCCACCTAAGGCAAAACCGCTTTGAGATAGATCACTGATGTTTTCTGACGCCAAGTATGCAAAAGGCAACGCAGCCCCGCGCGTGAGCAACAAGCTATAAGCCCCAGCACTTGTACCGCTAATACGGGCGTAGTAAGAGCCAGTAGTGCCGGGCACAAAGTCAGCGATATACGCATCCACATTGGCGGCATCGGTTCGACCCATGGCTAGCAGCAAGTTATCGCTGCCAAAAAGTTCAAGCGTAACGTTCGGTGCTTGCGCATGCGCGTCATGTGCCAGTGCGATAGTTGTCGGCTGACCCGCAGTCAACGTGAAGCTATACCACTGACTGTTAGTGCCATCTAGATCGCCGCGCACAGCACCGCGGCTTGCTGCCCCGCCTAAGCTGATGAAGCTGCTGTCCAGACTTTGCGCACTCGCCTGCGTGGTGTTGGCACCCTCTCCTATCTGGGCGTTGAGCAGCGCACGCACTCGGTAACGACCGATGCCCGCCAAACTGCTTGCGTCTATACGGTAACTACCCGCTACGGTCACCGGTTGGGTCTGCAGCAGCACGGTCTGCCCCGCAGCCGTGCTGTCTGCTGCGCCTATCAAGGTTTCACCATCCGGTGCCAGTCGTGCAATCCTGCCCTGCACCGCCGAATCAATAGGCGTCATCTCAAGCGTGAGGGTTTGCCCGGCATCTAGCGCCAAAGTAAAACTGTCGCTGTCACCGGCTGCGTGAAATACGCCACGCGCAGCGCCTTCAAAAATCAAAGAAGCTGCCGGTTGTTTGCTGAGCAAAGGTTGAGTGAAAACACGAGCGTCAGCATCTACTGAAAAGTTCACTACAAAATATAAGTCGCTATAAACGTTAGTTGCGTTAGTTGCGTTAGTTGCGTTAGTTGCGTTAGTTGCGTTAGTTGCGTTAATTGCGTTAATTGCGCTATCAACGCTAGTAAAAGAATTAACCGAGGAATCATCAGATGCGAAAAAAGATGCAAACGCTGCTAGATCGAAGTCCCTTTTAAACAAAATTAACTCATAACTACCTTCATCCAGTGAGGAAAATCCCACATGTAATTGATGAGTAGTGTCGTCGTACCTAAAGCTATCACCCGAAAATTCATCGTCAATAAAACTGTTGTGTAGGATCACTTGTAATGTGTGCAAATAAACGGCATCCAATGCTTGACTAAACGTAAAGCTGAAATCGTGATTACCGGTAGACAACACTGAGTCGGGAGCTACCGAACAAGACAATACCTCGGGTGAAGGCTGCACAGTGAGTCTGTAGTAGATGGGATTAATTGCATTGGCTGGTCCCTCAATCAACAAGGTGTAGCGTCCAGATTGGTCCAACGCAGAAGGATACTTTTGATCGACATCAAAAAAACTAGATTTAAAAACTTGCACATCATTAGGATCAAGCAAAGACCAGCTTAAGCCAGCAATATTGTTACTACTTTGAAACTCGAAAAAAAATCGTTCACCCGCAACAACATCAAATTTATAAGTATTTTTTGTGTTTCCAGGATTGAGTTGCCCAGAGACATCTATGCCCGGCTGAATCGTTAATGCAGTTGGGTTTGTGAGCGAGACAGGAGAGATGCTGCTAGCTGCAATCATGGAGTCGTCAAACATCAATCCAGGGCTTTCAGCCGGCAATTCCAAAAACAAATTTTGACTTGAAACGGCGGACTCATTGGTATCTAAAGTTTGACTATCAATTCGACCTGAAGAGCTGGCAAGTTGCCAAGATAAGTCGCTTTGATTAGTGAGCTGGTCAAAGACGACTGGGCTCACCTCAGGCAGGACTAACTCATACCGGTCTTGTTCGCCTGGCGAATCAATCGCGCCGCTGACTAAAGCCATTACATCAGCTGACAAAAGAACGCGTGGCTCTAGAGATTCAAACCTAAGTGCTGTTTGTACAGTTGTTGTTTGTTGCTTAAGTGAAGCGCCACTTGGCTCAAGCTTATTGCGTTGCGTGCGTTGTGCAAACACTCGTGTTAATGCCGACATCATTGGTGTGAGAACAAGACTCTTTAAACGATCAGGACGATCATTTTTTAACACTGATTTATGCATGCTAGTACTTTGAAAAATTACTTTTATCAACTGATTTACTAAAAAATAAACCAAAAAATAAGGCTATAAAAGAAACTGTTTAACGAACCAAGTAAGTGAGCGGATAAATATATGAATATCTATGTCTGAACACTACGTATCAAGAAAAATTCTCTTTAATTAAAAGCACATATCAAACCCAAAATAAACAGATAAAGCAATATTTTTTTTATGTTTTTTTGATAATTTTTAATTTATTTGATTATTTTTTAAATATATTTTTTGTAAAAAATTAGCTGATTAGTTCAATTGCACCAAGCTTAAAAACTAACAATCAACTTTTTTATTTTTCTGTGAATTCGTCAAGATTGGCAATGTCTCAGCACTTAGGCGCACCACCGACAATTGGCAACAATGAGCACTAGGCCGCTTTAACAGCTTTAAGCGCTTTAAGTTAAACAATTTAAATTTACGCGTATAGCTACTCGCGACAAGACTATTGCGTACTCACAAGAGATGCATGAGAGCTAATTATTGAAATGGAAATTTCGTCGTATGGTCGATATCCAAATCACAAAGTGCTACGTGACAACTAAGCCTTAGCCTTAAAAAAAATAACGCACTCTCCACGCGACTAGTAAGGCTAGTAAGGCTAGTAAGGCTAGTAAGGCTAGTAAGGCTAGTAAGGCTAGTAAGGCTAGAGATTAAAAATAATTTTTTGCGAAATTAATGCAGCCTGTTAACAAGGCAAACACAACCCTCACACATCGGTCTGACTAGCAAGCCGAGACCGAGACAATCGCATCCGGTAAGGACAGCAAAAAACCTAACGACCGCACCAGTTAAAGCCAACACTTCGGATGACAGTCAGCCGCGTAACAGTCATCTCTTTTCTGAGTCAGATGAGCCAAGACCATCTTCAAAAGTCTCGCGTCACACAAGTTTGTGTTTCAAGGAAATTAATTAGCCAAATACTATTCACGTCAGGCCAGTTGTATTGCCAGCGCAAAAAATAAACGCGATAGCTTCACGCGACAAAGCTTTGTCGTGTCGTGTCGTGTTGCGTCAAGTCATGCACGTTGACGTTGACATTCATAAGAGCAATTAAGTGCTGCGCCGCCGCTTCGCACCAACCTATCAAAAAAGATAAAAACCTCAAAGCCTAGTGCGTGACAAAAAAATAACGCTAAGTTCTAACTTACGTCAAAGTTAATGATGAACGGCTAGTTACAAAAAAATCACGATTGCCCTAAGAGCAACAACTGGCTTGAAAAAGACTATTTTTAAAGCGCTTGCTTATTCAACTTTTCCCTTAATCAGTGAAGTCTGTTAATAAATTTGTCATCTCAAATAATTAATATTTAATGGTTTTAGACAAATAAACACACAACTATTCATCGCTTGACTAAGGGAAATTTCATGTCGCTTCAGGACTCAGATAACAACAATTCAAACAATGAACACTTCAATGAAGTTCTGAAAAAAAGTTTGGCCAGCCCTTCGCGCCGCATGATTTTGCGCGGTGGTTTTGGCTTAGCCGCCATTGGCTCGTTGCCAATGCTGGCCGCTTGTGGTGGCTCTAGCGCCGCACCCGCTATAGCCGCCACCGGTATTCAGATACTAGGCACCAGCAGTATTTCTTTGGGCTTTGGCGCTACGGCAAAAAGTTTAGCGGACCAAGTCACCGTGCCTAGCGGCTACAGCGTGCAAGTAGTGCATGCCACCGGCGATGCGATTAATACGGCTACGCCGGCTTACTCCAATACCGGTGCAGAAACTGATGACTGGACATTTCGTGTCGGTGACCACCATGACGGTATGGCTCTGTTTTACGTGACAGCTGCAGGCATGTATTCAGCAACAGCAACAGACCGCGCAGTGCTCGCAGTGAACCACGAAAGTTCTGCGGACTCGCATTTTCTGCACCCACGCGGTCAAACCTCGGGTGGCGTGAATGGCAAAAAATTTAACCAGTTCGGCAACTGGGACGCTAAGACTCGCCCCGGCTTAGAGGTGCTGAAAGAAATCAATTTGCACGGCGTATCGATTGTGGAATTGTCAAAAGACAGCAACGGTCATTTCTCGCAAATTAACCCAGCCTCTACTTTAAACCGCCGTATTTCCGCACAGACAGTAGTCAACGTGACGGGGCCTAGCGCGCATCTAGCGGGCATTAAGCAGTTATTCACAACTAAATTTGATACCACTGGTGCTACTGCCCGCGGCACTTTGAATAATTGCGCCAACGGCACTACGCCTTGGGGCACTTATTTGACTTGTGAAGAAAATTTTGCGGCTTACACCAATATCCGTACAGGCGGAACTGCACCGGACGCCAAAGCCGTCGAAACGCGCAGACGCTATGGTGTGGCACGCGCACCGATTAGCGCCACAGCAACCGCCGCATCAGGCCAAGGCTGGTTCACACCGACCGACACAGCCGACACTAACGAGCGCTTTCGCCGCTGGGACAGCAGCGCTGATGGCGCCAATGCAATGAACGACTACCGCAACGAGCCCAACACCTTTGGTTATGTGGTGGAGATCGACCCACTGGTCAGCAGCAGCACCCCGGCCAAGCGCGCCGCACTGGGCCGCTTTGCACATGAAAATGCCGCCCACAGCAATGCAGTCGCAGGCCAAGCACTGGCCTTTTATATGGGCTGCGATTCGCGCAATGAATATTTCTACAAGTTCGTATCGCAACAAAACTGGAGCGCAGCGGACGTGGGCGGCGGCATGGCTGCTGGTGATAAATACCTCAGTGAAGGCACTTTGTATGTGGCCAAGTTCAATGCGGATGGGAGTGGGCAATGGATTGAACTGAACATCAGCAACACCAGCATCGCCGCCTACAACACAAACGGTTTTAGCTTTAGCAATCAAGCCGAGGTGCTGGTGTTCGCGCGCCTTGCAGCGGATGCGGTGGGCGCCACCAAGATGGATAGACCAGAGTGGGCGTCCGTCAATCCCAGCAATGGCGAGATATACCTCACACTGACAAACAATTCCGCCAGTAATCGCACACCAAGCACCACGGATGGGGCCAATCCACGCTCGTATAACGATCCAGACGGCAACATGGGAAGCGGCAACCCCAACGGCCACATCATTCGCCTGAAAGAAGTCGGCAACCTAGCATCGGCCACCAGCTTTAACTGGGACATATTTGTTTTTGGGGCAGAACAAGACTCAGGCGATTCGGTGAACATCTCCAAGCTAACGGCCAACAACGATTTCTCTAGTCCTGATGGACTTTGGTTTAGCCAGTCCACACCCGGCTTACTGTGGATTCAGACCGACGACGGCGCATATACCGATGTCACCAACTGCATGTTGCTAGCGGCCGTGCCTGGTGTAGTCGGTGACGGCGGAAAGATCACCGTCAAAAATTCTCTGACTGTGAACGCAGTCACCACCACAGGCACGCAAGAAACTTTTATTGGCGCATTGCTACCTGACGCTCGCCTGCGGCGCTTTTTGGTCGGCCCAAAGGGCAGCGAAATTACTGGCTTAACAGAGACACTAGACGGTAAGGCGCTGTATGTGAATATTCAACATCCTGGCGAAAAAACCGGGGCTGTAAATGCTGCAAACAATGATTGGATTGCGGATCCGACCAAACTGCAAAGCCAATGGCCGACGAATGGTGGCGGTTTAATTTCAGCCTACGGCCCAGGTACTCGTCCCCGCTCGGCAACCATAGTGATCACCAGAAACGACGGCGGAAAAGTCGGTTTGTAATACTGGAGCTACTTGCAATACGGGTACTCGCGACCTGCTTTGCAATAGTTTTTATAAGCAGCCTTAGGGCTGTTTTTTTTGGCTCGCGGATTCAAGTCTGAAGTGCAACTTTGAAACTAACCGGACGGGTGGGTGAGATGTGAGAGCATCCAAGCTTCCCGACTACCAAGTCAAAGTTGCCCAGAATGATTTACACACACCTCACCCGTGACGAACGTTACCAGATTGCAATCCTCGTCAAAGCAAACTTCAATCAAAGTGAAATTGCAAAAATGATGGACCGTGATAAATCGAGCATCAGCCGTGAGTTGCGTCGTAACCGCGGTCTACGAGGCTATCGCCCTAAGCAGGCAAATGACAAAGCCCAAGAACGTAGACTTGCCTGCGCCAACAGTCCTAGAGTTGCTGACTCGACATGGGCTGTAGTGGAGGAAAAGTTGGCTGAGGCTTGGAGCCCCGAACAAATCAGCGGCCACCTCGAAGCTCGATGCCAACCCGGTGTTAGCTATGAGAGCATTTACCAGTACATCTACGCTGACAAACGCGCGGGCGGCAGCTTGCATAAAACACTGCGTTGCCAGAAGACGCGAAAAAAACGCAGCAGTGGCCGTGAACGGCGCGGCACCATCTCTCGCCAGGTCTCAATAGAACTGCGACCCGACATCGTGCTTGAGCGTGCGCGCTTTGGCGACTGGGAGGCTGATCTGGTGATTGGTGCCGGGCAGAAGCAAGCCCTAGTGACGATTAACGAGCGTGTCTCTCGGTATTCAATAATTTTCCACGTGCCATTCAAAACAGCGCAAGCCGTAGGGGACGCGTTAATCACTTTACTTAAACCATTCGCTCATTGCGTGCACACACTCACGACAGATAACGGCAAGGAATTTTCTCAGCATGAACGAATAGCTTCTGCGCTGAGTGCAGATTTCTTTTTCGCCCATCCATACGCCTCGTGGGAGCGTGGGGCAAACGAGAATATGAACGGTTTGATTCGCCAGTTTTTCCCAAAGGGGATGCGCTTTAATTGCATCACCGACGATGACATTGCTTTAGCGATGCACAGGCTCAATCATCGTCCTAGAAAATGTTTGGGGTATCGAACACCGCATCAGGTTTTTATGGAAGAGTTAAAGTCCAACTAACACGCTGTTGCACTTCAAGCTTGAATCCGCCGCTTTATTTTTTTGGTTTTTTATTTTTTTGGATTTAACAGGTTGAACGCTAGCTTTTGCCAAGACGTTAATGCTTGTCAATAAACTGCCAGTCTTGGCCTTTTTTGCAGATTTTAACAATTTGGTTTCGCTTAAATACTTGTAAAAAAATTAGTAAGCGAAAGAAAAGCTACATAAAACTACAAAAAAATCAGCATTTTTATGTTGCACGCAATACAATCGCAAAAAATCATTATCTGTTTAAAAAATAATGTGCCCTTCAGAGCTTGGCTCAGTTCTTAAGCATTGTTTTTTATTCGGCTAGCCCTAGAGCAAAAGCCGCACAAATTTTCCCGTTTTACTTTCAACCCAAATATAGGACAGACTGATATGACTTCAACACCGACAAAATACTCGCTTCGCCTTGCACGTACTGCTGCTGCAGCAGCAGCAGTCGCCATCATGGGCGTCAGCCCGATTGCCGCCTTTGCAGCCGACACCGCTGCAGCACCTACCAAGTCAGTGCCCGTCGCTGCCGTCGAAGCACTCAACGTCATCTCTGGCGGCCCACATGCGGGATACCGTGCAAATCACGCCAAAGGTGTCTTGGTAACCGGTAGCTTTCTCGCTTCAAAAGACGCTGCGGCATTGACCATGGCACCGCATTTCAACAGCAGCAAGCCCGTGCCTGTCTTGGTTAGATTTTCTAACGGAACAGGTTTTCCAGCGATGCAAGATGCCAACCCAAATGCCAGCCCGCACGGTATTGCGATTCGTTTTCAGCTTCCAGGCGGTGCAAGCACAGACATCGTGAGTATTTCAGCCAGCACCTTTCCAGTTGCCACACCAGAAGAATTTGTCCAATTGCTACAGGCTGTAGGTCAGAGCGGACCTGATGCGGTCAAGCCGACACCGATTGAGAAGTTTTTAGCCAGCCATCCGATTGCGCAAAAATGGGTTTCCACACCGCGTCCAGCGCCTGAGAGCTTTGGCACATTGGCGTTCTACGGTGTCAATGCGTTTGAATTCACAAACGCTAAGGGACAGAGCAAATTCACGCGTTACCAAATCTTGCCAATGGCGGGAGAAAAATCACTCAGCGCTGCTGACGTTGCAAAAGCCACACCCAACTACCTGATGGACGAGCTGCCAACACGTATTGCCAAAGCACCCGTGAAGTTTCGCCTGCTAGCACAAGTGGCCGAAAAAGGTGACCAGACCATAGACGGCTCTTTGGCTTGGCCGGCTGACCGTAAGCTGGTCGAACTCGGTGTGATCAGCTTGACCGCCACTAGCCCAGATCAAGTTAAAGCGCAAAAAGCATTGCTTTTTAACCCACTGTCGCTGACAGATGGTATTTCCGCTTCAAAAGACCCGGTGCTCCTGATTCGCCCAGCAGCCTACGGCGTTAGCTTTGGTCAACGCGTTCAGTAATACAAAAACGGCCTCTTTGAAGGCTTACCCCAGTGCGACTGAGCGCGTCTGATTTTGCGTTATTAAACCAAACAAGATCATGGCCTGCTCAGCACTCAAAAATTGAGCTTCGCACTTAATCGTCACAAATACCAGCGCCCAAAAGTCAGCGTTGGTATTCAATAAAAAAACACCTCAAAGTTAGCCAGAAGAAGCGCTTTGACGGACAAGTAAGCTCTGCACTATCCGCGCGCAGCGACAGCAACAAAGCCAAGGCAGCGGCGTTGCCAGCCATCGCTAGGCACATAAAGCACGGACTGAAAAAAACAATCCAAAGCCCCGGCAGCCCCATGATTTACAAAAAATCATAGAATCAAATCATCTTTTGCTTCGCGGAAAACCTCAGAACGATAGCATTAAGACTGCATCAATTCGGGCTACAACCACTGCTCAAAAAGCCGACGGCCAAGTCAAACTTAAGTGGTCAAGCACACTACAAAAGCCCAATAAAAAGCCTACATACTCCATGACTCCAACCGAAATTTCTCCCGGCCTGATGGCCAATGTCAGCCTGCCCGTGCTACGCCTTAGCGACTTCAAGCTGATTGCTTTTGACATGGATTCGACCCTGATCAACATCGAGTGCGTAGACGAAATCGCTGACGCAGCTGGCCGTAAAAGCGAGGTCTCGGCCATCACCGAAGCCGCTATGCGCGGCGAGATCACCGACTACAAAGACAGCTTGCGCCAGCGCGTTGCGCTGCTCAAAGGCGTCAGTCTGCAAAGCATGAATGAGGTCTACCAGCAACGCCTCAAGCTCAACCCGGGCTCAGCAGAGCTGGTTAACGCCTGCAAGCAGGCCGGACTTAAAGTGTTGCTAGTGAGCGGCGGCTTTAGCTTTTTCTCTGACCGGGTGCGCGACGAACTCGGGATAGATTTCACCCGCTCGAATGTGCTGGAAGAAAAAGACGGCCTGCTCACAGGCCGCATGGTCGATCAGTCTTGGGGTGACATTTGCGACGGCGACGAGAAACGCAAGATGCTGCTGCAAACCTGCGCTGACCTGGGCATTGCGCCTAGCCAAGCGATTGCCATGGGCGACGGTGCCAACGACTTGGCCATGATGGGCGTTGTCGGTCTATCCGTGGCCTATCACGCCAAGCCCGCCGTACGCGAGCAGGCCATGCTGGCCATTAACACCGGCGGTCTGGACAGACTGCTGGAAATCATGGTTTAAGGCGGAGAAAAATTGTCAATCTACAAACCTTTTGAAAAACTCCTACACGCCTATCCGGAAGATGAACCACAACCCGTCCCCACCGGTTTTGTGGCGTTTTTATGGGCATGCAGCAAAGGCGCACGCGCTTATCTTGTAGGCTTGGCGCTGCTCTCAGCGCTGATGGCGGCTTTTGAAGCCATGCTGTTTGCCGCCCTCGGCCGCATCGTCGACGTGTTGTCAAAGGCCAGCCCCGGCAAACTCTGGGCCGATAACAGCACCTTGCTCTTGGTATTGGGCGGCGTAGTGCTGGCCAGTATTGTGGTGGTGGCGGTGCAAACCATTCTCAAACACCAAACCTTGGCGGTGAATTTTCCTATGCGTTTACGCTGGAATTTCCACCGCTTAATGCTCGGGCAAAGCATGTCTTTTTACCAAGACGAATTCGCCGGCCGCCTAACCACCAAAGTCATGCAAACCGCGCTGGCAGTGCGCGACACTTTGTTTGTAATGGCCGATGTACTTATAGCCATGGTGATTTATGTGATCACCATGACCCTGTTGGCCGCCTCTTTTGATCCGCGCCTGAGCCTACCGTTTCTGGTCTGGCTGGTGTGCTACATAGCGGCACTGACTTACTTCGTGCCGCGCCTAGGCCATGTGGGCAAAGCCCAAGCTGATGCACGCTCGACCATGACGGGCCGCATTACCGATGCTTATACCAATATCAGCACCGTCAAATTGTTCTCGCACACGCACAGGGAAGCGGCGTTTGCGCGCTCGGCCATGCATGAATTTATGCAAACCGGTTACAAGCAAATGCGCTTGGTATCGAGTTTTGAGACCGTCAACCACGCACTCAGCATGGGCCTTATTTTGGGCATGGCCGGCACTTCGTTATGGCTCTGGGACCAAGGTCAAGTCGGTGCCGGTGCAGTCGCTGCAGCCACCGCAATGGCGCTACGCTTGCAAGGCATGTCACATTGGATTATGTGGGAGACGACCAGCTTGTTCGAAAGCGTAGGCACGGTGCAAGACGGAATAAACACCTTGTCGCGACCACGCACCATAGTCGATACGCCAGATGCCAAAGATTTAACGGTCAGCCGCGGTGAAGTGGTTTTTGACCATGCCACCTTTAGCTACGGCAACGGCAAACCAGTGATTGATGACTTGACGCTCACTGTGCGCGCTGGCGAGAAAATCGGCTTGGTTGGACGCTCAGGCGCTGGCAAATCGACGTTGGTTAATTTACTGCTGCGCTTTCATGAGCTTGACAGCGGCACGCTGCGCATAGATGGCCAAGATGTCACGCTGGTCACGCAAGACAGCTTGCGCAGCCACATCGGCATGGTCTCGCAAGACACCTCGTTAATGCACCGATCAGTACGCGACAACATCTGCTACAGCCGCCCCAACGCCAGCGACGAGGAACTGCACGCCGCGGCCAAGGGCGCACAGGCGGAGGGCTTTATCAGCACGCTCAGTGATTTGCAAGGCCGAACCGGCTATGACGTGCAAGTCGGCGAGCGCGGTGTCAAACTCTCGGGCGGTCAGCGCCAGCGCATAGCGATTGCACGCGTGATGCTAAAGAACGCACCGATATTGCTGCTAGACGAAGCCACCAGCGCACTCGATTCAGAAGTCGAAGCCGCGATTCAAAGCAGCTTAGAGACCTTGATGCAAGGCAAGACCGTTATCGCCATTGCCCACCGCCTGTCAACCATTGCGGCAATGGACAGACTGATAGTCTTAGACCAAGGCAAGATTGTCGAGCAAGGCACGCACCAAGAATTGCTCGCCAATGACGGCTTGTATGCGCGCTTATGGACACACCAGAGCGGTGGATTTTTGGACGAAGATATTCACTAAAACCTCGACCTGCGAGCCAAACGCCAATAGCGCACAGCGTAGAATCGAAAAGTTGGTGCTCGCCACTTGGTTCGCAGGTGGCAGTTCAACGGGAAGCAGGAAAAAATGTGTTGGCACTAAGCCCCACAACCAACCTGCGCTGCCCCCGCAACGGTAAACGAACAAATACGTCGCAGCTTTTTGCAACGTGTACTTAGCTTTCATCACAAGCCACTGAGCGCCCTGAACAAGCGTTTGGGAAGGCGATGAAGGTAGGCTTCGTTAGCCCGGATACCGGCCAACAAGTTGAATGCCGTGCGCCAAATAAACGCAGGGCTTATTCTTGTCGCCCAAGCACTGACGGGGAAGTCGGTAAGGGCCTATTTGCCTGCGCGTGAGTTCATGATTTTGTATTTTTTCAGTCTTCGCTTTGCCAATTTCCAAAGCGTACGCACGCCGTTTTTTTCGCTCACTAGGTATCTGCGCATGAGCCGCCAAGTCAATGAGCTGATATTGGGCGGCCAAAAAAGTGGCAAATCGCGCCGCGCTGAAATGCTAGCCAGCGCTTGGCTAGCCCACTCAACAGATCACAAAGCCATGCTGATTGCCACGGCCCAGCCTTGGGACGATGAAATGCAGACCCGTATCGAGCGTCACCAACAAGACCGCGCTAGTCGGGTGCCCGAGATGACGACCTTAGAAGAGCCGCTAAGATTAGTCCAAGCTATTGAGCAACTCAGCCATGCCAACAACTTAATAGTCATAGACTGCCTGACCTTATGGCTAGGCAATCTCTTAATGCCGGCGCTTGCCAACACGGATGATGAAAAAACCCGACATGACAAAGCCCAAGTGCAGATCTCTAGACTGATCACCGGGATTCAAAACTCTGCCGGCCCTTTGGTATTTGTCGGCAATGAAATCGGTCTTGGCGTAATCCCCATGGGGCGCGAGACGCGCGCTTTTGTCGATGCGCTAGGCCTGCTCAATCAAGGCGTCGCCAGTGCTTGCGAGCGGGTTACTTTTATGGCCGCAGGTCTGCCGCTAACCCTCAAGCCCGCCGCATGAAAGCGCTGCTCGCAACCCTTTTAGGTCTGCTCTGCTTAGCCCCAGCACTGGCTTTTCAAGTCACTGATGACCGCGGCGTCACCAGCGTTTTTGAGACAACGCCGCAGCGCATTGTGAGTCTGCTGCCATCGCTGACCGAAACGGTCTGTGCCCTAGGCCAGTGCCAACGTTTAGTCGGTGTGGATCGCTATTCCAACTACCCAGACAGCGTCAATCGCTTGCCGCAATTAGGCGGTGGAATAGACCCAAATTTAGAAGCGATTGTGCGGCTAAAGCCAGACTTGGTACTGCTTTCACGCGCTACCCGTGTGAGCACAAGACTGGAAGCATTAGGCATTAAAGTCGTTGCGCTAGAGACCAAGAATCATGCCGACGTCAAACGCATTTTGCACACTGTGGGCGTGATTTTGGCGGTACCAGAAGAAATCGGCGCCGCTAAAATCTGGCGCGAGATTCAGACCGGTCTTGCCGCGGCCACACAGTCAATCCCACCCAAGGCTAGAAACGCCAAGGTTTACTTTGAGGTCAACCGCGGCCCGTATGCAGCCGGTGAGTCATCCTTTATCGGCGAGACGTTGCAATCCCTTGGCGTGCGCAACATAGTCCCCGCAGCGCTAGGCCCGTTCCCAAAACTCAACCCCGAGTTCGTGCTGCGCGCCAACCCTGACCTCATCATGCTGGGCAGCCGCAGCATGCAAGGCCGGGTTGATTACCCCGGCTGGTCTGGCATCAAGGCAATCGCCGAGCATCGCATTTGTGTGTTTAACCTACGCGACTCCGACACCGTGGTGCGGCCCGGCCCGCGCTTGGCAGAA
This sequence comes from Polaromonas vacuolata, assembly GCF_012584515.1. Lineage (NCBI taxonomy): Bacteria > Pseudomonadati > Pseudomonadota > Betaproteobacteria > Burkholderiales > Comamonadaceae > Polaromonas > Polaromonas vacuolata. The sequence continues at coordinate 1,393,724 of NZ_CP051461.1, read as the reverse complement.
GCGGCCCGCATCATGGCCAAATGTTTGCAAGACCAATACCCGTGAGAGACACGCACCTACGCCATCAACGTATAGCCTTGCTGTTGACGCTGGGCTTATTGCTGCTGTGCGTACTGCTGCTTTTGCTGGGGGTGAGCGTAGGCAGCAGTGGTTTTGAAAGTTTGATCAACATGCAAAGCGACCCGCAAGCACTGCAAATCGTGCAGCAAATACGGCTGCCCAGAACCCTAGGCGCGCTGCTGGCCGGTGCCTTGCTGGGCTTGGCCGGTGCCGTCGCTCAAGGCCTGTTTCGCAACCCTTTAGCCGATCCTTATTTGCTTGGCAGTGCCTCTGGCGCTTCACTGGGTGTGGTTTGCGCGATGGCGCTTTTTGGGGTCTCGCCCATGGCCAATGTTTGGCTGGCGCGCATCGGTTTAACCGGTGCGGCTTTTCTCGGCGCGATTGCTGCCGTGTTGCTCACATTGCTGCTGGCCAAGGGCGTGCAGCACACGCTGCGCTTGCTGCTCGCTGGAGTCGTGGTCGGCGTGGTGTTGGGCGCAGTCACGGCTTTGATACTGCTGTTAAACCCCGACTTAATGCAGGCCATGCAGTCTTTTATGCTCGGCAGTACTGCTTTTGTTGGCTGGAGCGCTTGTGCCGTGATGGCTGCTCTGCTTGCACTGTGTTTGGCTGCGACAGGCTTGATGAGCCATGTGCTGGACGGTTTGTCGCTAGGCGAAGCGACCGCCCATAGCCTAGGTCTGCGGCTACCGCAAATGCGCTTTGCACTGGTCGCTGTTCTAGCACTTAGCACCGGCACAGCCGTGGCGCAAACCGGTTTAATCGCCTTTGTCGGACTGGCTGCGCCGCACTTGGTGCGCTCCATCGTGAAGACCACTTATGGTCGGCTAAGCCTGCTGTCTAGTTTGATGGGCGCGGCCTTGCTCACCGGTGCCGACATACTCGCACGCTGGTTGATCGCGCCGCAAGAGTTGCCCGTGGGCGTGCTCACCGCAGTACTGGGCGGCGGTTATTTGCTGTGGTTGATGCATAGGCAAAACAACCCGCGTAGCAGCGCTGACAACAGGAGTGCGGCGTGACCTCTTTACAGCTTGAAAGTCTAGCTTTAGAAGCACGCAATATCAGCGCCAGCTTAGGTGGTGCTCAGGTGTTGCATGGCTTATCGGCAAAATTAACGAGTGGTCGTTGGACCAGCATAGTTGGCCCCAACGGCGCGGGTAAATCGACTTTTCTTAAAGTGCTGGCCGGCTTGTTGGCGCACAGCGGCGAGATTTATTTACTCGGCCAAGCGATGGCCGGCCTGCGTGCCAAGGACAAGGCTAGACAGCTGTCTTGGTTAGGCCAGAACGAAGCCTCAGCCGATGACCTCAACGCCTATGACGTGGTGATGTTGGGGCGACTGCCGCACCAGTCTTGGCTGGCCGCACCGTCAGCCCAAGACCATGAACAAGTCGAAAAATCTTTGCGCGCTACTCAGGCTTGGGATTGGCGTGGCCGAGCCTTGAGCCAGCTCTCAGGCGGCGAGCGCCAGCGCGTGCTGCTAGCGCGTGCCCTGGCCGTTGATGCTCAGGTGTTACTGATGGATGAGCCGCTGGCCAATCTCGACCCGCCGCATCAAACCGACTGGCTGCTATTGGTGCGCGAGCTTGTCGCCAGCGGTAAAACCGTGGTCAGCGTGCTGCATGAAATCTCTATGGCCTTGCATGCCGATGATTTACTCATCATGGCCGGCGGAAAAATCGTACACCAAGGCAAATGCGCAGAGGCTAAAACCCACGCAGCCCTTGAACAGGTGTTTGACCACCGCATTGCAGTCCACCAACTCGCTGGTCAGTGGCTGGCGCTACCGAATTTGCCTAAGTTAGCAAAATCACCGACTTTTTGATAGCCCTTAATCTTTCTTATCAAGCGCATGAAAACTAGCATTCCAAAACTCTTAGACATCAACAATCAAGACTTAAACCGCACACTGCAAAAGGTGCTGGATAGCAAGACCAAGCCGCACGGCTCGCTCGGTCAGCTGGAAGACTTGGCGCTCAAAATTGGGCAAATTCTGGGCACGCAATATCCGGTTTTGCTGGCACCACAAATGGTTGTTTTTGCGGCAGACCACGGACTTTGCGCGCGCGGCATTTCAGCCTTTCCCAGTGATGTCACTTGGCAAATGGTGGAGAACTTTCTTGCCGGTGGCGCAGCCGTCAGTGTCTTGGCACGCCAGCATGGATTGGCGCTGACGGTGGTCGACTGCGGTGTTAAACACGACTTTCTCGCTGGCCGGCCAGCCGGCTCAGTACGCCTAGGCTTGCAGGTCAGAAAAGCCGATGGTGCAGAACACGGCACGCACAACTCCTCAAGCCAAGCTGCCATGAGCATGGCGCAGTGCGAGCAGGCGCTGATCCACGGCCGCGAGCTGGTTAAATCACTGCCCGGTAATGCCTTGCTACTGGGCGAAATGGGGATTGGCAATAGCTCGGCGGCGTCACTGCTATTGGCTCGCATCGCCAAGCTAGACATCGCCCAGTGCACCGGTGCGGGCACGGGTTTGGATGCAGCGGCGGTTCAGCGCAAAACGGCTGTACTGCGTGAAGTGCTGCATCGCCACGCGGACTTAAATCAGCCGCTGGAAATACTCGCCGCTATGGGCGGCTTTGAGATCGCCACCATGACAGGCGCAGTGCTACAAGCGGCCCACGAGCGACGCGTGATTTTGGTGGACGGCTTTATTGCCAGCAGCGCCGTCATGCTCGCCCATGCGTTAGAGCCACTGGTTTTGCAGCGCTGCATCTTTGCGCATCGCTCGGGTGAACGTGGCCATGAATTTATGCTCCAACATTTGGGCGTAGAAGCGTTGCTCGATTTAGGCCTTAGGTTGGGTGAAGGTTCCGGCGCTGCACTGGCTTGGCCATTGCTGAAATCAGCGTGTTTAATACTCCATGAAATGGCTAGTTTTGAAGCGGCAGGTGTGTCAGAAAAAACCTCTGCTGCGCCTGAACTTGGGTAAAGCCAACGCTCAAAGTTAGGCTAATTTTTATGTCCAATGTCATGTCTAAAGTCATGATTGCTGTACGTCACTATTTATTGGCGCTGCAATTTTTCACCCGTATACCGGTGACTGGCCGTCTGGCCGCGTGGGTCGGTTTTAGCCCAGCCATGTTGCGCGCCAGCGCTGGGCATTTCCCCGGCATAGGCATTTTGGTGGGCGCAATAGTGGCGGGTTTTAGCGCTTTGTTACTCTCCGCCTTACCGGCCAGCACGATGCTGCCGCTGGTGGTGGCGGTGTTGGGCACGCTGCTCAGCGTGATGTTGACGGGAGCTTTTCACGAAGACGGCTTAGCCGATATAGCCGATGGTTTGGGCGGCAGCTACGAGCGTGAGCGCGCCCTCATCATCATGAAAGATTCGCGGGTAGGCGCATTTGGTGCGCTGGCGCTGGTGTTGGCAATACTCAGCAAAGTCGCTTTGCTCGCGCTAATAGGCAGCATCAGTTCAAGTGCAATGTTGCTGGCCCTATTTACCGCCCATGTGGTGTCCCGCGGCTGGCCTTTGCTACTGGTTCGCTTGATGGCGCATGTGGGTGACGCGGCAGGCTCAAAATCAAAACCCTTGGCAGACAAAATAACTGGCCTAAGTTTACTCACGGCTTTGCTTTGGGTGCTAGTAGGTCTGGGCTTGGCGTTTGTGCAGCAGTCATTCACAGCAGGCTTTTATCTCTGGAATTTTCTGCTGACCATGGCCGCCGCTTTGCTTGCATCTGGCCTAGGATTTTTATATATGTGGCGCTTGCTCTGGCGGCGTCTGCAAGGCTTTACTGGCGACGGCTTGGGCGCAACTCAGCAGGTTTGCGAAATCGCCTTTTACTTTGGTCTAGCGCTGGCGCTATGACAGGCCGGCGATGAAACTTTATTTAATTCGCCACGCCTTGCCGCTGATTAAAAGCGGAGTCTGCTATGGCGCTACCGACATGGCGGCGGATGCAGAGTCAACACAGCAATCGGCGAACACTTTAGCCAAAGAGTTACCGCCAGGCATCAAACTGGTTTGCTCACCCATGCAAAGATGTCGGCAACTAGCGCAAAGCTTAATCAAACAAAGACCAGAGCTAAAGTTGTGCATAGACGAGAGGCTGGTGGAGATGAATTTTGGTGTTTGGGAAGGCCAGCGCTGGGACAAGATTGCGCGTACTGATCTTGACGCGTGGACTGCTAACTTTCGCTACTGGCGCTGCGGTGGTGCAGAAAGCGTTGACGACATTTTGCGCCGTGTTGGCGCAGCTGTTAACGAGACGCGCACAAATAACCAGACGACAGCGTGGATCACGCATGCGGGTGTGATACGCGCAACCAATCTAATTCTCAGCGGTCAAGCAGATATTAAAAGTGCTAGCGAATGGCCGACTCAAGCGCCAAGCTGGGGTGGGTGGTGTGAGACAGAAGTCTTATCTAATCTAGCGTAAAAATTAAAATCTACAACACCTAAAATGATGTTTAGATTAAAAAAATTAGTGCTCAAAATTAAGATTGAAAAAATTAAAAACTAATGCGGAGAAGCACTGATTGGCAGCGGAATACATCATACAGCTAGCCATTGAATGTAATATTTACTCCGCTGTTAGGTCGAAAAGAATAAGTATCACTTGCACCTAAGTTAACAACTATGTATCGGTCTTCCAGCAAAGGACTTCTCGATGCGTTAGCTTTCAACTCCTGACTTCTCTGGTTGTAACTAACAAAGGTAGCAGCCACATTTTGAATCTGGAAAATTGCACCAGGTTGCAGAGCAGAAAGGCGTTCATGCAAGTTGGTTTCCCATCCATTAACAATGTCGATAGCGACTGAAATACTTGGTGAATCAGAACCCGAACTTACTAAATCGTATTTATTATCGATAGATGAATCTAAACTTCTATCAACTTTGAATTTCCAACGTAGCCCCTCTTCCTGCAAACTTAAGGCTCTCGTAGTATTGGTCAAAAAATCAATATTTTTAATCTCATCAGTATCAGGAGTTCCCTCGCGATTTTCTCCGTCACCAGCAAACACCACTCTATTGCCTAAGCCGTGCTTGTCATCTTGAGGTAATGATGATTCTAAAACTTGAAGCGAACTTTCCGAACTTGTTGAAGCTGGAAGACTGTTTGGAACCAAAAATAAATTAGCCCCTCCCCCCGCCGCATCAAGTGGATCTGCCATAATTTTTCTTTCCCCTGACTGCCGAAGTCGATTAGCAGCATTAAGAATCTTGGGGGAAAGTAGTGTTAAAAACTCGCGATCAACGCCACCGCTAATACTTGCAGCTACCCATTTACTATCCAACGGATTATTTAAAATTTCTTCCAAACGGCCTCGCTGGGCTTTTTCTACCGCGGATTCAAGTCTGAAGTGCAACTTTGAAATTAACCGTACGGGTGGGTGAGATGTGAGAGCATCCAAGCTTCCCGACTACCAAGTCAAAGTTGCCCAGAATGATTTACACACACCTCACCCGTGACGAACGTTACCAGATTGCAATCCTCGTCAAAGCAAACTTCAATCAAAGTGAAATTGCAAAAATGATGGACCGTGATAAATCGAGCATCAGCCGTGAGTTGCGTCGTAACCGCGGTCTACGAGGCTATCGCCCTAAGCAGGCAAATGACAAAGCCCAAGAACGTAGACTTGCCTGCGCCAATAGTCCTAGAGTTGCTGACTCGACATGGGCTGTAGTGGAGGAAAAGTTGGCTGAGGCTTGGAGCCCCGAGCAAATCAGCGGCCACCTCGAAGCTAGCCACCAACCCGGTGTTAGCTATGAGAGCATTTACCAGTACATCTACGCTGACAAACGCGCGGGCGGCACCTTGCATAAAACACTGCGTTGCCAGAAGACGCGAAAAAAACGCAGCAGTGGCCGTGAACGGCGCGGCACCATCTCTCGCCAGGTCTCAATAGAACTGCGACCCGACATCGTGCTTGAGCGTGCGCGCTTTGGCGACTGGGAGGCTGATCTGGTGATTGGTGCCGGGCAGAAGCAAGCACTAGTGACGATTAATGAGCGTGTCTCTCGCTATTCAATAATTTTCCACGTGCCATTCAAAACAGCGCAAGCCGTAGGGGACGCGTTAATCACTTTACTCAAACCGTTCGCTCATTGCGTGCACACTCTCACGACTGATAACGGCAAGGAATTTGCCCAGCATGAACGAATAGCTTCTGCGCTGAGTGCAGATTTCTTTTTCGCCCATCCATACGCCTCGTGGGAGCGTGGGGCGAACGAGAATATGAACGGTTTGATTCGCCAGTTTTTCCCAAAGGGGATGCGCTTTAATTGCATCACCGACGATGACATTGCTTTAGCGATGCACAGGCTCAATCATCGTCCTAGAAAATGTTTAGGGTATCGAACGCCGCATCAGGTTTTTATGGAACAGTTAGAGTCCTATCAGCATACGGTTGCACTTCAAGCTTGAATCCGCCTACAAAAAATCCCCTTAGCTCTGTGAATCCACCCCAAATAGTTCTTAGAAATGTATTGAGCAATTCGACATTCAAGTGTTTTGCAGATTCGATCGGGAACCATTTCAGAGAATTCTCTAGCGCCAACGATACCGAACTCATAAGGACGCGCATGGATGACGCGTCTAAAGCGTTGTCCATGGCTTGACTGTTTGGCGCAAAATTACTGCGCAATACTTCGCCGCTGGTAGGACTCAAGCTTAGAGTCGCGTCATTAAAGTGAGTGGCGATCGCCATGGCGATCGCGATGCCAAAGTCATCGACGGCTTCAGCCAATGTGCGCCGCAAAACATCTGGCATACCAGCAAGAAACATGGCATTAAAATTTTCAAATGAACCTTTTTGATGATTTTCATCATCAACACCTATCCACGATTTAACAGTGGAATTGTCTTCATAGTGAAAATAAACGAATGAAATAGCCAAATAAAAAAGTGTAGCGATGGCCGTGCGATGTCGATTGATCGCTAAACGTATTTCGCTGTCACCAAGCAAGGCTCTACCCGTTTTTGTATCTAAGGCGTCAAGCCTAGGCACAAAGCCTTTGGAAAACTGAGTTCCCATATCGCGAAGGACAGCGCTAACCACTCGTCCCAAACTAGCCGCAACCACGGTTATTGCGGAGGCTTGGAGACGCGGTATTTGAGTACAAGCAAAGAGCTGACTGCCAAATATCATCAAGGGTGCTGCGCCAAAGGCAAAGCGCACAGCGGTCGCACAGCGTGAACTGCCTCTTACGCCAGACAATTGAGCCAGACGCGGGCCAATAACAAAAGTTGCACCAGCACCAACCACCACCGCAACAGTGCCAGCGATGGCGTGATTACCTGTGCTTTTGTTGCCATCCCACGAAGTTACAAGACCTGTTTTAATGGCTAAACCAACAGAGCCTGTGGTGCCGACTATAAAGATAGTTCTGATGAGGGTCATAAACCCGGACCAGCCAGCTGAACCAAAGCTTGCACAACACGAACGTCGCCTAGGTATTTCGATTAAAGCTTCTGGCTCACGAACGTTAATATATTCATTGGACTGCAAATGACTGCTCAAAGAACTTGATCTATGCATCCCTGCAGGCGCGGCGGGATTAAGAGACAGGCCGGTAACCTCAGGTTGGGGGTGCTTGCTCTCAACCGTTATTGTGTGCCTAGGTGATGATGGCGATAAAGAACTGGGAATGGAATTGGCACTAGATCTAGGACTTGGAGTGGGACTTTGAATGGGACTAGGACTAGGACTAGGACTAGGACTAGGACTAGGACTAGGACTTGAAATGTAATTAGGATTGGTCGGATTCATAAATAGATTCCAAGTTAAAGATTCGTCAATTCAGCTCTTTCAACCATGTTGTTAAATATTGTATTTTTTTGTAAAAAAACGTCAATAACCTAAAATGATTCTTTTTGAAACACAACTGCAAATATTTAATGCAAGTAAAAGTTTTAACTTACGTTGGTCAAAAAATAAGCAGCTATCGTCAGCGGACGAATCTGTACAGCTGCACACGCATGCAGCTACAGATGTGAGCAATAGTGGTTATGGATGAACCCGAGCGTGACAGCCAAAAATATCGGCGTAGCTCTGGCAAAAAAAAGAAAGCATTTAACCAACGCTCAAAAGGTATGCGCTGAATGCGTCAGTGCGTCAGTGCGTGCACTGAAGGGCCTCACGCACGATCACATGTAATCGAATTCAATCACACGCAATAAAGCGCTTTAAGTCACATCACACTGGATTACGCACCAAAAAAAAGTGACACGTTGTGCTTGTCACGGGAAAGCGTCACTCGCTCGGCGATAGCGAGTGCTTGAACATCGTCCCAGTCAATATTTCTGTAGTTTGGCTCTAACGCCGGCGGCGCTGCACCGGCTGTCGCCAAAATCGTCAATGTCAGCGTCATACCCGACTCCGCTGTCTGCACCACACCGAGACTTATCAGCGCTGGTGCTTGAGCTTCATCGCTCAAGGCTAGCAGCGCAGCGACAAACACACTGCGCAGAGCGCTACTCAGAACATGTCCTTGCGCTTGGCCGGTATCGTTTTGCAGGGTGAAGCCGCGAATAGAAAAATCCGTCCCGAGTAGCTTGACTACTTCGTCCACACCGGCGTTGATCGCCTGTATCGGCTGGCCTTGTGGCGCCAGCCAAGTCATAAGACTCATGCAAGCGTTGACTGCCTCGCGCGATAAGTTGCCAATCACGTTAGCATTTTTTGCCAACAACATTAGGTCTGGCTGAGGCATTTGCAGGCGCCGTTCAAGTATGGCGGCGATCATGCTGATGGGCTGCAAACTGCCGGCAAGGTCGTGGCGCAAAGCCGGCGATAAACGCCTTAGCAGCGCATACCTTGCGGCCTCGACCAAGCGCGCTTGAAGGCGCTCATCAAGGCGTTGTTGAGGCTCAACACTAAACTCAGATAAGTTGGACTGGGACATTCGAGTCTTAGATAGCTGGGATTAGCAGCAAGGTGTAGGTGTAGTTGCAGCAAAAAACTAGCCACAATCAATACCTCATATTAATACTTTTTAAAGTTGGAAATTGCGCCGACACACGAGCCGCAATATAAGTTGCCATCAAAAATAAGTTTTTATTTTATTAGCCGCTTCACAAAGCCCAGATTTGAACCAAATTTTAGGACTCATAGCTTTGACTCCAGCGCATGATAATGCGGTGAATTTGCTCGACGCCATCGATCAAAGCAGCCGGTCCAGGCTGCAAAATTTCGGCTGATTTAATTTCAAAAACATGCGCGCTTTTAAGCGCTGCAACGTCTTGCCAACCGGCTCTGGCAAGTACTTGATCAGGCCGAAATTTTTTACCACACCATGAGCCAAAAATGATTTCTGGGTTGCGTCTGACTATCTCATCGCCGTCGGCAATAATGCGGCCTTTGCCCATGGCTTGACAGGCGAGTTCTGGGAAGCAGTCATCACCGCCAGCAATTCCTATAAGTTCAGAAACCCAAGCAATCGCGCTGATATGCGGCTCATACCATTCCTCAAAAAAAACGCGTGGTCGGCGTTTGAGGCTTTTGGCAGCGCATTCAATTTCTAGCAACCGAGACTGCATTTGCGTGATTAATTCAAGCCCTCGCTGAACCTTACCAACCATGGCGGCGAGCTGGTAAAGCATTGAGAAAATCTCAGCCACACTGCGTTGGTTAAAAATACAGACTTGTATACCGTGCTTGATTAACTGTGCGGCGATATCGGCCTGCAGATCGGAAAATCCAATCACACAGTCCGGCTTAAGTGCCACTATTTTGTCTATTTTGGCGCTGAGAAAAGCACTGACCTTGGGCTTTTCTGCACGTGCTCTAGGTGGACGCACGGTGTAGCCAGAAATGCCCACGATGCGGTGTTCTTCGCCCAACATATAAAGCCACTCAGTGGGCTCTTCGGTCAGGCAGACTATGCGCTGTGGGCCCAAAACTTGGCCATCAATTCTCGGGTTGCGCCAATCAATAGATGCAAGATTTTCAATTGTTGAAATTGTCGAGTCAAGCACTGGAGCAGTCATGATCAGATCCGGTTTGTATGGTCAAGGTAGTGGAGCGTCAGGCTTATAAATTCGCACTTAAAACTTAATCCGAAGGGCAACCGTTGCAGCACGGCCTGACTCCGGATAGACGCTGTTAGTCACACCATCCGTGCAAGCAAAAGCTTGCGTGTAGTATTTGCGGTCAAACACATTACGCAGACCGACTGAGACTTCCATGTTTGACCAAGAGTAGGCGTAGCGTGCGTCAGCCGTGGTGTAGGCGGGCATGGAACACTGATTAGCAAAGTCTGGATGCTGAGTTGAAACCCAGTTAACACCGCCGCTGAGCAAATGGTTTGTCGTTGGAATCCAATCTGCATGAATCGCCAGACTTTTGCGCGGTGCAAGCGCCACATCTTTGCCGGCATATTGACCCGCAGTAAACGTAGACTTGCGCAGCGCTGCATTACCGCGAAAGCTCAAAACTTTGCTCAGTGCGTAACTACCGTCTAGCTCAATACCGCTGCGGCGTGTGGGATCAAAATTAACGTTGGCGCCAGAACCGGGACCAAAAGGTCCGTTCGCATTTTGGTCAAAGCCAATCTCATTGGTTAGCGCACTGCGGTAAAGGCGGGCCTCAAACTTCAGCGGACCAGCGGCATAGCGACTTCCTAATTCGATGTCTTTGGAGCGCTGCGGCAGCAAATTTTTATCGGGCGTAGCGAAACTATATTCATCCGCGTTTGCTAAGCGAAAACTCTCACCAATACGAGCATAAACCGAGACCTGCGTATTAATGGGCTGACTCAAGCCCAGCTCCCATGCGTTTTGACGATTCGCCAAACCCGATTGCGACGCGGCAGGCAAGCTCACACGCGTATCTTTTTTAATATTTTCGGTTCGCGCGCCTACTGAAAACACGCTGCCGGTCGAGGTCAGCGTGAATTCTTCACGAAAATAAAATGCATGTGAAGTTTGCGCTGCGTTGTTAGCGGAGAAAAAATTAAACGCAGGAAATGAATTGGCCACATCACGCGTCCAACGCGAGTAGTCAGACCCCAGCACCAGTTTGCTGCTGTATAGCGCTTGAGTCGATGTGTTGATCGCCCGCAAACCGTAATTGTTGGACTTAATATCAGCGCTATAAATTGACGCATTATTGACACTTTGGCTGCGTAGTTTTTTTGTGCGTTGACCGGCTTCAAACGCTAGCAGCCAGTTGCCAGAGGTGGCTTCGGCAAATACGCTGTTGCGGATATTTTCGATACGCGCTTGATCGTCAGTGCTGGTGAACTGTGCTTGATGCGGATTGTTGGCAAACTGCTCGGCGCTCAAAGCGCCCGGCAAACCAGTACTCAGATTGTCCTCAGAGCGGCTAGCGCCGAATCTCAGCCAGTCATTACTCCATTGACCAGAAACTGACAGCGCATCGCTTTCGGACTTAAAGTTGTCCCTGAAGTTATCGCTTTTGCGATTCATCGCGCCTATGTCTAGAGAAAAACCACCGCTAGCGATGGTGGCGTTAGCACGACCTTCGCGCAAGCCAAAACTGCCTGCGCCGGCGTACAGCGAAGCACTGTTTTTACGCGCTAAGCCAGCACCGGCTTTGGTAGTGATGATGATCACACCGCCGGTTGCACCCTCGCCATAAAGCACCGCACCGCTGCCGCGAATCACTTCAATTTGCGCCACTGAGTCAATTGCAATACCGGCTAGGCGTGTGCCACCTGTGTCGGCTTCACTCAAACGGATGCCATCAACTATCACCACTTGGTTATTGTCTGAAGTCGTGCCAAAGCCGCGTAAGTCTAGCGAGTAGTCACCGCCACCATAAAAATCTTGACGTCCTACTACACCGAGCAGCCGCATGATGGCATCGTTAACAGTAACTGCACCAATCCGCGCAATGTCTTCAGAGCTGATCACACTGCTGCCATAAGGTTGCGATTCACGTGCGCCAGCAATACGGTCACCAGTCACAATAATTGGTTTGAGCGCAGCTTGGGACTGCGCTAGTGCGACTGAGGCAACGGGCAAAAAAACAGCAAGCACGGCAAGGCGTGAGCCAGTTAAGCGAAACTTATTAGCAAACATGGATAAACAATCAGCAAATTACTTTCACCGGCTTCCCCGCCAGTGCATTAGCGATAAGACAGCGTTTGCCATCAAGGGCTACGCAGTCACTTTATTGGCCGGTATCCGGGCTGACGGAGCTGCTGTACATCGCCTTGTCAAGCATTCCTTTTAATCAGCAAGCTAAGTAGCTGATGATGAAAGCTAAGTACACTTAGTAAAAAATTTAGGCAGATGTACTTGTCTGTTTTACCGTTGCGGGGGCAGCGCAGGTTAGGAAAATTTGTGTGTGTTTAGCGGAATTACCCGCACAACTAACATCATCACCCTCCTGCTTCCCGTTGAACTGCAGCGTGTAAGACACACTGCAAGCACCAATAAAAAGCATTCTACGCGACTCAATCCGGCTCACTCTACAATAAATCAGTAATGGATAATCCCAACTTAAACCACAGCGCCGCCAGCTCCGGCATTGAGCAAATCATCGAGAGGGTTGAGCGCTTACTGCTGCGCCATGAGGAATTACAGCGCACCAATGAGCTGCTTAACGCTCAGATAAGCGCTATCAGTAATGAAAGAGACTCTCTCAAATCCCGGTTAAGCGCAGCGCGAGCACGAGTTGACGCCTTGTTAGAGCGCCTGCCCGAGAATGCCGCCGCACCGCCCCACACCAATACAGGGGGAGACAAATGAAAAAACTTGAAGTTCAAATCATGGGCCAAAATTACCTGCTTGGCTGTCCGGAAAACGGTGATGCTCGCATGTTAGAAGCGGTCAATCGCGTCGATGTTGCGATGTGCAAAATACGTGACGCTGGAAAAGTCAAAGCCCGCGACCGTATCGCCGTTCTGGCCGCGCTTAACTTAGCTTTTGAATTACCCGAGCAAGGCACAACCAGCGCTTACCTGTCAACCAGCCTAGCCGAGGCGGGCCAAATCACTGCAGCCGACAAGCTGCAAGAAAACCATAGCGCCGCTTACGAGCTGCAACTGGCAGTGTTGCTCAAACGCCTAGACCATGCACTAGGCACTGATGGCCAACTGCTCTGAAAAATTACGCCGGTAAAGAAAGCGTTTTGATAACCACGAGCTTAAGCCGGGACACAGCAGCGCCTACAATGAAATCGTCTGCAATATCTATTGGGCTTAATATTTCCTGCAACCAATGCTCTCTGAGCTCGGGCTTGGAAATTTTCTGACTGGAGTGACCGTCTCGCGTTAGACGGACCCGAAGTTGGAATGACCTCGCCCACCTGAACCCTGGTTCAGGATGACAGTCCAGTGATTTTTGCAGACACCTATTCACGCAAACGGCCTGCACGGCTAGCTTGCATCACAGGCATCTGCCTTTCATAACCCTCCCCCAACACCAGCCCGCAAACCGGGCTGCACTGCCATGATTCTTGAACCACAGCTCATAGTCGAACTCATAATCCTGGGACTGAGTACCGGATTTCTTGCGGGCTTGCTCGGTATTGGCGGGGGCATGTTGATGGTGCCGTTTCTCACCATCATCATGTCAGGGCGCGGTATATCGCCAGATCTGGCAGTGAAGATGGCGATTGCCACTTCCATGGCAACCATTATCTTCACTTCGATTGCCAGCGTCAGAGCACACCACAAGCGCGGCGCGGTGCGCTGGGATATCGTCAAACGCTTAGCTCCCGGCATTGTGGTGGGTAGTT
>NZ_CP051461.1:475000-477500 GCF_012584515.1 Polaromonas vacuolata | reverse complement strand
TTAGTTTAATCACTGCAATAATTTTCAACCCCTCACACCCCAACCGTTTCCAGTCAGACTGTGAGAAGAAAACTCATAAAAACAAAATTGACGTTTAATTTTCTCTTCTATCTTCATGAGCGTTTAAAGTCAAAAGACTTGTGACTCGGCCAGCTTTAACACTGACTTTGTCTGGCAATCGCCTTCAAACGCCCATACTTATCGGCTGTAAATTTTTAATGATCAGACTTGTTTGCTTCGCTTGACTCTGCGTCAACATTTTTAATGTCTTCACCTAGCTTTGCTCGACTTCTTGTCGTTCGCTGTAATCAGCGCAGTCTCATATTATATGCCGGCTTTTACGCACTTGGCTTATAAAACTAAACTTTTTCGTTTGCACTGCTAAACAGTACAAAAAGAAAAGCTCTTTTAATTTCTTTCAGATCTTTTTCAGATCTCTCAATTTACTTCTTCTTTCTCGACACCCCATGAGAAGAAAAGCCCAGTCGATCACAAGATCAACTGGGCCAGTCTAGGCATAAGAGCCTGACGATGTCCTACTTTCACACGGGAATCCGCACTATCATCGGCGCTAAGTCGTTTCACTTTCCTGTTCGGGATGGGAAGGAGTGGTACCAACTTGCTATGGTCATCAGGCATAACTTTTTGATCGACTGAGTCCGTGCGCACCAGGGTTTAACCAGCAGCGCACCCTCAGCCCATCGAATCTATAGAGCAAATTAGCTTTTGTCGTAGTAAATGCACACCATGCCTGCTGCACAGCGTGTCTTTTTGTTTTCTTGAATGCGTCAACTTGGCATAACACCTTGATTCACAAACTGCCTGTGTCTCCACAATCAATTCGAGACTTTCAAAGTTATAGGGTCAAGCCTCACGAGCAATTAGTACAGGTTAGCTTAACGCATTACTGCGCTTCCACACCCTGCCTATCAACGTCCTGGTCTTGAACGACTCTTTAGGGGGCTCAAGGCCCCGGCAGATCTCATCTTGAAACGAGTTTCCCGCTTAGATGCTTTCAGCGGTTATCTCTTCCGAACTTAGCTACCCGGCAATGCCACTGGCGTGACAACCGGTACACCAGAGGTTCGTCCACTCCGGTCCTCTCGTACTAGGAGCAGGCTTCCTCAAATCTGCAGCGCCCACGGAAGATAGGGACCAAACTGTCTCACGACGTTTTAAACCCAGCTCACGTACCTCTTTAAATGGCGAACAGCCATACCCTTGGGACCGGCTACAGCCCCAGGATGAGATGAGCCGACATCGAGGTGCCAAACACCGCCGTCGATATGAACTCTTGGGCGGTATCAGCCTGTTATCCCCAGAGTACCTTTTATCCGTTGAGCGATGGCCCTTCCATACAGAACCACCGGATCACTATGTCCTGCTTTCGCATCTGCTCGACTTGTCAGTCTCGCAGTTAAGCACGCTTATGCCATTGCACTATCGTCACGATGTCCGACCGTAACTAGCGTACCTTCGAACTCCTCCGTTACACTTTGGGAGGAGACCGCCCCAGTCAAACTGCCTACCATGCACTGTCCCCGATCCAGATAATGGACCTAGGTTAGAACCTCAAACACACCAGGGTGGTATTTCAACGTTGGCTCCACCGAAACTAGCGTCCCGGCTTCAAAGCCTCCCACCTATCCTACACAGGTCTGTTCAAAATCCAATACAAAGCTACAGTAAAGGTTCATGGGGTCTTTCCGTCTTTCCGCGGGGAGATTGCATCATCACAAACATTTCAACTTCGCTGAGTCTCAGGAGGAGACAGTGTGGCCATCATTACGCCATTCGTGCAGGTCGGAACTTACCCGACAAGGAATTTCGCTACCTTAGGACCGTTATAGTTACGGCCGCCGTTTACTGGGACTTCAATCAAGAGCTTGCACCCCATCATTTAATCTTCCAGCACCGGGCAGGCGTCACACCCTATACGTCGACTTTCGTCTTAGCAGAGTGCTGTGTTTTTAATAAACAGTTGCAGCCACCGATTTTTTGCAGCCTTTCTCGGCTCCCCAAGTAAATGGTTCACCTACCAAAGGCACACCTTCTTCCGAAGTTACGGTGTCAATTTGCCGAGTTCCTTCTCCTGAGTTCTCTCAAGCGCCTTAGAATACTCATCTCGCGCACCAGTGTCGGTTTGCGGTACGGTCGTGTGTAGCTGAAGCTTAGTGGCTTTTCCTGGAAGCAGGGTATCACTCACTTCGTGTGCAAGCACACTCGTTATCACCCCTCATCTAAGCCCGGCGGATTTTCCTACCAGGCACGACTACAGGCTTGAACCAACATATCCAACAGTTGGCTGAGCTAACCTTCTCCGTCCCCACATCGCACTACACATCGGTACAGGAATATTGACCTGTTTCCCATCAGCTACGCATCTCTGCCTCGCCTTAGGGGCCGACTCACTCTACGCCGATGAACGTTGCGTAGAAAACCTTGCGCTTACGGCGAGGGGGCTTTTCACCCCCTTTAACGCTACTCATGTCAGCATTCG
>NZ_CP051461.1:467500-470000 GCF_012584515.1 Polaromonas vacuolata | reverse complement strand
ATGCACTGTCCCCGATCCAGATAATGGACCTAGGTTAGAACCTCAAACACACCAGGGTGGTATTTCAACGTTGGCTCCACCGAAACTAGCGTCCCGGCTTCAAAGCCTCCCACCTATCCTACACAGGTCTGTTCAAAATCCAATACAAAGCTACAGTAAAGGTTCATGGGGTCTTTCCGTCTTTCCGCGGGGAGATTGCATCATCACAAACATTTCAACTTCGCTGAGTCTCAGGAGGAGACAGTGTGGCCATCATTACGCCATTCGTGCAGGTCGGAACTTACCCGACAAGGAATTTCGCTACCTTAGGACCGTTATAGTTACGGCCGCCGTTTACTGGGACTTCAATCAAGAGCTTGCACCCCATCATTTAATCTTCCAGCACCGGGCAGGCGTCACACCCTATACGTCGACTTTCGTCTTAGCAGAGTGCTGTGTTTTTAATAAACAGTTGCAGCCACCGATTTTTTGCAGCCTTTCTCGGCTCCCCAAGTAAATGGTTCACCTACCAAAGGCACACCTTCTTCCGAAGTTACGGTGTCAATTTGCCGAGTTCCTTCTCCTGAGTTCTCTCAAGCGCCTTAGAATACTCATCTCGCGCACCAGTGTCGGTTTGCGGTACGGTCGTGTGTAGCTGAAGCTTAGTGGCTTTTCCTGGAAGCAGGGTATCACTCACTTCGTGTGCAAGCACACTCGTTATCACCCCTCATCTAAGCCCGGCGGATTTTCCTACCAGGCACGACTACAGGCTTGAACCAACATATCCAACAGTTGGCTGAGCTAACCTTCTCCGTCCCCACATCGCACTACACATCGGTACAGGAATATTGACCTGTTTCCCATCAGCTACGCATCTCTGCCTCGCCTTAGGGGCCGACTCACTCTACGCCGATGAACGTTGCGTAGAAAACCTTGCGCTTACGGCGAGGGGGCTTTTCACCCCCTTTAACGCTACTCATGTCAGCATTCGCACTTCTGATACCTCCAGCAGGGTTTACACCACCACCTTCACAGGCTTACAGAACGCTCTCCTACCACGTACAAATAAATTGCACATCCGCAGCTTCGGTAACTGGCTTAGCCCCGTTACATCTTCCGCGCAGGACGACTCGATCAGTGAGCTATTACGCTTTCTTTAAATGATGGCTGCTTCTAAGCCAACATCCTGACTGTTATAGCCTTCCCACTTCGTTTCCCACTTAGCCAATTTTAGGGACCTTAGCTGGCGGTCTGGGTTGTTTCCCTCTTGAGTCCGGACGTTAGCACCCGGTGCTCTGTCTCCCAAGCTGTACTCATCGGTATTCGGAGTTTGCCTTGGTTTGGTAAGTCGCCATGACCCCCTAGCCAAAACAGTGCTCTACCCCCGATGGTAATACTTGAGGCACTACCTAAATAGTTTTCGGAGAGAACCAGCTATTTCCAAGTTTGTTTAGCCTTTCACCCCTATCCACAGCTCATCCGCTAGTTTTGCAACACTAGTCGGTTCGGACCTCCAGTGCGTGTTACCGCACCTTCATCCTGGCCATGGATAGCTCACTTGGTTTCGGGTCTACACCCAGCGACTGTCGCCCTATTCGGACTCGATTTCTCTACGGCTTCCCTATTCGGTTAACCTTGCCACTGAATGTAAGTCGCTGACCCATTATACAAAAGGTACGCAGTCACCCGTTTCCAGGCTCCTACTTTTTGTAAGCATACGGTTTCAGGATCTATTTCACTCCCCTCCCGGGGTTCTTTTCGCCTTTCCCTCACGGTACTAGTTCACTATCGGTCAATGATGAGTATTTAGCCTTGGAGGATGGTCCCCCCATATTCAGACAGGATTTCACGTGTCCCGCCCTACTTCTCGCAAGCTTAGTACCACAAGTGTGTTTTTGCATACGGGACTATCACCCACTATGGTCAGCCTTTCCATGCTGCTTTGCTAACACTCTTGCTATTACTTGCAGGCTCTTCCGATTTCGCTCGCCACTACTCTCGGAATCTCGGTTGATGTCTTTTCCTCGAGCTACTGAGATGTTTCAGTTCACCCGGTTCGCCACGCAGACCTATGTATTCAGTCAGCGTTACCCCGAAGGGTGGGTTTCCCCATTCAGAAATCTCCGGATCAAAGCTAATTTGCCAGCTCCCCGAAGCTTATCGCAGGCTATCACGTCTTTCGTCGCCTATCATTGCCTAGGCATCCACCATATGCTCTTATTCGCTTGACCCTATAACTTTGATTTCTCATAAGCTATCTTCAAGGAATGATTGTGTGGTCTTACACCACACGCGTTATGCCGTATCTTCCAATTATTCAATAAATTACTATCGAAATTAAAAGTTTCTTTTGACGCAATCAAAAAATTATTTACTACTATGTCGCTAGCGGCACGGTCTGCACTAAACCTTTACGAATGTGCAGTTTCCGCTAACGACGCTAATTTAACTCTATAAATTTTTAAAGAACAGCCAATAATTGAAATGAATCAATCAATACAAAGCATCCTCGCGACTTGTC
>NZ_CP051461.1:300000-465000 GCF_012584515.1 Polaromonas vacuolata | reverse complement strand
GATTGCTAGGAATGCTAACGAATCCGCACAAGGGTAAGTATGAGTAAACCTCAACTACCGAGCATGAGAGCCAGAACACCGGGATAATACCTAGCCTATATGGCACTTATTACTTTACTTGACGCTCAACTCGCTTTTGGGCACGTCGCTCTGCTGGATCATGCAGATTTCTCACTCGAAAACAACCAGCGTATTGGTCTGATTGGCCGTAATGGCACAGGCAAGTCTTCGCTGTTAAAGATTCTTGCTGGCATAGATAAACCTGATGACGGAACTTTGCAGTTGCAGCAAAACTTACGCATCGCCTATGTGCCCCAAGAGCCTAGTCTCGATCCGCACGCTACGGTGTTTGTAGCGGCTAGTGCTGGCCTAGCTCGCACCAAACAAGTCGTGGAGTTATATCTAGCAGCAGATGAACATACTGACCTAGACGCACTTCAGTCAGAAATCGAAGCCCTAGACGGTTGGACATGGGAGCAACGTGTCGAAGAAACACTGCACCGCCTGCACTTAGACAAAGACGCCATCGTCGGCTCCCTATCAGGCGGAACCAGAAAACGCGTTGCACTGGCTCAAGCACTGGTTGCTAAACCGGATGTTCTTCTATTAGATGAGCCGACCAACCACCTTGATCTTGACTCTATCGCTTGGCTTGAAGAATTGCTGATCAACTTCAACGGCAGCATCATTACCATCACCCACGACCGCGCCTTCTTGGACCAAGTCGCAACCATGATTGTGGAACTCGACCGTGGGAAGATGCTTAGCTACCCGGGCAACTTTGCACAGTACCTGGTGCAAAAAGAAGAACAGATGGCGCAAGAAGCCGTCATCAACGCAAAAGCCGACAAGCTGCTGGCTCAAGAAGAAATCTGGATACGCAAAGGCGTAGAAGCCCGACGTACCCGCAGCGTCGCTCGCATAGGTCGCTTAGAAGTCTTGCGTGATGGCCGTGCTTCCCGCCGTGATGCGGTGGGCCGCGTTAACCTTGATGTATCAAGCGGCGAGAAAAGCGGCAAGATAGTGGCAGAACTGACTGAAGTCAGCAAAAGCTTTGGTCATCCAGGCAGCGAAAAAATCATCGTTAACCGGTTTAGCGGCACATTGCTGCGGGGTGACAAGATCGGTTTACTCGGCCCTAACGGCGCAGGCAAAACAACATTGCTCAAACTCATACTCGGTGAGCTCCAACCAGACGAGACCATACCGCCCGGCAAAATCCGCCAAGGTGCAAATCTGCAAGTGGCTTACTTCGATCAGATGCGCGATGGTCTTGACTTAGACGCTACGTTAGAAGACTTCATCAGCCCGGGCAGCGAGTGGGTAGAGATCAATGGGCAGAAAAAGCACGTCAAAAGCTACCTCACAGACTTTTTGTTCTCGCCACAGCGTGCCAACTCCCCGGTACGCACGCTGTCTGGTGGCGAGAGGAACCGCTTGCTGCTCGCGCGTTTGTTCGCCAGGCCAGCCAATGTACTGGTACTCGACGAGCCAACCAACGATCTGGATATCGACACACTTGAGTTGCTAGAAGACTTGCTGCAAAACTATGCGGGAACAGTTTTCTTGGTAAGCCACGACAGGCGTTTCCTGGACAACGTAGTCACCAGCACCATCGCTTACGAAGGAACACCAGACAACCCGGGCTTTTGGCGCGAATACGAAGGCGGCGTGACCGACTGGATTACACAATCGAAACGCGCGGCGCAAATTAATGCGGCAGCAAATGCTAAAAATGCACCCGCAGCCAAAGCCGCAGCCAAGCCAGCCCCAAAGGCCAGCAAAGATGATGCCGCAACGAAAAAGAAGCTTGGCTATAAAGATCAGCGCGAGCTCGACGGATTGCCAGCCCAGATACAGCAACTCGAATCTCAGCAAAAAGCTATAGAGCAAGAATTGTTTGATGGCACGCTTTACGCGAACAACCCCAAACGCGCAGCGGAGTTAACCGCACGCAATGCCAAAATTGAGGAAGAACTGATGACAGCACTGCAGCGTTGGGAAACCTTAGCAGCCTAAGTTAACAGCCTTGCAAGCTGATGGCCTACAACATAAAAAGGTAGCGACAAGCGGCGCGCGAGACCAGCATGAATTAGAGTGTGCTCAATATGCTGATTTCGCCCGCCACCTATACCTCCCCTGTTGCGAGTGCACCTAGCCTACGCAATAAACTGCGTCGCTTCTGGCCTATGCTGATGGTCCTGTGCCTAGGCGCTTGTGCCAGCTTGCCGGAGAACGTCAGCCGACCAATCAGCACAGCGCTAGTCGACAACAGTCACACCCGAATTGGTAAGGCAGTCGCTGAACGTGCAGCAAAAGCCGGCACGCACAATGATTCGGGCTTCGCCTTGGTCGGCAGTGCAGAGTTGGCCTTTAGCAGCCGCATGACGCTAATCGAAGCCGCCGAAAAAACGCTAGACCTTCAGTACTACGCGATCAACGCAGATGCCACCACGGCCCGCATGCTGGAGGCATTGCAAGAAGCCGCCCAACGCGGTGTACGGGTACGCATACTGCTCGACGACTTCAATACCGCCGGCACCAATGCCCAAGTACTCAAGCTCGCTTTTGTCCCCAATATAGAAATGCGACTGTTCAATCCACTACCCAGTGGGCGCGCCTCGGGCTTGGTGCGCATCATCAGCAGCCTAAGTAATGTGGCGCGACTACAGAGGCGCATGCACAACAAGATTTTCGTTGCCGACAACGCAGTCGCCATCACCGGCGGTCGCAACATTGGTGAGAACTATTTTGGCCAAAGCAAAGGCACAAATTTTGTCGATATCGATGTGTTGGCTGCTGGTCGGATTGCACGCGATCTCTCGCAAAGCTTTGATCAGTACTGGAACAATCCACTGGCCTACCCAGTGCAATCGCTGATGACGGCAGCTGATCTCAAAGCTATAGAGCCAAAAGCTCAACCTAACAATAACGACATCAATGGTGAAGCTAGCAGCCGCAACGTCGAGAATCCGGTCACACTGATTAAAACAGTGCAAGACACGCCAAACCCATTGATCAGCACAGAGAAATCCGACGTTATCCCGCCTACCTTGTCAGACAAAACCAACCTAAGCTTACTAACGTGGACTTGGGCCCCGTCAGTACTAATGGTCGACAAGCCCTCAAAGATTGCCGCCGATGCTGACAGCGTAGAAGCTTCACAGGACACCACCGTAGACGGCTTGCTGCAACTGATGTCGCAAGCAAAAACCGACATATTAATAGTCTCGCCCTATTTCGTGCCGGGTGAGCGAATGATGCAAACCTTTGCCAGCATCAAGGCACGCGGCGTACGCGTGCGCGTGTTGACGAACTCACTGGCATCAAACGATGCACCTGCCGCACATGTCGGCTACGCGCGTTACCGGAAAGCACTGCTCGCGCTAGGTATTGAGTTGTATGAAATGCGTGCGGAGCAGCCAGTTTCCATCAAAAGTTTCGGCTCCTCCCGCAACGGCTTTACGGGTTCTAGCAGCATAGGCGGGAGTTCACGAACCAGCTTACATGCCAAGGTAGTAGTGATAGATGACCGCCTATTGGTAGTCGGTTCTATGAACCTAGACCTGCGCTCACAGCTGCAAAACAGCGAAGTCGCCCTACTCATACGCAACCGTGCAATCGCTAACCAAGCCACAAGCTTGATTGAACCGGCCATGATGAGTGGCGCCTACCGGGTTGAAAACGTTGACCAAGAACTGGTCTGGAGAGCGCCGCAAGGCTCGGGTCAACAAGACAGCACAACAGAGCCCGACGCCAGCGCCGGCCTAAAGCTGCTTCTAAAATTACTCGGCCCGCTAGCACCCGAAGAAATGCTCTGAAAATGCACTGAGTAAGCGCCGCAAAACTAAACTTGGCCTGCCGCCGTAAAAAGGCACTTTCACCGCTAGAGTCGAAGCCATGAACTGGCAAGAATTTACTGCTTTATTAGTGCTGGCAACGGCGATGAGTTTTTCACCCGGCCCCAACACCATGCTATCGACCACACTGGCCGCTAACCACGGTCTGCGCCTAGCATTGCCCTTCATCTGTTCTGTACCGGTTGGCTGGGGCGTGTTGCTCGGACTGTGCAGCCTAGGACTGGGCGCTTTACTAGCGGCCGTGCCAATCCTAGGACTGAGCGTCAAGTTGCTAGGTATTGGCTACTTGTTTTGGCTGGCCTACCGCTTAGCCCGTAAGCCGGCCGCTGGCCATCACGCGGCCAAAGTACCGGCCAATGTCGGCTTCTGGCAAGGCGCAGCCCTTCAATTCGTCAACATCAAAGCCTGGATGATGGCGCTGGCAATTGTCAGTGGCTGGATCGCCGGACAAAGTCAACCACTGATACGTTTTGCCATCGTATTACCCGTCATGCTCTGCTATGCATTTGTGAGCAACTTAAGCTATGCACTGATTGGCTCGCTACTGCGCGAATGGCTAGCCGGCCCAGTTGGCACAGGTAGACGCCTGCTGATCTTTAACCGCATCATGGCACTGATATTGTTCGTAACTGGCATCTGGATGCTGCGACTGTGAACGACGCACACAAGCCTAGTTAAAAAAATTGCCCGTCGGGCCCTACTCAACTTAGAGGACTTTAAATATGAACTGGACGCAAGCGCGCCGCGCCGAAAAAATGAATCCGTCGGTGATCCGCGAGATCCTCAAGGTCACCGAAAAACCCGGCATCATCAGTTTTGCCGGCGGCCTACCCTCGCCCAAGACTTTTCCGATCAGTGAGTTCAGCGCCGCCTGCGAAAAAGTCCTGCGCGACGACGGCCAAGCCGCCTTGCAATACGCGGCCAGCGAAGGCTACGCACCGCTGCGCGAAATGGTCGCGGCTATGCTGCCTTGGGAGGTCGATCCAGCGCAAGTGTTAATCACCACCGGCTCACAACAAGGCCTGGATTTAATCGCCAAAATTCTGATTGACGAAGGCAGTCGCGTATTGGTGGAGACCCCCACTTATCTGGGTGCATTGCAAGCCTTCACACCCATGGAGCCAAACATCCTCAGCGTCGCGAGCAACGCCAACGGCTTGGACTTGCAAGACCTCAAGGCCAAAGCAGAAGGTGCGAGATTTTTCTACGTACTGCCCAATTTCCAGAATCCCACCGGCCGCACCATGAGCGAGGAAAGCCGCGCCGCTTTAAGCGCACAAGCCAGCGCTTTAGGACTACCGATTGTCGAAGACAACCCCTATGGAGAATTGTGGTTTGACGAGCCCCCGCCGCTGCCCTTGACAGCCCGCAACCCCGAAGGTTGCGTCTACCTCGGATCGTTCTCCAAAGTTTTAGCACCGGGTCTGCGCCTAGGCTTTATGGTCGCGCCCAAGTCACTCTACCCAAAGCTACTGCAAGCCAAGCAAGCCGCCGACCTGCACAGTCCCAGCTTTAACCAACGCATGGTGGCAGAGGTTATGAAGGACGGCTTTTTAGAGCGCCATGTGCCAACCATACGCGCGCTCTACAAGTCCCAACGCGACGCCATGCTCACCGCAATGACACGCGAAATGCCAGCCGGCGTCGAATGGAACACTCCAGCCGGTGGCATGTTTTTATGGGTGCGACTGCCACAAGGCATGAACGCGATAGAACTCCTGCCGCGAGCCGTCGAGCGCAACGTCGCCTTTGTACCTGGCTGGGCCTTCTACGCAGACCATCCCGATACACGCACCTTGCGCCTATCTTTTGTGACCGCTAGCGTGGAGCAGATAAACACCGGCGTAGCCGCAATCGCAGCGGCAATAAACGCGTTAAATCCAGAGCGTGAACAAAGCAGAGAAGACGCTTTACTGGTCGCTAAATAAGTCAACTCAAACAGCATGGAGATCGAAAACAATGCAACAACGCGCCTTCAAACAAGTCGATGTTTTCACCGCTACGGCTTATTTAGGTAACCCGCTGGCGGTGGTACTTGACGGCAGAGATTTGGACGACGCCGCTATGCAAAGCTTTGCGCGCTGGACTAACTTATCCGAGACCACGTTTGTATTGCCGCCGCTTGACGCTGCCGCTGACTATCGATTGCGTATCTTCACGCCCGGCGGTGAATTGCCGTTTGCCGGTCACCCAACGTTAGGCAGCTGTCACAGTTGGTTAGAGGCCGGCGGCCAGCCCCAACACTCAGACTTCATCATCCAACAATGCAGCGTAGGGCTGATCAAGATACGCCGCGGTTTAGCCGAGCAAGCTCTCGCCTTTGCCGCGCCCGCACTCAAACAATCATCGCCTAGCCAATTGCAATTGACGCAAGCGGCGGCGGCGTTGGGACTTGAGATGGCACAAATCCTCAGTGCGCAAATATTAGACAACGGCCCAGTCTGGTTTAGCCTGCTGCTGGACAGCCCGGAAACTGTGCTGCAAATTTCCCCCAACCATGCCGAGTTACAAAGGCTAAACCTAAAAATAGGCGTAACAGCAATTTATAAAAAAGAAGTCGCACCAGCGCTAATCGCACGCATCAACCGCGAAGCCAGGGCTTTTGGACAAAGAACGGCCAGCGCCCAAGCCGAACCAGACCTTGAAGTGCGCGCCTTCGCGGCATGTATTGGCATTGACGAAGACCCGGTAACCGGCAGCCTAAACGCCAGCTTGGCACAGTGGCTAATGGCCGAGGGCCGAATGCCAGACAGCTACACCGCAGCCCAAGGCTGTTGTATGGGCCGCGCCGGCCAAGTCAGTTTGCAGCGCGACTCGAATGGACAGGTTTGGGTTGGCGGGCAAAGTGTGACCTGCATTAGCGGTAGCGTCTGGTTGTAAACACGCTAAGGTAAACCCTCAACACGACACCCCGGCGACAGTAAAACTCGGATACCGGGCTGACAATTCTTGTATGGGAAATTTATACCTTGTGCGCCATGGCCAGGCCTCGTTTGGTGCCGACGATTACGATGTACTTAGCGGGCTCGGCGAGCGCCAAGCCAAACGGCTAGGAGAGTACTTTAAATACAAAGGCATCGTCTTTGACGCCGCACTAACCGGCACACTCAAACGCCAAGTCAGCACCTTTGCTGGTATCTGCGCGGGCATGCAGGCCAACCCGCCGTCCAGTAGCTGGCCGGCGCTGAACGAGTACGACAGCGAGGCAGTGATCCATGCCATTCACCCTTACAAGCTTGAAAAACCAACTACACCCGAAATGTACCGCAGCCACTTTCGGCTGCTCAAAAACGGTTTAGCGCAGTGGATGGCCGGCGTGGTCAGCCCCGTCGGCATGCCTAGTTATATCGATTTTGTGGCCGGTATCAACACGGCCTTAGACCATGTACGCGAGAACTGCCACGGCAATGTGCTGCTAGTTTCTAGCGGCGGGCCGATCTCAACGGCTGTTGGCCAAGTAATGGGCGCCAGCCCGGATGCGACCATAGAACTCAACCTACGCATACGCAACTCATCCATCACGGAGTTCGCCTTCAACCCCAAGCGCCACATGTTGGTAAGCTACAACAACTTACCGCACTTAGATGCGCCTGAGCATGCCGATTGGATTAGCTACGCTTGACCTCGCTTTGACGCGGCAAAAAGCAGCGATGAGAAAGGTGCTGAGAAAAACGTGAATAAAGACCTAACTCAGAACCTAAAAGAAGCGCTCCTAAAAGCCTTGCGAAAGACGTAATTAGAGACGTAGTTAGAGACATGGTTAGAGACGAAGTTAAGGTAACAAAGGCAAATCAGTCTTTTTCAAGGTGCGTAAAACGAAACTTGACATGCTGTGGCGTATGCCCTTGATTTTGTAGAGCAGCTCACGCAGCAGTCGCTCGTAATCCTTGGTGTCACGTACCGCGATGCGCAGCAGGTAGTCATATTCACCAGAGACCAAATAAGCCTCTATCACTTCAGGGATGGCGGCTAGAGTCTCGCCAAATTTCTCCAACGTGTTGTCCGAGTGACTGTCCAGCGTGACCTGCACCATCACGGTCTCACCCAAGCCCAGCGCCTGCGCGTTAAGCCTGACGGTATAGCCTTCAATCACACCGGCTTCCTCCATTTTCTTAATTCGGCCCCAGCAGGGCGAGGGACTCAGGCCGACGGCTTGGCCGATATCGTGCAAGCTGGTGCGGGCATCGAGTTGCAAAACTTGGAGGATTTTTCTGTCTAAAGTGTCCATGCAGTTAATTTAACTGTTTTTACTAGATACACAGATTAATTATCTGAATTTTCAAGAATTCACGGTAAATGCAGCAAATTCTTCGGCGCTCGGGCCTGCATAATTGGATAACACTGCAGCAAGGCTTACCGGCCCTATCAGGCAGCAAAGATCTCCCGAATGGTTACCCTCCATCGGGAGGTCTTTTTTTTAGCTTTTTTAGCCCGGTGTTGAAAAAGCGGTCTGATTTTTCAGCGTATCCGCCGGCAAACTGTCCATCTCACCAAGCGCCAGTGCTAAAGAACGGCCCGCAGCACCTAACAGCGCCTGCCCCTTGGCGGCTGTAGCGGCAGCCGCATCACCAGCCGCGCCTTGCGGGTTGTAGTCTTGCATTTGCCACGCCAACTTCGCACTGCGACCGTCGCCCAACACGGGGAAATTCAGCGCTCTGTCCTGCGATGTCGAATGAAAATTTTCCGCCTTGCGCATATCCACCAAGTCAGGCCTTAAGGCCAGCATCATAGAAGTCTCCATATCGCCGGCATGAATACCAAAGCGATGCTCTTGGGCACTGAACTGCGCCGACACAGAGGCACCGTTCTCATCAAGCAGCGGCAGGTTAAACCAGCTCACGCTGTAGACCAACATGCCGAGCCGGACGCGCAAATCTCGCGCTACTACGTCGAGCAAGCCAACCTGTCCGCCATGGGCGTTAAGCAGCACGAGTTTTTTCACGCCGCTTTGAGCGACTGACTCTGCCAGCTCTGTCCACAGTGCAATCACGGTTTGGGCTTTTAGCGTCAAGGTGCCTGAAAAGCGCACATGTTCGGGGCTAAAACCGACCGCTTGGGTGGGCAGAAAAAGCACGGGAGAGTGAGTCGGCAGATGCGGCAAAGTCGCCGCAATCACGCCGTCAACTAAAGCCGTATCCACATTGAGCGGCAAGTGCGGCCCATGCTGCTCAATAGCGGCAACCGGCAATACCGCAATGCTGCGCGACAAGTCTAAGCTGGCAAAGTCCGTGGTTTTAAGGTCGGCCCAAAATCGAGTTCTGGTGGATGGATTAGTGGGTGTAGAAGTCATAGATTGATTTTCTCAAGCGTCTAAAGATCAAAAAAGTAGATTGCAATTTAAGCGGCAGCAGCGGCTTTTTGAATCTCATCCCTGTGCTGGCTGTGCTGATTTTGCTGCACATGCCGGCTTTGACGCTCAGACCCAGACTTAGCAGCCACACCGGTAGCGGCTTGACGCTGACCCGAGAGCAATTCCGCCAAGCATTGCGGCCTACCGCGTGCGCCGCTGTTGCGGTAGTCCTCCATTAAGGCCGCGTTAACCGTGTCAAGCGCCAAGTCACGCGGTCCGGTCAAATGGGCGTGCAGCAAGTCGACCAGTTTTTCGAGCGCGAACTCATGGGTCTTACCGGTGGTGAGCCAAAGCCAATCGCTAAACCCAAGGAAATTAAAAAAGGCCGATCCGGGCTCCAGTAACAGCTTGAGTGCGCGCGCAAAGCGGCCCGAGTTAGCCAGCATTTCCCAGTAACGCGCAAAGCGTTTAACGCGCTGCATGGCAACGAAATCAACACTTGAATTTTGCATGATTGTGTACGGCGTTTGCGGGTCATAGAGCATGGCGTAACCGGCCGTATGCCGGGTAATCGGCGTGCCGCGCAGGCGCTTAAGAATGCCGAACTGAATCTCGTGCGGCGCTAAAGCGTAGAGCTGATCAAAGCCGTTAGCAAAACTTTCTACGGTTTCACCGGGTAGGCCGAAAATCAGATCTGCATGCACATGGGCTTGGCTTTGGCTGACTAACCAGCGCAGGTTGTCAGCGGTCTTGAGATTGTCTTGCTTGCGCGAAATGCGTTGCTGCACCTCGGGGTTAAAGCTTTGAATGCCGACTTCAAACTGCAAGGAGCCAGCCGGGAACTGCGCGATTAAAACTTTCAGGCGGTCTGGCAAGCTGTCCGGCACAACCTCGAAATGCACAAACACATCAGGCGCGGCAAGAACCTGACCGGATTGGTCTTTCATGCGGTCCAAAAAGAACTGCAAGATGCGCACTGAAAAATCAATTTTCAAATTAAAAGTTCTGTCGACAAACTTAAAGTTACGCGCACCGCGCTGATAGAGACTGTCCATCTCAACCATGAATCTATCCAGCTCAAACGCCCAAGCGGTCTTGTCCAATGAGCTCAAACAAAACTCGCACTTAAACGGACAGCCGCGCGACGCTTCAACATACAGCAGGCGCTTGGCCAAGTCTTCGTCGGTGTATTCGGTGTATGGCAAGTTGAGTTCAGCAAGCGGCGGCTGCTCGCCAGCAATGATTTTCATCAGCGGCTGCGGGCCATCTAACAAAGCGCGGCAAAGCTTAGGAAAACTCACATCGCCCCAACCAGTGACAATATGGTCGGCAAGCCGGCAGATTTCCTGGCTATCGGTCTCAAAGCTGACCTCTGGCCCGCCCAACACAATCCGAATATCCGGCCGCAAGGTTTTAAGCAGGCGCACAACTTGTGTCGTCTCAACTACGTTCCATATGTAAATACCCAAGCCAATCACGCGCGGCTCCAGCGCTAACAACTGCTCGACGATAAGGTTGGGTGACTGCTGGATTACAAATTCGCGTAATTGGGTGACCTTTCTCAAGCCAGCCCCGCCATGCGTATCCATATTGGCTAGCAGGTAGCGCAGGCCTAGTGAGGCGTGAATGTATTTGGCATTTAACGTCGCCAAGACGATGGAAGTTGAACTTGCAGGAGAGGGCATGGAACTCATTATCAAACCATACGCGAGTTAATTCGGCTTGGGAGTCCTTTGCTAAAGATAATCTCGGCAGGATAAAAAAATGCTCAAGCAAGGGCAGGAACCAATTCAAAGCCTATGGGCTCACACTCGCACTATGAATATGCCGCGCCTTCATCACAATATGCACAAGCTTTTTACCCGTATTTCAGCCACCGTTTTCTTAATCACTAGTGCCGTTTTATTTAACTCTGCATCGGCGCAAAGCAATATCAACAGTCTGTTTTCAAAAAGCAGCAGCGCAGTCAGCGCCGTGGTTACGACCGAGCAAGTACGCGCCGAGCTGCTGGCGTGGGCACCAGACGGCGTAGGACCGGGCAAGCAAGTTTGGTTAGGCTTACAACTGGCGCATCAGCCCGAGTGGCATACCTATTGGAAAAATGCCGGCGACTCGGGTCTGCCCACGGTGCTGGATTGGCAACTGCCAGCGGGCATTAGCGCCGGTGAAATCGCTTGGCCCACACCGAAGAAAATTCCGATTGGCACGTTGGCCAACTATGGTTATGAAAACAATGTCTTGCTGCCCGTGCCGCTCACGGTCGCGTCCAACTTCAGCGGCAACACGCTAGACGTCAAACTTAAAGCCAGTTGGCTGATTTGCCGCTTGGAGTGCATCCCGCAAGAAGGTGAATTTAGCCTGAGCATTCCCGTACAAAGCTCTAGCGGCATCAGCACCGCAGTGTTTCAAAACACCTTTAAGGCCACGCCTAAGCCACTACCCACCGGCAGCTCAACGGCAGAAGTCACCGCAGACTCCATCACAGTATCTCTTAGCGGTTTACCGGCTGGACTGCAAGGCAAAAAACTGGTCTTTTTCCCAGAAACCACTAACGTGATTGAGCCCGCAGGCGCTTGGCAACAAGCCTGGCAAGGCGCTGTTTGGACTGCGCAACTGCCGATTTCAAGCATGCGTAGCCAGAGTCCCTCCAACCTGCCAGTGGTGGTTGCGCTCGAGGGCAAAGACGTAGAAGCCTATCAAATACAGCTGCCTGTCAACGGCCAATGGGCCGCGCTGGCGGCGCCAGCCGTCGTCTCGCCAGCGCTGGAAGCGGCGCTCAAAGCCAATGCCGCCGCCCAGCCCTTACCGGCCAGCGCACCGCCGATTGGTTTGATCGCCGCGCTACTAGGTGCATTGCTAGGCGGCATGATTTTGAACCTCATGCCCTGCGTGTTTCCAGTCTTGGCCATCAAGGTAGTCGGTTTTGTCAACGTCAAGAGCCGGGCTGAACGCATACAGGACGGTGCGGCCTATAGCGTCGGCGTGGTGCTGTCTTTTCTGGCCTTGGGCGGGTTGCTGCTGGCACTGCGCGCAGCGGGCGATCAGCTCGGCTGGGGCTTTCAACTGCAAAGCCCAGCGGTGGTCGCTGGCATGGCCTTGATGTTCACGCTGATTGGTTTGAATTTGGCGGGCTTGTTTGAGATCGGTAACTTTTTACCCAGCCGTGTGGCAACTTTGCAGTCCAGCAATAAGACTGCCAATTCCTTTTTATCTGGTGTGTTGGCGACCGCTATCGCCTCGCCTTGCACCGCGCCCTTTATGGGCGCGTCGCTAGGTTTTGCACTGGGTCTTCCCGCCGCTCAGGCTTTGTTGATATTTGCCACCATAGGCTTGGGCATGGCTTTGCCGTATTTGGCGGTCAGCGCGATACCCGGCTTGGCGCGGGCCATGCCGCGGCCTGGTGCGTGGATGCAGACTTTCCGCCAGTTGATGGCCTTCCCGATGTTTGCGACTGTCATTTGGCTGGTCTGGGTGCTGGGTCAGCAAAGCGGCATAGATGGCGCGGGCGCGCTGCTGGCCTTGCTGTTGTTGCTCTCATTGCTGCTGTGGTCGTTGAATCTGACGGGCCGTGCTCGCAAAGTCATCGCTAGCGTGTCTCTGGCGCTGCTGGCTATCGCTCTCTGGGGTATTGGCCCTAACGTCGTCAAGCACTTGGACACACCCATTGCCGCCGCCGCACCGGGCGCGCGCTGGCAGAACTGGACACCGGACCGGGTAGAACAACTCACGGCCAACGGTCAAAGCGTGTTCGTAGACTTCACCGCCGCATGGTGCGTGACATGTCAATACAACAAGAAGACCACGCTGGCCAATGCCGATGTGCTGGCCGACATGGATGCGAAAAAAGTCGTGCTACTACGCGCCGACTGGACACGGCGCGACCCTGCTGTTACCGCGGCACTGGCCCAGTTAGGCCGCAACGGCGTACCGGTTTATGTGATCTACAAAGCCGGCCGTGCGCCGGTGTTGCTGTCAGAAATACTCTCGGTAAGCGATGTACGGGCAGAATTGGCAAAGCTGTAATTCAAGCGCGCTAGTTGACTCGCCGCGCTCGATAAACTGGTCAACTTCATGACGGCGCTGGCAAGTTTGACGGTGCTTGAGTAAGCCGCTTATCAAAGCCATTTATTAAAGCCTTTTATGTCAGCCAATACCAATACCATCGCCCCGCTTTTGCAAAACCTGCGCACCATTGCAGTCGTCGGCTTATCGCCTAAAACTCACCGCATCAGCCATGAAGTGGCCAGCTATATGCAGCAGCAAGGCTACCGCATCATTCCTATCAACCCGTTGGCGAGAGAAGTGCTGGGCGAAAAAGCCTATCCCAGCCTTTTAGCCGCCGCGCAGCATGAAAAAATCGAGCTGGTGAACTGCTTTCGGAACAGCCCAGACATACCACCTGTAGTTGACGAGGCTATCGCTATAGGCGCCAAGGCGGTGTGGATGCAGCTAGGCATTAGCCACCCAGAGGCGGCCGCCAAAGCTAACGCCGCCGGATTACAGGTTGTAGAAGACCGCTGCATCATGGTTGAGCATGGCCGGCTTTTAACGCGCGGAATGCTTTAGTACAACTGACTATCCAGCAGAAACCTTTTAGAGATGCGCCAAGCCACACCTGAGACAATGCGTGGATGTTTGCACCTCTAAAAAACGATACCTTTATCCGCGCCTGCCTGCGTCAGGCCACCACCCACACTCCCGTCTGGCTTATGCGCCAAGCTGGCCGTTATTTGCCGGAATACCGTGACACCAGAGCGCGTGCCGGCAGTTTCATGGGTTTAGCCACCAACACCGATTACGCGACCGAAGTCACACTGCAGCCCTTGGAGCGCTTTCCACTAGACGCAGCCATCTTGTTTAGCGACATCCTGACCGTACCCGACGCCATGGGCTTGGGTCTGAGCTTTGCGCTTGGCGAAGGCCCGCGTTTCGCCTCTCCGGTGCAAGACGAGCAAGCAGTGGCAAAGCTCGAAGTGCCCGACATGAACAAGCTGCGCTACGTTTTTGATGCCGTGACATCAATCCGCAAGGCCCTGAACGGCAGCGTGCCTTTGATAGGTTTTTCCGGCAGTCCTTGGACGCTGGCTTGCTACATGGTGGAAGGCGCTGGCTCTAGCGACTACCGCTTGGTCAAAACCATGCTCTATCAACGCCCCGACCTGCTGCACAAAATGTTGGCCATCAATGCCGACTCAGTAGCGCTCTACCTCAACGCCCAGATCGAAGCGGGCGCTCAAGCAGTGATGATTTTTGACAGCTGGGGCGGCGTGCTGGCCGATGCAGCGTTTGAAGAATTCAGCTTGGCCTATACCCGCCGCGTGCTGTCTCAACTCAAGCGCGAGCATGACGGTGTCATCATTCCACGTTTGGTGTTCACCAAAGGCGGCGGACTGTGGTTAGACGCCATGGGTCAGCTCGACTGCGAAGTGTTGGGACTAGACTGGACGGTCAATTTGGCAAAAGCCAGAGCTCAGGTCGGTGAAAACGGCCCTAAGGCCAAGGTTTTGCAAGGCAATCTCGACCCCAACGTGTTGTTTGCCAACCCGGCACAAATCGAAGCTGAAGCGAAAAAAGTACTGGACAGCTTTGGCCGTCCGCACACAGACAACACTAAAACCGGCCCCACGCACATTTTCAACCTTGGCCACGGCATTAATCAGCACACGCCGCCGGAGCATGTCAGCGCGCTGGTTAACGCAGTGCATACTCACTCGCGAAACATGCGCAGCCAACAGGCTTAAGTGCATCACGCTTTTGTCATATAAAAGCCGATGACAAGGCTTTTTACTCGCCTTCTAGCATAAAAATAAGCCCAACAGAAAAACTTATGCACAAAAAATTGTGTCATCTTCTCTAAATACCCCTAACACACTTAGACACCGCTATCAAAGCCATAGCGATGCTAAGTCATTGATTTATATAGCTTCTTTAAAATTTCTTGATGTGTGGGTAATGTGTTGAAAGCCTTTATTGGCGTGGCTTTCGAGCCCACCAAGGCAATCTATCAACAAAGTTATCCACAGAAAATTGATATCTCTGTAAAGCACTTAGAAATCAAGCACTTAGCGCGCTTTTTGCATGTTAATTAGAAAAAATAACTCCTAATCTTTACTAGCATTCATGACCTTCTGGCTAAACGTTGTACTGGCTACGCCCGCACATAGCGCGCTTGCCGGTCCTTTAACCTACAAAAGTGACACCGAAATAGCGCCGGGAACGCTGTTGCGCGTACCACTGGGTAAGCGCGAAGTGCTGGCCGTGGCATGGGAAAACTTACCTGACAGTGGCGGCTTGCCAGAAGACAAGGCGCGCCAAATCAGTGCTGTACTCGAAGGCCTAAGCCCTTTGAACACCAGCTGGCGCAAGTTGACGAGTTTTACCGCTGCCTACTACCAGCGCTCGCCCGGCGAAGTCGCTCTGGCGGCTTTACCACCGCAACTACGCGAGCTCAGCACGCTGCAACTGGCGCGCCGACTCAAGCGCAAAACGGCAGACACCAGCAGCACAGACAGCAGCGCCGACTTGCCAGAACTAAGCCCCCAACAAGCTAGCGTACTCGCCGACTTTCAGGCCGACACCCGCCCAGCGCTACTGTTTGGCGCGACCGGCAGCGGCAAGACCGAGGTCTATCTGCGCGCCGCAGCCCGCGTGCTGGCACTAGACCCTGACGCACAAGTGCTGGTGATGGTGCCCGAGATCAATCTCACGCCGCAGTTGCAATCACGCTTTGAAGCACGCTTTGCCCATCTGGGCCGGGAACGAGTGGTGGCACTACACAGCGGCCTGACCCCTGCCCAGCGCCTGAAAAACTGGCTAGCCGCGCACTCCGGTCAAGCCCGGCTGATTTTGGGTACGCGCATGGCCGTGCTGGCTTCTATGCCGCGGCTGCGTCTCATCGTGGTTGATGAAGAGCATGACCCCAGTTACAAGCAACAAGAAGGCGCACGTTACTCAGCCCGCGATCTGGCGATTTATCGGGCTAGGCTAGAAGCCGAGTACGCCGGGTCAGATCAAACCGCCTGCCGCGTGTTGCTGGGGTCGGCCACGCCTTCGCTAGAGAGCTGGCAAGCCTGCAAAGTCGGCCGCTACCAGCGGCTTGATATGGCTGAGCGGATTGGCAGTACAGCAACGGCAGCCCCTAGCGACCAAACCAAAGCCAATGCTGGACTGCCAACGGTGCGCGGCGTAGACATGAACCACCAGCCCAAGCGCTGCGTGATAGCACCACCCCTGCTGGAAGCCATAGTCCAACGCATCGCGCGTGGCGAGCAATCCTTGATTTTTCTCAACCGACGCGGCTACGCCCCGGTACTGGCCTGCCACGACTGCGGCTGGAAAAGCGAATGCCCGCATTGCAGCGCCTACCGCGTGTTTCACAAAATAGACCGCAGCCTGCGCTGCCACCACTGCGGCTTTGCCGAGCGCGTACCCCACGCCTGCCCGGCCTGCGGCAATCTAGACATCGCACCCGTCGGGCGCGGCACTGAGCGACTAGAAGAGCATCTGGCCGAACTACTCGCCGGTGTCACCAGGCCTGACGGCGGGCCAGTACGGATTGCACGCATAGACGCCGATACAACCCGGCTAAAAGGCGCGTTAGAAGCCCAACTCGCCGGCGTGCATGCCGGTCAAGTTGACGTACTGGTGGGCACGCAAATGATTGCCAAGGGCCACGACTTTCGCCACATCACCTTGGTCGCCGCGATCAACCCAGACAGCTCATTATTCTCTAGCGACTTTCGCGCCTCAGAACGTTTGTTTAGCCTCTTAATGCAGGCCGCCGGCCGGGCCGGTCGGGACGCCAAACACAGCGCTGCCAGCCAGATGTGGGTGCAGACCTTTTATCCAACGCATCCTCTCTTTGGCGCACTAAAAAATCACGACTACCCAGCCTTTGCCGAGCAGTTGCTAGAAGAACGCCAAGCCGCCAGCATGCCGCCGTTTGCCTACTCAGCTCTGTTGCGCGCAGACGCCAAAACGCAAGAAATCGCCCAAGGTTTTTTAACCGCCGCCATCAAAGCCGCTATAGACCAGCAGCTACCCGGTCACGCCCAAGTCACCGCCTACCCAGCCGTGCCCCTGACGATACAGCGCGTTGCAAATCAAGAGCGTGCGCAAATGCTGCTGGAAAGCGACTCCCGCGTCGCACTGCAACGCTTTCTGGCCGCTTGGCAGCCACTGCTGTTTGAGACCAGGCGGCAAGCCGAATTCAAAAGCCTGACACGCTGGGCGATTGATGTGGATCCGATCGCGATTTAATCGCGCCAAGCCCATTTGAAATAAAACAAAAGGCTTGGCCAAGCCATTAGCCGCCCGGATGCAACCAAGCCACCGCCGCCGAAAAGCTAAAAAACGCCAACACCGTCGAGAGCAAAATAATCGCCGCAATGCGTCCGTTATCAGCGCCAAAACTCTCGGCCAAAATCGCTACATTACTGGCACTGGGTAACGCAGCCACCAGCACCATTACCGTCAAAGTAAACGGCGCCAAGGGCATGCCCAAGGCGATGGCGGCCAGCCCCAGCAGGCCGATTAACAGCGGGTGGAGCAATAACTTGAGCAGTACCAGCGGCAAATAATTAGCCAGCGGCGTGCGCTGGGTGCTGCTTAAACGCGACCGTGCCAGCACCGCGCCAATCGTGAACAGCGCCACCGGCGAGGACGCATCCGCCAGCAAACCTAGCGTTTGCAAAATCGGTTTTGGCAGCACTAAGTCAGTAGCCGAGGACAGCGCGCCCAGGCCGATCGCCCAAGGCAGTGGATTCATCAGCACGCCCTTGAGCGCGCGTCGGCCAGCGATAGCCGCGCCATGTGCTTGGGCACTGTCCAAGCGCGACAGTGCAATGCACAAAGACGACGTCAGCACTAAATCGATCACGATGGTGACTATCGCCGGGCCAGCAGCCGCAGCGCCTAGCAAGGCTACGAGTAGCGGCACGCCCATGTAGCCAGTGTTGGGGAAAGCCGCTACCAGCGCGCCAAAGCCAGCATCGCTCCAGTCCAGCCGGCTACCGTCCGCTCTACGCCTACGCGTGAGCAGCACACTGAGCGCCACCATAATCAGCGCCCCTAGCGCATAGACCGCCACCAAACTCGCATCGAGCAGCAAACTAATCGGCGTACTGGCGCCAAAACGGTAAAGCATGCAGGGCAGCGCGAAATACAGCACAAAGCTGTTCAAACCGGGGATGGCGCTAAGCGGCAACATAGCCCGCCGCGTGGCCACATAGCCGCACAGCATCAAAGCAAAAAAGGGGAAAGTCACCAGAAAAATAGACAGCACGATTCGCCTGACAGTAAAAACGCAAAAAAGGCGCCGGGAACCGGTCAACTTGCAAGGCCTTGATAGTAGCAAGCCCTGCGCGGGTTAAAGCTGCGGAGCACAACACTAGGCCGTTATGATTCCGGCTGGCCTTTGCACAATCCGCTGCCGGCAACTTCTTTTGCCCGCCCCTTCTGCCCTCTCCAACTGACTCCCTTTGATCGATTTGCCCACATGTCGCACGGCCTAAACATCGCCCAGCAAGAAGCTGTCAACTATCTCCAAGGCCCATGCTTGGTATTGGCCGGTGCGGGCTCGGGTAAAACCCGCGTCATCACGCACAAAATTGGCCGACTGATACAAACCGGGCTAAAGCCGGACCAAGTCGCCGCCATCACCTTCACGAATAAAGCCGCCGCCGAAATGCGCGAGCGCGCCAAAGCCTTGATTGGCCGCCAAGCCAAGGGCGTGCTGATCTGCACTTTTCATGCACTTGGTGTGCGCATGCTGCGCCAAGACGGCCAAGCGCTAGGCTTAAAACAGCAGTTCTCGATACTCGACAGCGACGACGTGACCGGCATCATCAAAGAAGCTGGCGGTAGCACCGACATG
This sequence comes from Polaromonas vacuolata, assembly GCF_012584515.1. Lineage (NCBI taxonomy): Bacteria > Pseudomonadati > Pseudomonadota > Betaproteobacteria > Burkholderiales > Comamonadaceae > Polaromonas > Polaromonas vacuolata. Next base: position 445,976 of record NZ_CP051461.1, on the reverse strand, counting down.
GCCACAGCGCGTCAATGGCAGTGGATTATTAGCGGCTGGAAAAACAAAGGTCTCAATGCCGCCCAAGCCCAAGCCCAGGCCAGCGGTGACGAAGATCTGCTCATCGCGCAAGTCATGGCGCGCTATGAAGAACGTCTAAGCGCCTACCAAGCGGTTGACTTTGATGACTTGATTAGCCTGCCTCTCAAGCTGCTGCAAGAGCACGAGGATGTTCGGCTGAAATGGCAGCAAACCCTGCACCACGTGCTGGTCGATGAATACCAAGACACCAACGCTACGCAGTACGAGATGCTCAAGCTCATGGTCGGCGAGCGCGGCCGCTTCACCGCAGTGGGCGACGACGATCAGTCAATTTACGGCTGGCGCGGTGCTACCTTAGACAACCTCAAGCGACTGCCGCAGGATTTCCCCACGCTCAAACTCGTTAAGTTGGAGCAAAACTACCGCTCTACCAGCGCCATCTTGCGTGCCGCCAACAACGTGATTGGGCCGAACCCCAAGCTGTTTCCCAAAACCTTGTTCAGCGAACTCGGCGAGGGCGAGCCGGTACGCGTCATAGACTGCGACAGCGAAGAGCATGAAGCTGATAGAACTGTCGCCCGTATCCAAAGCCTGCGCGCGGGTGAGCTACTGACCTCGGCCGGTGCGCAGTTCAAGGACTGGAAGGATTTTTGTATTCTCTACCGCGCCAACCACATGGCCAAGCCGTTTGAAAAAGCCCTGCGGCGGGCGCAAATCCCCTACAAAGTCTCTGGCGGCCAAAGCTTTTTCGACCGCGCCGAGATCAAAGATTTATGCGGCTGGATGCGCTTAATGGTCAACAACAACGACGACCCGGCTTTTCTGCGCGCCGTCACCACGCCTAAGCGCGGCATAGGCCACACCACGCTAGGCACGCTGGGCACTTTTGCCAGCCAGTTCAAGCTCAGCTTATTTGAGTCGCTGTTTAGCAACTCACTGGGCTCGGTGTTGCCCGCCAAAGCGGTCGGCTCGCTGCATGAATTTGGCCGCTACCTGAACGACTTGCAATACCGCGCCCAACACACCATAGGCGCGGCGGCGGCTAAAGTCTATTTACTCGATTGGCTAAAAGAAATCGATTACGAGAAACACCTTTACGACGGCGAAGACAGCGAAAAAGTCGCCGCCGCACGCTGGAACAATGTGCTGGAGTTTTGCGACTGGATGTCTAAACGCTGCGGCGGCGAGATTGAAGACGCTTCTGGCGCTACGGTAGAAAAAGAGCGCAAAACCATGCTTGAAGTGGTGCAAACCATTGCCCTACTCTCTACGATTAGCGAGCGCGAAGGCGATCAAGATGTCGTCACGCTATCGACTCTGCACGCCGCCAAAGGTCTGGAATGGCCGCATGTGGTGTTGGCCGGTGTCAACGAAGGACTGCTGCCGTTTAAGCTCGACGACGACGACGGCATTAACACCGACAGCATAGAGCTGCGCCTGCAAGAAGAGCGCCGCCTAATGTACGTGGGCATCACCCGCGCCCAGCGCACACTGGCGGTGAACTGGCTGCGCCGGCGCAAAAAAGGCCGCGACACGATTGCCGGCACACCGAGCCGCTTTATCGCCGAGATGGCGTTAGACCAAAACACCATCAAGCAAAGCCCCTTAGAGAAGATAAAAGCCTTGCGTGCAGAATTTGCCCAGCGCGCCGCCGACGGTGTCAAAGCCCAAAGCTTGGCCGAAGCCCAGTACAACGACAAAGCCAAATAAAACCCATGCACAACATCCCAAATTGGCTAGTACGCAGCCTTCAATCGACAGCACTGGTATTGGCTTGCTACGCAGTACAAACCAACGCAATAGCCCAGACCGCCGCAGCCACAGCAGCCGCAACAAAGGATCAAACCGTGATTTGCGAGCCGGTCAAAACCATGCTGGCCGAGCGCTTGTTTGGCGACTGGCGCGTCGTCTTTACCAAGCCACCCGCCGGCCTTCCCACGCAAGCTCTAATGCATCTTGAGCGCCACGCCCAGTTTTCAGAAAGCTTGGCCGGCACACTCAGCCGCAAGCTAGGCTTAGCCAAAGACAGCCCGGCGATTGCCGGCCATTCGGAGTTGGCGCTACTCGCCGGCGACCTTGAAGAAGGTCTGTTGCTGCTGGACGAATCGTCTGACAAAGTCAGCATTACCGGCACCTGGAATGGCGAGATGGTGCCGGGCTCATGCGGCCAGCAATTCAAAGGAATGTGGAAAGACACCAGCAGCAGCGCTGCACCAGATGCACATGATGTACCGTTTACACTGACTCGCTTGCCCTAAGCAAATGCAGCGCCTCACTCAAGGCTTGCAGCAACCCTAACGGTCATTTACTCATGAACTGCGTTCTTCCTTTCGCACCAACAAAGCTGCTGATGAGGCTAAGCTTTGCGCTGCTAGGCACTAGCCTGGTAGCGGGTTTAGCCCAAGCCCAAATCCCAGCTTCTGCACCAGCCCCAGGCGCGGCCCGCTCTTCGACTTTGGGCTGGCAATCTTGCCAAGCCCTTAGCGCTAATGCGACCCAACAACTGCAATGCTTTAAAGACTGGGCCGAGACGCAAACCCCGGGTCGATCTGCGCCGCCGGCTTTGGCCATCGCACCCGCCAACCCAGAGACCGGCCAAAAAACCGCCCAAGTGTTGCTATTGCCAGCGCTCAACACTGAAGCACCTGACGGCAAACCGACCGGCTGCCGCAACGACAACTACTCACAACTCTCGCGCTTTTGGGAGCTGCAACGCGGCAGCGACTGCGACACCTTCGCGCTGCGTGGCTATCGGCCGATATCGCTGTCTTTAGTGACCTCTAGCAATGTGAATCGGCAACCCAGCTCGCCGAGCACTGGCTTTGCCACGCCCAATCCGCGCGACTTTAGCCGGCAAGAGACCAAAATTGAGCTTTCAGTGCGCACCAAGCTGGCCAAAGGCCTGCTGAAAAACGGTACCGAAGATGCAGATGACCAAGACTCGCTATGGTTTGGCTACAGCCAAAAAAGTTACTGGCAATTGTTTAACGCCGGTTTGTCCCGGCCGTTTCGCAGCACCGATCATGAGCCAGAGATGGTCTACATCTACCCACACCAAATCGCGCTACCGGGTGGCTGGAATTACCGACTCTCTGGCCTTGGACTGGTACACCAATCGAATGGCCAGTCGACACCGCTGTCGCGCAGCTGGAACCGTGTTTACCTAATGGGCGCGGCGGAAAAAAGCTTGGGGCCGATTTCTAGCCTGAGTGTGCAAGGCCGGCTCTGGCAACGCATCAACGAGAACGCCGCCACGGACGACAACCCAGACATTCAAGACTTCATTGGCCGGGCCGAACTTGCCGCCAACTGGCAGATGAATAAAACCGACAGCTTAGGGCTGACGGTGCGCAGTTCGTTAAACAGCCAATCCAGAGGTTCAACCCGCATCGACTGGTTAGTCGCGCCAATGGGCTCGCCTAGCTACACACAGCTGCGCTACCACCTACAGTTTTTCAGCGGCTACGGCGACAGCTTGCTGGACTACAACCGCCGGCGCAATGTGCTCAGCGTAGGGCTGAGTTTGGTCGACTGGTAGGCTAAACAGACTAAAAAACCCGGTTTAAAAGCCGGGTTTTTAACTGCTTCAAAGCCAGCTTAAAAGCCTAAATTGGCACGCAAACCAGCCACCCTTACGCGGCTTGCATTACCGTCGCCGCCGGGGCGGGAAATAAGCTGAAAGTCGGGACTCAAAGACAGCTTTTCATTGACTTGATAGCGGTAATAAATTTCCATCAAACGCTCGTTACCGCCGCTCGCATAGCCTTGCAAACTTCCGTCTTGGCTGGCGACTTGGTAGCGGCTACCGGTTTTGAGTAAGCCGGCGGCCAAGCCAAGGGCATCAGTGCTGCGGCCCCAGTTACTGCCGGCGTACTCAACCGCCAGCGTCAAAGCTTTGTCAAAACGGCCGCTGCCGCTGGTGCGCTGGCCGTAGCGGCTAGACAAATTCCAGTCTTGCCCGACCTTTTGGTCTAGCGACACACCCCAGCCGCTATGCCGTGCACGCGTTTGATCAAAGTCTCGCGTCTGACCGTTAGTCCAAGCGTAAACACGGTAGTGGGCGCGTGCGCCAGCATCGGCTGCGCCCTCAGCCTGAGGCGACAACTCAAACTGTCCAATCACCAGCGGCTGGCTAGGACTGGCCGAAAAATCTGCGGCCGGCCCGGACGCAAACACGCCCAGAGAAAAGCCATAGTCAAAGCGCCCCGCCTGACCCAGCAGCGCAAGTCGCGCAGCAGGCGCGAAACCGTATTTATCAGCGCCAATATCAGCACCCGAATCGAGTAGCGGATTGTGCACAAAAGCATTATTCAAAAACGCCCGTCCCTCGTCACCCGAGACCGCATTTTGGTCAAAGAAAGCAAATAAATCGAGCTTACCGGCCGTCACCTCAAGCCGGCTTTGCGCCGCTTTGTCGCCAGCGCCTAGGGGAAAAACCAATTGGTAGTAGGCCTGCGCCAAAGTTGCGTAATAGGAATTAGCACCCGTGTCCTGAGTAAAGCCCGTGCTGTTCGGTGTAGCGCTATAAGTTGGCCGCAGCGTCACGCCACTACCCACACCCACGCGAAATTGAGCCAAAGCAGTGCCGCTGGCGCTGCCAAACTCACCCGCCGGCAGAGTTAGAAAAACATCCCCTCGGTAATTGAGCCGGCGCTGGGCTTGTGCATCGGAGCTGGCCGTGCCATTAATACCTTGGTAGACGGCGTTCAAATTCGCTTCAATTTTGAGGCCACCGGTTTCGACCGCTGGCTTTTCAGGCGTTTGAACGCCGTCAGCCGTTTGTGCATTGCCAGCCTGTGCCGCCACGGACAGGCTGGCTAGCGATAACAACATGGCTAATATCGTGGGGCGCAGGCCAATACTGGCGCGTTGGGGATTAAGAAATGTAAACGCAAGTGTGTTTTTGTTCATGTTGTGCATTGAACCACAAACGCTACTGAGTTGCGTTTGTTTTTAAGCCTAGTCACAAAAATAAAACACCTTGCAATTGTCTTTCACACAGACTTTTGTGCTATTTTTTTGATAGCATTTGCATTTTTCACAAGCAAAGATTTAATTAAAACTAGCTCAGGTCTGATGAGCGCAAAAAAGTAAATGCCGCGCGATCAGCCCAACCCAAGAGGCTGATCAGAAATGCTTTTAGACAGAAAGCGCAAACTGCGGCTCAACTTTATCCACCCTAAGCGGCTGCTTAGCTGACCGCAGACTAGCTTGGTCACGATGGGTTTTTTGTACTGACGCAACATCGATGATCAAGGCCACATTGCCGTCACCCAAAATGGTCGCCGCAGAAATACCCGCTACCTTGCGGTAGTTGGTCTCCAGGTTTTTAACCACCACTTGATGCTGGCCGACCAATTGGTCAACCAACAAAGCAAAGCGCGCGCCTTCTGCATGCACGATGACGGCGATGCCGCGGGTGTGCTCATGCTCGGCGCCGGCTACATCAAACAGTTTGTGCATTTCAATCAAGGCCAGATACTCACCGCGTACATGCAGCACATGCTCATCACTGGTGATGGAATGAATGTCTTTGCGCAGCGGTTGAAGCGACTCGATCACGTAGTTCAACGGCAGTATGTAGACTTCCTCGCCGACCTTGACCGACATGCCATTAAGAATTGCCAACGTCAGCGGCAGCACTATGCTGATCGTTGTGCCTGTGCCTTGGCTGGAGGCAATCCGGACTTGGCCGCCCATCTCGTGGATATTGCGTTTGACCACATCCATGCCCACGCCGCGCCCCGAAATATCCGTCACGGCCTCAGCGGTCGAAAAACCAGGCGCAAAAATCAACTGCCAGACTTCTTCGTCGCTAGCGCTCTCACTAATAGCCATGCCTTGCGACTGCGCCTTGGCCAAAATCCTTTCGCGCGACAAACCGCCGCCGTCATCTTTGACTTCAATCACTATGCTGCCGCCCTGGTGTTGAGCGGACAAAGTCAAGCGACCGGTTTCGTTTTTTCCACTGAGCCGGCGCTGCTCTGGCGTTTCTATGCCGTGGTCCAAACTGTTGCGCACCAGGTGAGTGATGGGGTCAATAATGCGCTCGATCAGGCTTTTATCCAGCTCGGTTTCCTTGCCCACGGTGAGCAGCTGAACTTGCTTGCCCAACTTGGCAGACAGGTCACGTATCAGACGCGGAAAGCGGCTAAACACATAGTCCATAGGCATCATGCGAATCGACATCACGGACTCTTGCAAGTCGCGTGCATTACGCTCTAAGTGACCCATGCCGCTGAGCAAACGCTCATACAGCACCGGGTCTAGCGTTGACGCGGTTTGCGTCAGCATGGATTGGGTAATCACCAACTCGCCCACGAGATTGATAATTTGGTCGACTTTTTCCACATCAACACGTATCGAGCTGGACTCTTTACCAGCAGTGTTATGCGCAGCAGCATCGTTGAATGCGGCTGCGGCAATGGCTGAAGCAGCGGGAACGGGAGCAACGACCGCAATAGCAGCTTGGACAGGTGCGACTACAAGAGCAGAAATAGGCGCAGCAGTCGCAGCAGTCGCAGCGGATACGACCCGCACTTGAGGCGCAACCTGGGTTAGCGGCTCAGTTTTTGCAGCGACTGGACTGTCGACGCTGATTTCAATCTGGTCAGCTTCAATAATGAAGCAGCACACCGCCACAATATCCATCTCATCGCAGGTAGTTTTAAGCCAAACTGTCAAACTGTCTGCGGTTTGGGTTTGCGCCATGACTTGGCCCAGATTGGCTAATTCTTCGCCCAACAAACGGCTGTCGTTTTCCGTCACTTTGGTAAAGCGCACTTTTAGCCGACCGGCTTCTGGCTCGGGCGCAGCCGGTGTAAAAATAACCGGTGTGGAAACTGGCACCACTGTTGACTTAGCCACTGGCTCGGCGGGCAACTCGAACAACAGCTCGGTTAGGGGCGCATCCATCGGCAGTGCAATTGCAGCGGCGGCTGAGCCGCCCAAGTTCTCCATTGCCAGTTGTTGCAGCACAGCACAGATGTGAGCAACCATCTTAGGATCGGGTTCAGTTCCAGCGCGGTAAGCGCACAATTGTTGTTGCAGCACGTCTTTGGTCTCCAGGAAAACATCCATCATTGGCAGGGTTAGCCGGAGTTCACCAAGCCGCGCACGGTCTAGCAAGTTCTCCAACAGATGGGTTGTATTGGTCAGGGCCGTAAAGCCAAAGGTCGCAGCGCCGCCCTTGATAGAGTGGGCCGCGCGAAAAATGGCGTTGAGATGTTCTTTTTCAGGTGCATCAATATCCAGATCCACCAACAACTGCTCCATTTGCGCGAGCAACTCATCGGCTTCTTCAAAAAAGGTCTGATAAAACTGAGTGATATCCATTATTTGGTTTCCTGCAATGTGTTGGTCTTGCTTAGGCTATCAGAGGCGTCGCCGCGCGCATCAAACCAGCATCAGTCGTCAGACTCGGTCAAGCTGCTGACCACTGAAAGCAAGGTCTCCGGCTCAACTGGCTTACACAACCAGCCGTTGGCGCCAGCTTGACGGGCCTCAGATTTACTGCTGTCGTTGCTAATTGTGCTGAGCACAATGATGGGAATAGTCTGGCAGTCGGGCAAACCCCTGACCTGACGCGTGAGTTCGCAGCCATCCATAGGGTCCATATTCCAGTCTGTTAATACCAAGTCCAGCTCACTGCTACGCGCATGAGCCAGTGCGCTAGCGCCATCGGCGGCTAGCAGCACGCGGTAGCCGCCGGACTCTAGAACGGCGCAATTGATCTGCCGCATAACCGCAGAATCATCAACGACGAGTATGGTTTTTTTTGTCATAGTGCTGATTTTTTAATTCACTGAAATAGCTGGAACTGCAGCGGGAACTAGGGTGCTTGAAGCGCCAAAATCACCGTTCGCACCGGCTGATTTTTTAGCCGGAACACGGTTTGTCTTTATCTCTGACTCTGTGATTGACGAATGGCCAGAGGCATTCGCTGTTTCAATCGCCAACTGCGTTTTGTTGTTGAGCACAATAATGCTGATGCGTCGGTTCTCGTCCGCCAAAGGATCATCTTTAACAAAATTCATGCTCGAAGCCAGACCCATGACACGCAAGATTTTTTTATCTTCCATGCCGCCTGCCACCAGTTCGCGCCGCGAAGCATTGGCACGATCAGCAGACAGCTCCCAATTGCTATACGACTTATTGCCTTGAAAATAAGAGGTCGCGTCGGTATGACCGGACAAAGTGACTTTGTTCGGATGGGTGTTGAGCACCGGGCCAAGCTCGCGTAGCAAGGTGCGCATATAGGGCGCTACCACCGCACTCGAGCGTTCAAACATAGGACGATTTTTGCTGTCAATAATTTGTATCCGCAGGCCTTCAGGCGTGATTTCTATCAGCAGTTGCGGGCGCAATTCTTTTAACAGCGGATCGTTCGCAATCATTTGATCAAGCTTTTCTTTTAGTTCGTCCAAACTTTTTTTGTCCGAAATTTCTTGCGCCTCGCTAGTAGTCTTAATCAGTTCACCCTCGGCAGACGTAGGGTCGTCGCCACCGCCGGGGATCACGCTAGAGGAATTGCTAGACTTCAAGCCGCCATTAACCGCCACTTTGAGCGGCATTTTGAACTGATCGGCCACCCCTTTGAGCTGCGCAGGCGTAGAGGTGCTAAGCAGCCACATCACCAAGAAAAACGCAAACATAGCCGTCATAAAGTCGGCAAACGCAATCTTCCATGCGCCGCCGTGATGCGCCGCAGCGATCACCGGGCGCTTGATGATGATGATTTTTTTATGCGAGCCGTCAGACATGGTGAGTTGCGCCGCGCCGCTTAACGGTTTTTGACGTCACGCACATGACCATCGAGTTCAAGAAAAGACGGCCGTTCTGTTGAAAACAAAATCTTGCGGCCAAACTCCACCGCAAGCTGCGGGGCATAACCGTTCAAACTCGCCAGCAGCGTCACGCGTATGCACTGGTAGACCTTGAGAGACTCGGCAACCTTGTGCTCGACCAGTGTGGCCAGCGGTGAGACGAATCCATAGGCCAGCAAAATACCCAGAAAAGTGCCAACCATCGCATGCGCGATCAGCGCACCGAGAACCGAGGGCGGTAAATCCGCCGATGCCAGCGCATGCACCACGCCTAGCACCGCCGCCACAATGCCTAATGCCGGCAAGCCGTCACCGACGCGGGCCAAGCTGTGGGCAGGCGCTTCGGCTTCGTGCTTATAAGTTTCCAGCTCATGCTCCATGAGCTCGCCAATCTCGTGCGCATCGGTATTGCCGCTGACGATTAGGCGCAGGTAATCGGTCAGGAATTCGAGTACAGCAGCGTCTTTAAGAATCACTTGATAAGGCGCGAAAAGTGGGCTGTTTTGCGGATCGTCCACATCCGACTCCAAGGCCATCATGCCTTCCTTACGACCCTTGGACAGCATCACATACAGCAAGGCCATCAACTCCATATACAAAGCCTTGTCATGCTTTTTGGAGGCCTTTAAAAGCTTAGGAATTTGTTTAAACGTGGCACGAATAGTCTTGGCATCGTTGGCGGCAATAAATGCGCCGGCGGCAGCACCGCCAATGATCAAAACCTCAATCGGCTGGAACAACACACCAAAATGCCCACCCATAAGAGCGTAACCACCAAAGACCGACGCCAAGACGATGAAGTAACCAAGAAGTACCAGCAAAACATTCTCCGACAACAAAAGGCAAAGGGGGAGCCGGACTTATAGCCGGGCTTTGTTCATCACGTCGGCCAGCCACTGCGATGACGCGTCAGCTGACTGGACTGATTTCTCTATGTTGCTCACCAAGCTCAAACCGGTTGCACGCTTAGGCAGTGGTGGCGACTCTAGGTTCAACTTGCGGGTCTTACCGGCGCGCGACGGCGGACGGCACAACACACAGACATAGTTGTTTTGTGGCTCGTGGGCATGGGCCACAAAAAAGCCGGTGCAGCGCGTACAAGTACTTAACTGCAACATGTCGCTGTCGAAAAACCGGACCAATGTCCAAGCGCGGGTGAAGTCGAGGATTGGCTCATTGCCCTGATGCTCTACCTGCTCAAGATAGAGCCGGTAGCTTTTGACAATCGCTGAAATCCGCGTGCAACCACCGTGGGTAATCATGAAACGGTAGATGTTGTAGAACATTGACGAATGGATGTTGGACATCCACGTCATAAACCAATCCGTAGAAAAAGGCAACAAACCCTTTGGGGGTGACACGCCACGGATTTCTTTGTACAGCTTGATTAAACGGTCGCGGCTAAGGCCAGTTTCAGCTTCCAGAAACTGCAGGCGAGCACCGAGTTTGATCAAGTCAATTGCAAGGTGAATTTCACGCGCTTCGCGGATGACACTTTTACCGACCATCGCGCAAAAACTCCAGCGTTGTTTTAAAAGTTAAACAATCTAGACAGCTCAATGCGTCAATGCCACTTGTTGACCCGCCAACAAAATTGCCGTGTGCGCTTGCTGCAGTTGAACATTTTTGCCGTCCTGCGTCAGCGCGCTGAGAATCGGATGGTCATCAAAACGGAAACGGCACAGCACCAAGCTCGAAGCCGAAAGCTTGACAATTTGCTGCAGCGACAAACCGCCCAACAAGTCGGCGAGTTCGCGGCTAATGCCTAGGCGAAACATGGCCACGGCAACATCTTCGCGAACCAGCCGCTGCGCAAGCAGCAGATAGGTAAGGTTTAAATCACCAATTTCGTTGGTATTCGTTGCAGTCATAGGAAGCCTCCGGGCACACTGATATTTTTTTAAGACAAACCAATTGATTTTTCACTATACAAATTGACAGAAACTATTTATTACAAATATAATAAAATAATTACTTGTATCGAATTTATAAAGATATTTAATATTTAGTTAAATTAATCGACAAAATTGATAATAATTTAATTTTATGTCGATTTAAAGAAATTTTGACTAATAAGCACTCATGTAATGGCTTCGTTTTCAAGTTCTTGAAGCCAATTCAACATTTCAGCCACAACTAGATAAAGACTGGGCGGTATTTTTGCATCTAAATTAACATTTACTAACAATTTGACCAATTCTGGTGAGTTGTGAACGTAAACACCACTCTCTTTTGCTGAGCGAATAATTGCCTCAGCCACATCCCCGTAGCCTTTGGCGATCACGACAGGCGGCTGATCTGGGTCTTTATAGCTCAGGGCAACCGCACTCAAGCGCGGCCTATCGGCGGCTGAAAACGGATTGTCTTTATCCGGCATGGGGATTGTCCTGCTGGCTTTGCGCCTCAAGCGCTGAAATCTGCAGCGCAGAAAGTGCCAAACCCAAAGCTGAAAACCGCTCGGCCAGTTCATGGCCGCGTCTACCCATCAAGTTCAAGGTGTTTTCCGCGCTAGCAGCCAGCCGTAACTGCAGCTGCGCGCCCGATAGGCTAAGGTGAACGTCGACGACTTTTAAGGACGGCAAAGTCAGCACCAAATGGGTAGTCCAGTTAGGGCTTGGTGGCTCAAGGCTTTCATCACCAGGCTCGCGCGGCGCAGGCTCTTCTTGGCGAACTTCCCACTCCATGGGCGAGCCCGGCCAAGCCTCGCCCGACCAGCGAAACTGCGGCACGGCCAGCAACTCAAGCTGCTGGCGTACCAGCGCCAAGGCCTCGGGATGAACCGCAACAGCAGCACTAGAAACTGCGCCTACATCCGCACGCTGCAGCCGATCTGGCAACGCATCATCAAGCGGCATATCCGCACCAACTCCATCGCCAGCACTTGCGCCAACGTCAGCATTAGTCAAATTAAGGTTGGCCGCGGGAGTATTTGGCATGCTGAGCTTGCCGCCTAACAACTGCGCCGCCGGACCATAAACCAGTGGCAGTCCAACCGGCACAAGAACTGCGGCGGGTGCAGCGCTAGCCGGCGTAGGTGAATTAATGGCGGTAGTAGGCAAGGAAGTCGCCGCAACCCTTGGCGCAGCATCAGCCGCGTCTGCGCTGACGATCAGACCAGTTAAAGCCGTCGCCGCCACTGAGGCTTGCACGCCCAATTTGGCCTGCGGCTCTAGCGCCAACGCAGCGCGAGTCATCTTGCCCGTCATCAGGTCAAGCAAATGCGATTCATAAAACAGGCCGGATTGACTGATCACACTGGCAAGAGCGGCAGCCGTAGGCCTTGTACCTATTGCGGCAGCGGATGGCAGCAAAGCTTGACCGCCTTTGATGACAGCGCCGCTATTCATGCCGCTATTTATGCTGTTGTTAGAGCCCCGGTTAACACTGCTGTTACCAGCCTCATCAACACCGCTGCTAGCTGCGTTATTTATGCCGTTATTTATGCCGTTATTAGCGCCATTAGTTGGACCGCTCTTAAGGCCACTCGGGCCCGCATCAGCATCAAAATTGATTGCCAGCAAGGCGCTCAAGCTACGCGCCGTGGCACTGAGCTTGACATCAGGCGAGCTTAAATCTAAATCGGCCAGCGCCGGTTTGCCATCTTTTGGCGCTTTGCCATCACCCAAGTCTTGCAGCAGTTTAGGCGGCAGCTGACGCAGCAAGGCCTCGCGCGACGGCCCGCGAATGTCTTTGTCCATGTCCGAAGTGGGCAAAGCTGTGGCCGCGACAGGCGCGGCAAGACCAGACTGCCCGCTTAGCTTAGTAAGCTCCATGCCCACTTTAGGCTAGCCAAAGTAGCAAAGCGCTCAGGCCAAAAATCACAGCCAGGCTTCTTCGCTTTGTCCATAAGCCTTTTGCAAGCTTTGCTGCTGTTCCATACTTTTAAGCGCAGCGCTCAACACCGCCAACTGCGGCATCACCATGTCATGGATTTGAACGTGCATGGCATTGATGCGGGTGAGCAAATAGTATTTGCGCGCCGTCTGCTCTTGGTCTAGTGAGTTGTGCGGTTCAATCAATTGCAGGCGCGCCACGCAGTCGCTGTACTGCGCTTCTTGCGCCGGCAACTCGCCCCACTGAGCGCTACTGGCTGAGGCCAGCATTTGCTCAGCCACGCGGCGTATGGTTTCGTAGCAATGCATCACTTCGCTGTGTGAACTCATCTCAAGCTCCTACTGAAAAACGGGTTGTGGTTGGCACTTGATCGCTCTGGCTTAGCGCGCTGGTTTTTTGTGGGTCTATCTCTTGCCAAGCCGAACTCAGGTTGGCGAGCAATCGCTCGGCCTCATCTAACAAGGCCGGGTCGTTGCGCAAATTGGCATACATCAAGCGTTGGCAAATGTAGTCATACAGCGCACTTAAATCCGCCACCAAAGCCGCACCCGCAGGGCCTCCAGCCTTTGCATCCAAGCTGGCTTTCAGCCCGCTATCAACAATATTGATGGCCTTAGAAATCGCATTGCCCTTGGCCTGAATTTGGCCCTCTGCCATGTGGTGACGGGCCATAACAATGGCGGTTTTTGCGCCATCGAAAAGCATGCTGATTAGCTTGTGCGGCGAGGCGCTCATGGCGCCGGTTTCCGAAGCGACTTTACCGTAAGCACCAGCGCCAGCACTGTAAGTATTAGAGGAGCTATACATAAAAGACACCTTATTTGCCAGCGCTAGCGTTGATGGCGGCAAACTGCGCCGTCAAGTAGCTGCCGGTCGCATTCAAACGGGAAATCGTGACGTCAAGCTGTGTGAACTGCGCTTTATAACGCGCTAGGGTCGCATCTATGCGCGTGCTCGAGTCTTGATATTGTTTGTCTAAGCGTTTTAAAGAGCCGGTTAGTCCATCAAAGGCGGCCGTCAAAGTGCCACCGGGGGAGGTGAAATCCAAGGCAAACTTAGAGATCTGCTTGCCGAAACCGGCAGTATCCGTCGCCGTACCGGCAAACAACTTGGCCACGCCGGCGAGATTGCTGCCAATAGCGGTATCGAGCTTGGCAGAATCTACCGTCAAAGTACCGTCCTTCTGAAACGACACACCAACATCAGACAGCACCGTTAAGTCGCCAGCCGCACCGCTTTGCGCAGAGGTCAATGCCGTGCGCAGCTGCACTTGCAAATTGCGCAGTGTCGAGTCACCCGACAAGGCCGATCCCTTTTTGGTATCGGCGTCATAGCTCGTTAGCGATTTACCCACGCCAAGCAAATTGTTGTAAGCCGCCACAAAAGCGCTCACAGCAGACTTGGCGCTGCCCGTGTCAGACGCAACAGTGACCGTGCTGTCGCCGGTTTTAATCAAGTTTAGCGTCACGCCTTGCAAGGACTCGTCTACCGTGTTGGTAGCGCTAGAGATGGACAAGCCATTAACCGTCAGCTGGGCATTTTTAGCCGCTGCGGTCTCGGTCAAAGTCGACGAGCCGGTCGGGTCATATGACAGTAAATTGCTGAGCGCAGCATCTCCGTCCACAGAAATCTTCAGACTAGAAGCCGCACCGGTATCGGTTGAGGCAAGCAGCAAACGAAACGGCGTACCGCTGCCATCATTGACTATGCTGGCCGTGACGCCTGAATCTTTTTGGGCATTAATCGCATCGCGAATGCCTTCCAAGGTATTGCTTTCAGCCCCCACCACAATCGTGGCTGAAGTGCGCGCCGCATTCTTCTCAAACGAAGCTGAGCTGGCGGGGTTGGTTGCTGCCGGTGTGAAAGTACCAAAGTCTATGGTCACAGTGCCGCTGCCAATCGCTGTAGTAGAGCTGGTCTGCCCCGCAGTAGCCAAGGTTTGTGCTTGCGCCAACTGGCTGACATTGATGGCGTATTTTCCTGCGGGAGCCGTGGTTTTTGCGCTGGCGGTGAGTACGGTATTAAAGCTAGAGTCCGCTTTCACGCCTTGGAACAGGCTTAAATCAGCCAGCCTAGCCGACGCTGTTTGTAGCGAAGACACACCACTTTGCAACTGACCATAAGCCGAAAGCTTGGTGGTAATAGCCGCGCCTCTGGCGTCAAGCGCCAGCAGGGGCTGCCTTTCAGAGGTGGTTAACTGCGCGAGTAAACCACTTAAATCAAGGCCTGAGCCCACGCCTAAACTTGAAAACGCCATCGTCACTCCTTATCCCTTCAGTTGAACTAGAAAGCTGGGTTAAGCAGCAATCCTTGCAATTTATCCAGCGTCTTGGTAACACGCAGCATTTCTTCTACGGGCACTAAGCACTCGCACCTAGGCATAGGCCTAAGAAAGAGTGCTTAAAGTCTGCTTCAGATAGGTCGGATAAAGCCCAAAGCGCTATACCCGACACTGTTTTTACTATTTGAAAGCAGCCGAGTGGCGCAGCGCCAGCCCGACCGACTTTAAAATTAACGCAGCAAAGACAACACGCCCTGTGTCGACTGGTTGGCCTGAGCCAACACCGAAGTACCGGCCTGTTGCAAGATGTTGGCACGTGTCAAGTTAGAAGCTTCAACCGCGTAATCCGCATCTTCAATACGTGAGCGTGAAGAAGCCAAGTTAGTCAGTGTGGTGCCGAGATTGGAAATCACAGAGTCAAAACGGTTTTGCACCGCACCGAGGGAGCCGCGCAGGGAGTCGACTTTTGCCAAGGCCGCATCAATTTTTTCCAGTGGATTAGCTGTACCGGCTAATCCGGTTGATGCATCAGTTTCGAAAGCAGCTTTAGCAGCTGCCAAACCAGCGGCGTCAGTGAAATTTTGTGTCACCACGCCAGTTGCTGCATCTACAGCGCCAGCATCAAGTTTGTATTTATTACCTTCACTGTCCCCAATTGCGTAATTAGCAAACGTACCCGCAGCCTGATCAAATGCTCCGTAACCTTGCAACGTTAAAGCACCACCAGGGCCGTTAGCTACGTCAAATGAAACTGTAGCTGTAGTTTTTACACCTGCGCTAGAACTCGTAATTGAAGTGAGTGGATCCGACAAACCCGAAACGTTAAAACCATTTAAACCTAAAGTGACTTTGTTTATTTCTTGCAATTCAATATTGATAACCTGACCGTCATTAGCACCGACTTGGATAGCCAAGCTTTTATCAGCTGTAAGCACTTTTGTGCCATTAAAGTCAGTTTGTAAAGATGTACGGTCGATTTCATCTAAGCGCTGGGTAATCTCAGCCTGAATTGAGGTTCTATCAGCAGCGGAGTTGGTGCCATTGCTGGACTGCACTGCCAACTCACGGATACGCTGCAAGTTGGTGTTGATCTCGCTCAACGCGCCTTCAGTGGTTTGTGCTAACGAGATGCCGTCGTTCGCATTACGCGAAGCTTGTGTCAAACCCTTGATGTTGGAAGTAAAACGGTTAGCAATGGCCTGGCCAGCTGCGTCGTCTTTGGCGCTGTTGATGCGCAAGCCCGAAGACAAACGCTGAATGGCGGTGTTGAGTGAGCCTTGCGACTTGCTCAAGTTGTTCTGCGTGAGCAGTGACAACGAATTGGTATTAATAATGCTTGACATGGGGAGCTCCTGATTACAAAGGTTGTGGACTTCGGTGTTACCGACACGCTGGCCTTGCTTGCCAAGACTCGCAGTAAGCCACCGTTGTTTTAGTTATCGGCAGACCCGGCGAAAAACTTTAGGGTTGACGAAAAATAAACCGTCATTCAGTCCGTGCTGGCTAAGTCTTGCGCCTGAATTTTCACGCGATGACCTTTGAAAACTTATAAAACGCTAATCCACTCAGACCAAATCAAGCCTGCATATTCATGATTTCTTGATAGGCTTGAACCATTTTGTTGCGCACCTGAATACCAGTTTGAAAGCCGATATTGGCTTTTTGCATATCCACCATCACATCATTGAGCGCCACGCCGGGTGTGCCCATCTCAAACGCCTCGGCCTGTGCACCGGCGCTTTGCTGGAGGTCGTTGATACGCTCTAAAGATTTTCTCAACTCGCCAGCAAAGCCGCCGCCGCTGACTGCTTCGGCATTGCTGCTTGCGCCGCCCGAACCAAGAGTTGCAGACGAGGAGATCTCGCGCATTTGCGCAAGCACTGAGGCGATGGAGGCGATGGTCATAAGATTCCTGGGGTGTTTTTACACCGGTTTACGGACAGTTTTCTCACCCGCTACGGGCATGCTGTGGGCCAAAACAATGCGGGCGTAGACCTAAATATCTGAGCGTTTGATTGACGGCTACAAATGTTTAGGCGCTCAGCAAGAAAGTGCTTGCACTAAACCCTTTTTTCACTCACGAACTAAGCACACACAAAGCATATACAGACGAGAAATTGCGATTGAATGCAGCAAGCGTATCAGCCGAAGGCCTTCAGGCATCGCTGCAAAAGACGGCAAAAACACGGGTTACTCGAGCAATCGATATGCCTGTGCCAAATTCACAATGGTCTTTATTCAGAGGTTCGTCCAGAACCCAAGCCAGAATTTTTTCTCTTGGCACTCCCCCACACCAAAGTTGTATGCATTTAGTTGACCCGTCGCGCTTTTTTATTACCCCACCCGCCGTGTGCAGGCGCAGCGTTTTACGCCTTTGCCGTCGCTTAGAGAGCGGCTGCGCATGACGGGTGACAGCGAGCAGGGCTTGGGCGCGAACAAGCCGGCGTCTTTAATCGACCAACTGCGAGCCAACCCGCGCCTGCCTTTGATGCTGGCTGCGTCTGCGGCGATTGCGGCGATTGCCGCACTCACGCTATGGACGCGTGCGCCTGACTACGGTGTGCTTTACAGCAATTTATCCAATCGTGATGGCGGCGAGATCATCGCGTCGCTGCAGCAGATGAATATTCCCTATAAGTTTGCCAACGGTGGCGGCGCCTTAATGGTGGCGGCGGACAAGATTCCCGAGGCCAGACTCAAGCTGGCCGCGCAAGGCCTGCCCAAGGGCGGCAGCGTGGGCTTTGAATTAATGGATAACCAAAAGTTTGGCACCAGCCAGTTTGCCGAGCAGGTGAACTACCAGCGTGCGCTTGAAGGCGAATTGGCGCGCTCTATCAACTCCATTTCTGCGGTGGAGTCAGCACGTGTGCATTTGGCTTTGCCCAAGCCGTCGCTGTTTGTGCGCGATCAAAAGTCGCCCAGTGCCTCGGTCATTCTCACGCTGCAGCGCGGCAGAAGCATTGACGAGGGCCAGATCAACGCCATCGTGCATTTGATTTCTAGCAGCGTGCCAGAGCTTTCAGCGAAAAGCATTACCGTGGTCGACCAAGCGGGCAATTTGTTGTCTGCGGCTAATTCTGGGACGCGCGGCTTAGATGTCAGCCAACTCAAATACGCCCAGCAAATCGAGCAAGGCTATATGCAGCGCATTGAAGCCATACTCGCGCCCATAGTCGGTGCGGGCAATGTGCATGCCCAAGTCACGGCCAGCATTGACTTTGCAGTGGTTGAAAACACGGATGAAAAATACCGGCCTAACCAAGACGCGGGCACCTCGGCAATTCGCAGCCAGCAGTCAACTGAATCGACCCAACAAGGCGCGGGCGGCGGCATAGGCGGCGTACCGGGTGCGCTGACGAATCAACCCGGCGCAACGCCGGTGGCACCGATAGTCGCAGCGCCGCCGCTGTCAGCGGCCAGTGCGGCTGCCGCTGGGCAACTCAAAAACCCTACGGATTTGAGCGGCAGCGTGCGTAAAGACACGACGATTAACTACGAAGTCGACCGCTCCATACGCCACAGCACGCAAAGCGGCGGCGGCATCAAGCGCTTGTCGGTGGCGGTGGTGGTGAATTACCGCGGTATTGGCAATGCCGGCAAGACCGCCGCACTGTCAGACATTGAGCTTGAGCAAATCAACAACTTGGTGAAAGAAGCCATGGGCTATAACGCCGAGCGCGGTGACTCGCTGAATGTGGTCAACAGTCAATTTTTGGTGACTAAAACCGAACCCGAAATCGTGCTGCCGATATGGCGTCAGCCGGTCAACGTGGCCATGGCCATGGACGCGGGCAAATACTTGCTGATTGGCCTGCTTGGCCTATACCTATGGTTTGCCGCGCTGCGCCCGTTGCTGCGCCTACACCTTGGCATTACACCAGCGCCTGCCAAGACCACGAAAAAAGGCGCGGCGAAAGCCGCCGCTGAAGCCAAAGCCAATGCACTGACCGCTCAAGCAGCGCCATTGACACCCGAGCAACTCGCGGCAGAGGCGAGGAAACGTGATGAGGCCCGTGAGATGGAAAACACCAAGTACGCACAAGACATCGCCGTCAAGGAACCCATGATGGTGGCCATGCTGATTAAAGGATGGATGGAAAAAAATGAGTGAAGAAGGCATACGCAGAAGTGCTATTTTGCTGATGGCGCTGGGTGAAGAGGGCGCGGGCGCAGTACTACAACGCCTGTCGCAACCAGAAATACAAGCCCTCAGCGAAGCCATGGCCTCGCTGTCGCAGGTCAAGCGCGGCGAAGCCAGCGGCGTGCTCGAAGCGTTTCGTCAAGAGACCGAACAGTTCTCGGCCGTCCACGTAGACGCTGGCAACTACCTGCGTACGGTACTCAACAAAGCCTTGGGTAATAACCGCGCCAATGACTTGATAGACAACATCTTTCAACAAGATCAGTCCGCCAACGGCATAGACCGGCTTAATCAACTCGAAGCCACCGAGGTGGTCGAGATCATCAAAGACGAGCATCCGCAAATTATTGCTACGCTCATCGTTCACATGGAACGCGACAAGGCCGCCGAGGTACTGGAAAAACTACCAGAACGCGCCCGCCATGATGCGATTTTGCGGGTCGCTACTTTTGGCGGCGTGCAGCCCGCAGCGCTTAAGGAGTTGACAGAAGTACTGAGCAATTTACTCAGCACCGACGGCACCAAACGCAGCCGTCTTGGCGGTGTGCGTGCGGCGGCGGAAATCGTCAACATGATGAGCAGTGCTTTGGAAGAAAGCGTGGTCAAACACATACGCGCGCACGACGAGATATTGGCGCAAAAAATGGTCGACGAGATGTTTTTGTTCGAGAACTTGCTCGACCTCGAAGACCGTGGCGTGCAGACCTTGCTCAAGGAAATCGAGTCCGAGTCTCTCATCGTCGCGCTCAAAGGTGCGCCTATGGAACTGCGCGAAAAGTTTCTCAAAAACATGTCTGCACGCGCCGCCGAGTCGCTGCGCGAAGACATTGAAATGCGCGGCCCGGTTCGGGTCTCACAGGTTGAGGCTGAGCAAAAAAGCATTTTGGTGGTCGTGCGCCGACTCGCCGATGCTGGCGAGATTGTGATGGGAGGCAAAGGCGATGATTCCTTCGTCTAAACCTGAGTTTGACGTGCCTTCTGCACCGGCCCAAATCGATGACGACGAGTATGCGGCGCTGTTTCCCGGCAGCGCGCAGCGCGCGCCTAAAAGTCTCGACGCCGCAGCCGAGGCAAAGCCAAAAATGACGGCTTGGCAGCGCTGGGAAATGAATTCCATCAACGACGTCAAGCCTGCCGCAGCGCCTAAGCGAGTCGTGCCGACTAAACCCGCGCCGCCCATCTTGAACGACATCGAACTGGCAAAACTGCGTCAGCAAGCCCAGCTTGACGGCCATGCCAAGGGTGAAAAAATCGGTCACGCCGAAGGCTATGCCGCAGGTTATGCCCAAGGCCAAGCCAAGGCCCAAACCGATGCCGCAGAACTCGCCACACAGCAAGCCACGCAGTTACTCGAATTAATGCAATCATTGCCCACGGCTTTGCGCTTGGCCGAGCGCGAAGTGGCCGATGACTTGCTGGCCTTGGCACTAGACATTGCGCACCAAGTCGTAGGCCAAGCGTTAAACCTGGAACCTAAGCTGATTTTGTCGGCCGTGACTTCTTTGCTGCAAGCCGAACCTGCACTGAATGGCACACCGCAACTGCTGCTACACCCCGACGATGCGGCGCTGGTACACGAACATTTAAAAGAAGAAATTCAACACGCCGGTTGGCGCATTCGCACCGACATGCACATCCAGCGTGGCGGCTGCCGCGTCACCTCCACCAGCGGCGAGCACGATGCCAGCATGCCGACCCGCTGGTCCCGCGTAGCCGCAGCCCTGCCCTGCGCGATGCCCTCAGAAACCATGGCTGGCCATGACTGAAGATTCTCCGACTGATGAAAATCAGACGCTAGAAAGCTGGCGCAGCACACTGGTGCAAGCCCGCCAATCGATTGCCGGTAGCGTACCGGTGCGCAGCTACGGCCGGCTAACCCGCGCTGTCGGCTTGGTGCTAGAAGCCGTCGGCCTGCGCTTGCCAGTCGGCAGTGATTGCTTAATCGAATTGCCGCCCGGCTATCCGCAAAAAACGGCGGAAGCTGAAGTAGTGGGGTTTTCTGGCGAGCGCTTATTTTTAATGCCGCAAAGCGAGGTCGATGGCCTGCTGCCCGGCGCCCGGGTTTATGCGGTTGACCCACCGGCTGGTGCGGCAGGTGCATCGGGATTAGGCCCGCGCACCAAGCGCCTACCGGTCGGCATTGGCATGTTGGGCCGGGTGGTGGATGCTGCCGGTCGGCCACTCGACGGCTTGGGGCCGCTGGACTTTTCCCAGCAAGTGCCGCTGTCTGCGGCGCCGATTAATCCCCTCAGCCGGGCACCGATTGACAGTGTGCTCGACGTCGGTGTGCGCGCGATTAACGCCTTGCTCACTGTCGGCAGGGGTCAGCGCATGGGTTTGTTTGCCGGCTCTGGCGTGGGCAAAAGTGTGCTGCTGGGCATGATGGCGCGCTACACCAGCGCCGACGTGATTGTGGTCGGCCTGATCGGCGAGCGCGGCCGCGAGGTGAAAGACTTTATTGAAAACACGCTGGGCACAGAAGGCATGAAACGCGCCGTGCTGGTTGCCGCGCCGGCCGACACTTCGCCGCTGCTCAGGCTGCAAGGCGCGGCCTACGCTACGTGCTTGGCGGAACACTTTCGTGACGAGGGCAAAAACGTTTTGCTCATCATGGATTCACTCACCCGTTACGCCATGGCGCAACGTGAAATCGCGCTTGCGGTTGGCGAGCCACCGGCAACCAAGGGCTATCCACCGTCGGTATTTGCCAAGCTGCCGGCACTGGTTGAGCGCGCCGGCAACGGTGCGCGTGACGCGAATGGCAAGGGTGGTTCCATCACCGGTTTTTACACCGTGCTAGCCGAGGGCGATGACCAACAAGACCCGATAGCCGATGCGGCGCGGGCGATTCTTGACGGCCACATCGTGCTTTCGCGCAACTTGGCCGAGGCCGGTCATTACCCAGCGATAGACATAGAAGCATCAATTAGCCGGGTCATGACAGCACTCATAGAGCCAGCGCAATTTGAATCGGTCAGAAGCTTTAAGCAAATGCTGTCGCGCTACCAACGCAACCGCGATTTGATCAGCGTCGGGGCTTACGCGCCCGGCCATGATGCGCAGCTCGATCAGGCGATTGCGCTGTATCCACGGATTGAATCTTTTTTGCAGCAAACCATGCACGAGAGCGTAGGCTACGAGCAATCCATCGCGCAACTGGCGGACATCTTTCAGTCCATGCCCAAAGCGCAAGCGCGCCGCAATCACTAAAGACTAAGTAAAAACATTATGCAAAACACCTTACCACTGGCTACCCTGATAGAGCTGGCTCAAACCAAAACCGACGACGCGACGCGACGCCTAGGTCAGCTACAAAGCGATCAAATCAGCGCTAACGCCAAGATCGACATGCTGCTGCAATACCGGCAGGAATACGTTGACCAGTTGCAAGTAAAAATGCAGGCCGGCTTGGCCTCTGGTCAACTGCGCAACTACCAACAATTCATCAAAACGCTAGACAGCGCAATAGAACAGCAACGACTGCTGGCGCTGCAAGCCGACCAAAGCCTCGCCAAAGGCCGAGCGGAATGGCAAGAATGTAAGCGCAGCCTGAACTCTTACGGCACGCTGGCCGACAGAGTGCGCCAAGAGGCTTTGCTGCAAGCGGGGAAAAAAGAGCAGCGCGACAGCGATGAGCGCAGTTCGCGCCAATTTTTTACGCGCAGCAGCGATATCGACCCTCTAGCCTAAAACCTAGACCTAGACCTAGACCTAAACCTAGACCTAAACCTAAATTTTCGCAACCCTTGTACAAACCTAACCGCAATGAACATCAATCTTCAGCCCCAAGGCAGCGCCAACGTTCTTGATCTGGGCGCTAGTCGCAGCAACCTGCAGGCGAATGACAATTCGCCCAGCTTTGCCCAAACACTGGCACAGCAATCAAAGCCAACGCAACCATCAGCAGCCAATGCTGGGTCTAGCGCTGCAACTAATGCCGCAGCAGCGGCGAATGCGGCAGCGAATGCCGCATCGAACAACAGAGCC
This sequence comes from Polaromonas vacuolata, assembly GCF_012584515.1. Taxonomy (NCBI): domain Bacteria; kingdom Pseudomonadati; phylum Pseudomonadota; class Betaproteobacteria; order Burkholderiales; family Comamonadaceae; genus Polaromonas; species Polaromonas vacuolata. Next base: position 422,887 of record NZ_CP051461.1, on the reverse strand, counting down.
AACACGGCAGCCAATACCGCCATTCAAGCGCAACGCCAAGTCGAGCAACGCCGCCAGCAAGCGGCCCAAAACGAAGCGCCTGCCGCACCAACTCAGACCAGCGAGCCAGCCGACACCAATGCAGTAGTGGACGCCGCCGCCAGCAGCGCAGACAAACTTAAAAAGTCAGCGTCTAAAGACAGTAAAACAGCTGCAGAAGACAGCATCCCAGACGGCCAAGCCGTGCCCGCATTGCAAGCGGCGCAGAGCTTACCCACGCTGGTAGCGCTGACCAAACTCTCGGCAACTGAGCAGACCAACACAGTGCAAAGTGCAGACACTGCGGCCGGTAAAAACGCAGCTGCTTTAGCCTTGCCACTAGGCACAACAACCACGACATCAAGCACCAACCTGACGGATAAAGTCTTGCTGCCAACGAGCAGCGCTAACGGCTCAGCGCTCAAGGCCGAGGCCAACAGTGATGCGGCGAAAGCAGCTGCTGATGCAGACACAAAACCAAGTCTGAGTAGCGCGAAAGATGCAGCAGCAGAACTCAGCAGCCAGACAGCGCGCACGCCAGTCGCCGCGCCAACAGGCAGCGGCGAGCTCGCAACGTCTGCGCTAGATTTACCGGCGGCGGCGGCAGACGCCAAAGTCGCAACCGCATCAACCGTATCAACCGCCGCAGCCACACAAGCGACAAGTAGTGCAGCGGCGCAAGCCAATACTGAGCAAGACTTGCAAAACCGTCTCAGCAGCATCGCGGCCAATCCAGCGCTAGCGCCAGTCAGTACCAACGCGGCGCAGACAAACGCTAAAACCGTGACCTCTGGCGCGGCACAAACGCTGTCTGATGCCAGGGAGTTGCGCGCCCAACAGGCGAGCGCGCCAGTCACCTCGCAAGCCGGGCAATCCGGCCAGAGCTTGTCGTCTGACAGTAGCGGGAAAAATGATGACGCACTGGTCAACGCCGGTTCACGCGACGCCACTGGCGCCCAAAACAGCGGCTTTAACAGCACGCTGAGCGCGGCTCAAAACAGCGTTGTGCAAAGCGCAGTGACGGGCACGGGAGGTACAGTCTTGAACGCTGAAAACCAAGCCACTAGTTCCACTGCGGGCGCACGAAGCTTGGCACCGGCAGTCGGTAGCGAGCAATGGGGCAAAGCGCTGGGCCAGCAACTCGTCAGTCTGAGCCAGCTCGGCAAGCAGTCAGTGGCGTTGGAATTAAACCCACCCGGACTTGGCCCACTCAAGGTTTCGCTGAGCATGAGCGATCAACAAATGCAGGCGGTGTTTGTGTCGGCCCACCAGAGCGTTCGCAGCGCGATAGAAGCTGCACTTCCAGAATTACGCGCTAGCTTAGCCAACAGCGGGATTAGTCTAGGCGACACCTCGGTCAACTCGGGCAATGCCCAGCAGCAAGCGAGTTACTCGCAAAACCAACAATCCCAAGCCGGCTACAAAAGCTACGCCAGCAGCTTGCGTGAGGAGGCCACAACAGACCTGTCCAACAACGCTCCGGTAACGCGAACCCTGCGCGGCGCTAGTCTTGATACCTATGCATAAAATAGTCAGCGTTTAAACCATCAACACGCAAAGCACAGAGGTGAAGCGCTTTCCCCCATTTGATCTGGCTATGCGTTTTTATCGGTTAGAAACCACAATAGCCCACTCCACCCGAATCCAATCCTTCAGAAGAAATCATGGCCACCAGCAAAGAAATCGAAATTGAAACTGAAGTCCCGCAGAAAAAAAGTAAAAAAATATTATTTTTAATACTCGGCAGCTTTTTAGTACTGGCCATGGTCGGTAGCGGCTTCTTTTACTGGAAAACCCAGAGCCAGCAAGCGGTCAAAACAGTTAAGCCTGTAGATCCGATTTTCTATGCGCTAGAGCCCTTCACGGCCAATTTACAACCTGGCGGCAAAGCTCGCTTTGTACACGCTGGCATAACACTCAAATTAGGCGACACCACGGCACAAACCCAACTGGTCCAGTATTTGCCAGAAGTGCGCAGCCGGGTGCTGGCACTGCTATCGAATCGCGACGGTCTTGCGCTCGAGTCGACGGAAGACAGGGATTTACTCGCAGCACAAATTCTCGCCACGTTAAGCCAGCTGTATGGCAGTAATTTGCCACCACCGAAAATCACCAGCGTGATGTTCACCACCTTCATGCTGCAATAAGCCAAGGCACAGGACACCCAACATGGCCTATGACCAGCAGCTATCCCAAGACGAAGTTGACGCCCTACTCAAAGGCGTCACCGGGGATACCGACGCGGCGCCAAGTAAAAAGCCAGAAGCCATCAGCAGCAATGAATTACCGGCCTACAACCTAGGCACGGACGAGCGCATAGTGCGCGGCCGTATGTTGACGCTAGAGGTGATTAACGAGCGCTTTGCGCGGCAGCTGCGCTCGTCGCTGCTGACTTTTATGCGGCGCAGCCCAGACATCTCTGTAGGCTCAATTCAGATCCAAAAATACGGTGAATTCATCCGTCACTTGCCAGTGCCGGCCAACATCAACCTGATGCATATGCTGCCGCTCAGCGGCACTGCGCTGTTTGTGTTTGACCCGAAACTGGTATTTTTGGTGGTCGATAATTTATTCGGCAGCGACGGGCGTTACCACGTGCGCATCGAAGGGCGTGACTTCACGCCGACCGAGCAGCGCATCATCAAGCGTTTGCTCAACGTCACGCTAGAGAGCTACGGCAGCGCCTGGCAACCGGTTTACCCGCTGGAGTTTGAATACATACGCTCTGAGATGCATGCCAAACTGGCCAATATCGTGTCTCCCAACGAGGTCGTGATCAGCACCACTTTTCAAATTGAGTTCGGCCCGATTGGCGGCGCGCTCACGGTCTGTATTCCCTACTCCATGATTGAGCCGGTGCGCGACTTGCTGAGCAATCCGCTACAAGACGAAGTCGCGATTGACAAGCGTTGGGTCAAACAACTGCAGCAACAAGTGCAAAGCGCAGATGTAGAGCTCAGGGCAGATTTTTTGACCCTAGAGTCCAGCATTGGCCAGCTACTCAAGCTGCAAGTCGGGGATGTGCTACCCATCACTATTCCACAGTCCATTTTGGCTCGGGTCAACGGTGTGCCGGTGATGGAATGCAGCTACGGTACCTCTAATAAACACTACGCATTGAGAGTTAAAAAAATGATTAGCCACAGCGACACCGATTTATCCAGAGGCGAGTATGAGTGAGACCCCAGAAGCGGCACAAACCGCACAAGAAGCCATCGACGACTGGGGCAGCGCCATGGCCGAGCAAAGCCAAGCCACAGCTGAGCCAACGCCAGCCGCAACGCCAGAGAGCACCGCACTGCCGGCCGGAGAGCGAGTCTTTCAGCCACTCTTTAGCAGCAGCGACCCAGCGATTAGTAAAAACGACATAGACCGGGTGATGGACATTCCAGTGCAACTCACGGCAGAGTTGGGCCGCACCCGCATCACCATTAAAAGCTTGCTGCAACTCTCGCAAGGCTCAGTCGTTGAGCTTGATGGTTTAGCGGGCCAGCCGATGGATGTTTTCATTAACGGCTACCTGATCGCGCAGGGCGAAGTGGTCGTGGTGAACGATAAATTCGGCATCCGCCTGACCGACATCATCACGCCGTCTGAGCGCATCCAAAAGGTGAGTAAGTGATCTCGGGCTCACTGCCGGTCATGGCGCTGGACCCATTCAAGCACGGCTGTCATTTGCTGCGCTCACTGCGGTTACGCACTGCCACGTTGGTGGCTGGACTGCTAAGCCTCAGCTTAAAAGCCGCGGCCATCATTCCGACGGCTGTGCCTAGCGCTGCGACCGAATCAACCCGCGGCGTGGGCGGTGCGGGCATACTGCAGGCGCTGCTTGGCTTGGCTTTTGTGATCGGTCTGATTTTCTTTTGTGGCTGGGCCGCCAAACGTTTTGGTCTGCGCCAGCCGGGTAGCGGTACGCTGCTCAAACTTATCTCTAGCGTCAGTTTGGGTCAGCGCGAAAAAGTCGTGGTGATTGAAGTCGGCGTGACTTGGCTGGTGTTGGGCGTGACGCCTACCCAAGTGAATTTGTTGCACAGCATGGATGCAGAACCTACTGAATTAGATGACGAGATAGACGAGGCTGGCAAAAGCGGCGCGCCAACAAGCAACAAATCGGGCATGAAACTGAGCGAAGCTTTTGCACAAAAGCTGATGGAAACACTCAACCGTCAACGCCCGCCTGGCAAGGGCAAATAATGCGATTAAGACACTGGACGCAATGCCTCATCGGTCTGGCATTGCTAGTTGGCACGAGCTTACCGGCACTGGCTCAAGGTTTACCCGGCATCACCAGCAGTCAGGGCCCGGGTGGTCAGACTTGGTCACTCAGCTTGCAGACGTTGATACTGCTGACATCGCTGTCTTTTTTGCCCGCGATGCTGCTGTCTATGACCAGCTTCACACGAATTTTGATCGTGCTGGGCTTGCTGCGCACGGCCATGGGCACACAGTCTTCGCCGCCGAATCAGGTGTTGGTGGGGTTGTCGCTGTTTCTGACGTTTTTTGTTATGTCACCGGTTTTGGACAAAGTGCATGCGGATGCTTATCAGCCATTTTCAGAAAATAAAATCAGCGCTGAAGTTGCGTTAGAGCGCGGCATCGCACCGTTTAAAAGCTTCATGCTCAAGCAAACTCGAGAAGCCGATTTGGCCTTGTTTATACGGCTGGCCAAAATGCCGCAACTCGAGAGTCCAGAGCAAGTCACGCTACGCATATTGCTGCCGGCATATGTGATTAGCGAACTCAAAACCGCCTTCCAAATTGGTTTTACGATTTTCATACCCTTTCTCATCATCGACTTGGTGGTCGCCACTGTGCTGATGGCCATGGGCATGATGATGGTGCCGCCGGCAACGATTTCACTGCCTTTTAAACTCATGTTGTTTGTGCTGGCCGATGGCTGGCAATTACTGGTGGGCGCACTGGCACAGAGTTTTTATACCTAAAGCAAAAATTGAAATGACACCTGAATCAGTCATGTCCATGGGCTATGAAGCCATGAAACTCTCGCTGCTATTGGGCGCACCACTGCTGCTGGTGGCGCTGATCACCGGCTTGATCGTGGGTTTGTTCCAAGCGGCGACCCAGATCAACGAAGCCACGCTGTCTTTTATTCCTAAGCTTTTGGCGGTGTTTGCCACGCTGGTGATTGCCGGCCCATGGATGATGGGAGTAGCACTTGACTACATGCGTAATCTGTTTGAGTCCATCCCCAAACTTGTGAGCTGATGGCGCCGGTTTTCTCCATCAGCGCCGGCCAACTCGACGCCTGGCTGGTGGCTTTTCTCTGGCCTTTTGTGCGCATGCTTTCACTCATCAGCACAGCGCCCATCTTTGGTGAAACCGTCGTGCCGCGCAGTGTCAAAGTTAGCATGGGATTGCTACTCAGCATAGTCATAGCGCCCACGCTAGGACCCATGCCAGCTGTCCCGCTTTTCTCCCCGGGGGGCTTTTGGATACTGGTGCAGCAAGTCCTGATAGGCGCAGCCATGGGGTTTTCAATGCGGATTGTGTTTGCCATGGTGCAAGCAGCAGGCGAGTATGCCGGACTGCAAATGGGTTTGTCATTTGCCTCGTTTTTTGACGCGACCAGCGGCGGCAACACCATGGTGGTGTCGCGCCTACTGAACGCTTTGGCGATGATGATTTTTCTCGCCAGTAACAGTCACCTCACCTTGATCAGGCTGCTCGCTGAAAGCTTTACGCTGCTGCCGATTGCGGATGCGCCGCTGGCTTCTGCGGGCTGGTATTTACTGGTGGTGTCGGCCAGCAAAATTTTCGCTGGCGGCTTGATGTTGGCCTTGCCACTGGTCGCTACGCTGCTGGTGATTAACCTAGCCATGGGCATACTCAACCGCGTCTCACCGCAGTTCAGTATTTTCTCTGTGGGTTTTCCGATCACGCTGTTGGTGGGCATGATCATGCTGCAAATATTAATGCCACTTTTAGGCCCGTTTTTACTGCCGCAGTTTGGCTTGGGTTTTGAATCCATCATGAATGTGCTCAGAGGACTTAGGTCTTGATGCTTAAAGCCCAAGCCTCAAAGTCAAAGTCAAAGTCAAAGTCAAAGTCAAGTGCTCTGAGCGCTGAACATAAAGCGCCAGCCTTAAACGCTTTAGTTCGCCTTAGACCTGCGCCGAAAAAAAAAGTTATAGGTAGTTAAACAGCGAAATGTTTTGGATTTTCACAAACGTTTGCTGACTCGCTTGCAGCGCTGTCTGGCGCTGGTAGAACTCAGAAATCGCAGTGGCGTAATCCAAGTCTTGAATGCTCGAGAGATAGCTTTTGTTGGCCAGCGTACGGCTGTCGCCCGAGACACTTAGTGCATCGAGTTCTTGCAGCCTAGAGCCGACAGATGCGCGCACGGTGGACACCGTGTCAGCAGCATTGACGACTTTGCGATTCGCCGTACTCAGTGCATTGAGCAAATTCGCTTGAGCGGGTGCACCCAAGCCTTCGGTTGGTTTATTCAATGCCGTGATCACGTCACGGATAGACGAGAAAATATCCGCACCAGCGTTTTGCGCTTGCTTGACGTTTAAGCTGTCACCGTCAGCTGGCGTGCCAGTGAGCTTGATGTTTACGCCGCCAAAATTAATCGTTTGGCCAGGAACAAACGGCGTTGCAGTCGTCACAACTTCCGAAGGCGTGGCAATTGTGCTGACAGTGTAAGAAGCCGGTGATGAAGAAAAATTGATAGCGAAATCTTTACCAAAATTTTTATCTCCGCGATCCGTGACAGAGAGCTGAGAAAAAACGACGCTACCCTTATTCGTGTCTGGCGAGGCGCTGACATAACCCGCACCGCCTTGAACTGACTGAAATATGCTGCGCCCGTCATCCGTGCTGGAGAGTTGACGCGACACATCAACTTGCAACAAGCGCTGACCTTGGTCGCCGGCATAGGTGACACTGCCATCGGCTTGAGAGACAAAGGGCGGACTGCCACTTTTAAAGCCCGCGAACAAAAACTGCCCGTTGCCGTCATCCGCATTCGCCAAGCCTTGTAATTGGGCTAAATTGCTTTGCAGCACAGTGGCAATCGAGGCGCGATCAGCATCACTCAAAGTGCCGTTGCCGGCCTGCACGATAGACTGTCGCACGTTGTCGAGCACCGAGGTCACACTTTGCAGCGTGGTCTCTTCTAGCGTCAGTGTCTGCGTCGCTTGGCCGCGACTGGTGGCGTATTGGGTGTTTAAAGCAATCGCCTGCGACACGGCCAACGCGCGGGTAGCACCCAGTGGGTCATCTGATGGCGCAAGAATTTTGCTGCCAGTACCCAGTTGTGTTTGCACCTTGAGCAAGTTGCCTTGCTGCACGCCAATTGTGGCTCGGCTTTGTTCGTAAAAAGATGAGGTACTCACGCGCATAACTGTCTCCTAAACGGCGCTTAACGGATTGCCAATATGGCGTCAAAAATAGTAGCTGCGGTCTGTATGACCTTGGCATTGGCCTGATACATTTGCTGAAACATCAACAGGTTGGCGGTTTCTTCGTCTTGATTCACACCGGCGACTGACTGCTGTGACGAGCGCACCTGAGCCGTCAAGCTAGTCTGCGCAGCGTTTGCAATTTCGACTTGGCGCGCCTTGTTACCGACCACACTAACCAACTGACCGTAGGCACCGCTAAAGCTCGCGGTTGAACCCGCTATGGTGTTTTTATTTTGCAGCGCGCCTAACAGCAAGGCGTTGCTGCCGTCGGACACGCCACCGGTATTTTTAGCAATCGTGAAAGTGTCGCCATTCGCGGGTGTGCCGGCGATGGTGAAGTTAATACCGTTAAAAGATATGCTGGCGCCAGCCTTGTAATCGACAGCTGCACCGGCCGCATAAGTGGTCGCGGCCGTGCCATCAGCGGGTGTGACAGTGACCGCAGCATCGGCTGGAAAACCGGTGAGTTGAGCGCTCGTGCTGCTAAAACTCAAAGTGACTTTTGTAAAATTCGGTGCAGCCAAAATGTATTTGGCATCCACCTTAACCGCACTGATTAAACCGCTGCCCTGATTACCCACACTGTTGTCCGTCACGACTGGCGTAGCGGCGGCGATTTTTGCCGGGTCGCTAATGAGTACGGCGAAGTCGCGCGCACCAGTGCGTGTGGGTTGGATTAAAAACGAATCCCCGCTGTTGCCCGTGCCGCTAGGTATCTCCAGCGTAACGCCGTCAAAGGTCAAAGTTGGTTTGCCTGCAGCGGAGGTACCGGGCGTCGTGGAGATGACTTTGTTGTCTGTCAGTTGCGTCAAGGTATAGGTGGGACCCGTGCCAGTCGACGCACCTACATCTAAGCGATAGTCACTGGTGCTCAATTTACTGGTGTCAGAAAAGCTGGCCGTCACACTTAAGTTACCCGTGTTGCGGCCGTTAGCGATCACCGCTGGCGTGGCTTGGGTAAAAAAATCTTTACCCAATTTACCGTTCAAATCAAGGCCTAAATTTTGCTGTGAATTAAAGCTGTCCGACAACGCAATAGCAATTCGACCGAGTGCATTTTGCGAACTCGCCAGCGCTTCATTGCGAAACTGCAACAGCCCGCCAAGCGAGCCGCCCGTGATCGTACTGTCTTGCAATTCGTTAACCGTACCAGCGACAGTAACCACGCCGACAGCGGTGCGACTTGGATCGGCTGAGGACTTCACTGCCGCCAGCGTTGTCGCATTACTGCCCAACACCAAGGACTGGCCGTTGCCGATAAAGACGTTGTATTGACCACCGTCTTGCACCACCAATTTCGTCGACACTAGTTTGCCCAACTCGCTCACTAGCTGGTCGCGCTGGTCGAGCAAATCGTTAGGTGCTTGTCCAGAGCCACTAAATTTGCTGACTTGCTGGTTTAGGCTGGCAATTTGTTGCGCGAAGGTATTGATCTGTTCGACGCTGCCTACGACCTGGGCATTGATATTCGATTCGATGTCAGTCAAGAACCGATCGGTGGCGCGAAACTGGTTAGTCACGGCCTGCGCGCCACTGACTAACTGCTGGCGCGCGGCCGGGTCTGCCGGTGTGTTGGCCACGGCCTGAACGCTGGTGAACAGGTTTTGAATTTGCGGTGATAAACCAGCGCTTTGATTCGCCAACAGATTGTCGATCTGACCAATCTGGGTCGCGTAAGTCGTCAGCGACTGATTCAGTGACTGCGCTTGGTTGAGCTGGTTATTGAGAAATTGGTCGTAGCTACGGCTAACACCCGTCACGCGCACGCCAGTACCGATGAAGCCGGCACCGCTATCAACCGCTAAGCTGGACGCGACTTGAACCGCTTGGCGGCTATAACCAGGCGTGTTGACATTAGCCGTGTTGTGAGCGGTGGTCACCAGCGCAGACTGGGCGGAATTGAGACCACTCAAGCCGGTATAAAACAAGCTGTTCGACATAAAACCTCTGACTCCTAAGCTAAAAAATATCGCCGTAGCACCTGAAAATTCTGTGCCTTCAAACTACTTATTCATTAACGGCAAATTGTGTAGAAACTTTAGCCCAAAGTGCGGCACCCGCTCTGCTTGAACTGAGGCGAAAACACCGCTTAGATCAAGCGCTGCTAGACGAGCGATCGGCTAATTTGAATTGGTCTACCAATTGCAATAGACCGCTGGCTTGCTCTTGCAGCGAAGCCGAGGCGGCAGCAGCTTGCTCAACCAAGGCCGCGTTTTGCTGGGTCACCAGATCCATTTGCGTAATCGCTTGGTTAACCTGCTCAATGCCGCTGCTTTGCTCTTGGCTGGCGCTGACTATGCCGGTCATGATGCCGCTGACTTGGCCTGAACTAGAGACAATCTCGTCCATGGTTTTACCCGCCTCTAGCGCCTGTCGGCTGCCCTCTTCCACACTGGCAACTGATGCATCGATCAAGACCTTGATTTCTTTGGCCGCTGTAGCCGAGCGCTGCGCCAAGCTTCTGACCTCACCCGCGACCACCGCAAAGCCGCGGCCCTGCTCACCGGCACGCGCCGCTTCGACTGCGGCGTTCAGTGCAAGTATGTTGGTCTGAAAAGCAATGCTGTCTATCACGCCAATGATGTCGACAATTTTTCGAGATGACGCGCTGATAGAGCTCATGGTCACAACCACTTGCGAGACCACAGCACCGCCGCGCTGGGCGACGCTGGAATTGGTCGCCGCAAAGCTATTGGCCTGCCTAGCGTTATCAGCGTTTTGTTTAACGGTGGTGGTCAGCTGCTCCATGCTGGCGGCGGTTTCTTCTAAGGCGCTGGCTTGCTGTTCGGTGCGCGAAGACAAGTCTTGATTTCCAGCGGCAATCTCACCAGACGCGGTACGAATCGTATCGGTGCTCAGCCGCACATCGCCAACCAGTCGAGACAGACTGTCATTCATGGTTTGAAGGGCTTGCATTAGCTGACCAATTTCGTCATTGCTGTGCGCAGAAAAACGGCTACTTAAATCGCCAGACGCGACGGATTGGGCAACCGACAGCGCTTTCTTTAAAGGCCGGGTAATGCTGCGCGTGAGAGCGAGGGCAGTCGCGCAAGCGAGCAACAATGCCAGTAGGCTAAGCGCTGCGACCAACTTAAAGCTGCGCTCGTTAGAGGTGTCAATCGCGTTCTCCAGCCTATCAATGGTTTCTCGCTCTAATGACAGCAGCGTTAAAACGCGAGATTCATAGTCCTTGGCGGTCGGTGCAAATGACTCGGCGTACAAGCGATCGGCTTCTACAGAATTACCACTCAACCTAGCGGCCATCACCGCCACTTTGGCGGCTTGGTATTTTTTGCGCACATCGACTATGGCTTGGTATAACGCTTTTTCCTGCTCAGAGCTCAGCAGCACCTCAATCTTTTTGATGTACTCGGTACTTTGAACCACACTGGCGGAGATCTCTGGTGCGAAGCTAGTGGACAAAGAAGCGTCGTTACTTTTGGCAATCAAAGAAGTCCGCACCACTGCCGAATACAACAGCAAATACCAGTCGGCGACGAGTCGCTCTTTAGCCAGCGGCACTTGCATCATTCGGTGCATGGTTCGGGTGCTGGCGCGCAAGTCAAGCAGAGCAAAACTAGTCGCCGTTGCCGAGAGCAACAACACCAGTGCAAAGCCCAGCGCAAGTCGCTGTCCTATGCGCAGCTTCATCAAAAAATTCATCAAACAATCCTTGGGTTAAAAAAATAAGTCGCTACCGACCGTTTTGGTCAGATAAAAAAAGTCTCGTATTTTGAAATTGGTTTTCAAACCTATGCGAAGTGCGCGCGGCATCCCCCACAGCACTGCTTACCGGCAGAAGGTTTGGTCTACGAGTAGAGATATAAATCACAGTTTTCAAACCAAATCGAAAACCGAAAAAGGGATCTGGCAAAGGTTTTTTTAGGCGTCAATGACTATTGCAGTCATTACGAACTGTACGTAGCACTACTTTTCGCACGGCTAAGCAATGCACGCTTTTAAGCCGCAATGCAGTTGCGTCGTCCAGCATTTACCAGCGCCGAAAAACTTAAACTACAACCTAAACCACAGACCAACCATAGCGATCCAAACGGTTTAGATTTTTCGTCAAGCCGCCAACTTATCGACCAAGCCCATCTCAGCACTCGTCATCAGCCGGTCTATATCAACCAAAATCAACATTCGTTCATCGATTGTGCCCAGACCTATCAGGTATTGAATATCCAGCGCAGCGCCCATTTCTGGGGCCGGTTTGACTTGCTCTGGCGTGAGGCTGATGACGTCTGAGACGCTGTCGACAACTATGCCCATCACGCGGGTCGCGAGATTGAGAATAATGACCACGGTGAACTGATCGTAGGTTGGCTCACCCAAATTAAATTTAATCCGCATGTCAATAATCGGCACTATGATGCCGCGCAAATTGACCACGCCTTTAATGTGTTCTGGCGCGTTAGCGATGCGGGTGACGGTGTCGTAGCCACGCAGCTCCTGCACCTTTTGTATGTCTATGCCGTACTCTTCTTGGCCTAGCGTGAAGGCGAGAAATTCATGCGGTTGGTCGTGCGTGTTTTCGTTGCTCATTTTTTATCCTCTTTGAATCATTGGTTTATCGACGAGAAAAACTTAAAAGGTTTCCCAATCACCGTCTGCTGCGACAGCAGGTTTAGCCAGCCGACTTTTGGGCGCAGCAATACCGGCTCTAGAAGGCGGCGGCTGTACGGGTGGCGCTGGTTTTTTAGGTGCTGAATGGGTGTAGCGTGGCGGCGCGTAATGCTGCACTGAGGCGGCATTAATTTTAAATACGCTCACTACTTGCAACAGGCTGTCGGCCTGCTCTTGCAGCGATGCGGCAGCCGCTGCGGCTTGCTCAACCAAAGCCGCGTTTTGCTGCGTGACTTGATCCATCTGAGAGATGGTCTGATTGATCTGCGCGATGCCGGTGTTTTGCTCTTGGCTAGCCGCAGAAATTTCGGCCATGATGTCGGTCACGCGTTGCACGCTTTGAACGATTTCATTCATGGTGTTGCCGGCCTCAGCGACTTGTTTACTGCCTTCTTCGACTTTATCGACCGAGTCGCCAATCAGTATTTTAATTTCTTTGGCCGCGGCTGCCGAGCGCTGCGCCAAGGATCTCACTTCGGCCGCAACCACCGCAAAACCACGGCCTTGCTCACCCGCTCTTGCCGCTTCCACCGCCGCATTCAGCGCCAAAATATTGGTCTGAAATGCGATGCCGTCAATCACGCCAATGATGTCGACAATCTTGCGCGAGGAAACATTAATCGCACCCATGGTGCCGACGACTTGTGAGACTACGTCACCGCCACGCACCGCCACACTAGACGCTGAGGTGGCGAGCTGATTAGCCTGTCTGGCGTTTTCTGCGTTTTGCTTGACGGTGCTGGTGAGCTCTTCCATAGACGCGGCGGTTTCTTCCAGCGAGCTCGCTTGCTGCTCAGTACGCGATGACAAGTCTTGGTTACCCGCAGCGATTTGACCTGACGCTGTGGCAATCGTGTCGGTGCCGCTGCGCACTTCGCCCACTAGGGCGGCGAGCTTGTCGTTCATGTCTTTTAACGCCCGCATAAGCTGGCCGATCTCGTCTTTGGCGGCGCTAGCGATGTCAGAGGTCAGGTCACCGTCGGCGACGCGCTGCGCCACTGCGACAGCTTGAACCAGAGGCCGGGTTATGCTGCGCGCAATCACTAAAGTGATCAGCGAACTGAAGGCAATAGACAGGGCGGTAATCAGCAGGATCAACATCCGTGTCTGCGTGGCTTGTTTTAAGGATGACGCACCAGAGTCTGTCATCAACTGGTTTTGTAAATCAATAAGTTGATCCAACGCCGCAATGTACTTATCTTGAATCGCTTTTGTACTACCCAGCAGCATAGTGATGGCTTCATCTCTTCTGCCTTCTTTAAGCAGTGCCACAAACTCCGCCTTACTGGTGAGAAAAAGTGTCCGCGCAGCGTGCACCTCTTGCATTAGCGCTTTGCCTTTAACCGAGGTCACTGTTTTATCCAGCCCATCCAGCGCGATGTCGATGTTGCGACTGGCTTCATCAATATGCGTATACATCTTGCTAATTTCATCACTGTCACGCAGCAAGACTAAATTGCGCATTTTGAACGTCACGTCATTGAGCTCATCCTTCGCGTTATGTGCCATTACCGTTTTAGGAAAACGATCGCTATTGGTCAGTGTGATGTCTTCAGTCAGTTCATTTAACTGAACGTAGGCGAGTGCAGCAATGATGACAAGTAGCGCAATCACTGCGCCAAAACCCAGCATAAGTCGCGGGCCAATTTTTAAGTTTTGGATATTCATTTTTTATTATTTTCTGATTCGAGGTTATGTAGTTATTGTTTGAAAATCGGTTTTATAAAACTTTTTACTTTTTACTTTTTACTTTTTACTTTTTACTTTTTACTTTTTACTTTTTACTTTTTACTTTTTACTTTTTTTTGATTTGATAGTTTTTCGTCGCTACAGGCGCTTTGCCGCAAAGCCTTGGCGCGGCCTGTCGCTAATGTTGGGCGTAGCTTAAAAAGTTTCCCAATCGTTATTCGCCGTAACAGGTGAAGTGGCGAGCTGCTTTTTTAATGGCGCTGCAATTCCATCTCTGGCCGCCGGTGGCTGCGTCGGTGCTGCGGGCACTGTGGAGCTGCGGGCAGCAGACGCCGACTGATGTTTATAGCCAGCGTTTTTATCGGCTGGCTGATCGTTGATTTTGAATACAGACACAAGCTGTGACAGCGCTTCGGCTTCGCTTTGCAGCGAGGCCGCAGCAGCCGCCGCCTGCTCGACCAGAGCGGCGTTTTGCTGCGTGACTTGGTCCATCTGCGAGATGGCTTGATTAACTTGCCCTATGCCCTCGGTTTGCTCTTGGCTGGCAGCAGAAATCTCAGCCATGATGTCGGTCACGCGCTTGGCGCTGTCGACAATTTCATTCATCGTTAAGCCGGCTTCAGCGACTTGGCGTCCACCTTCTTCAACGCTTTCGACTGATGCACCAATCAAGGTTTTAATCTCCTTAGCCGCGGCTGCAGAGCGCTGCGCGAGAGAGCGCACTTCGGCAGCAACCACGGCAAAACCGCGGCCTTGTTCGCCCGCTCTTGCCGCTTCTACCGCTGCGTTAAGCGCCAGTATGTTGGTCTGAAATGCGATGCCATCAATCACGCCGATGATGTCAACAATCTTGCGGGAAGAAGTATTGATGGCGCTCATAGTGCCAACTACTTGTGCGACCACCGTGCCGCCACGCACCGCAGCGCTGGATGCAGCCGCTGCGAGCTGATTGGCTTGCTGCGCATTTTCTGCATTTTGCTTGACGGTAGAAGTGAGCTCTTCCATAGACGCTGCAGTTTCTTCTAACGAGCTGGCTTGCTGCTCGGTACGCGAGGACAAATCTTGATTACCAGCGGCGATTTCAGCGGATGCGGTCGCAATATTGTCAGTGCCTTGACGCACCTGACCGACTATGCCTGACAGACCACTTTGCATGGCAGTAAGCGAGACCAGCAACGCAGAAATTTCGTCATTGCCATGCAAGCGTATAGGTCGGCTCAGGTCACCGTCAGTCACGGCCTTAGTCGCTTCAAGCGCAGCTTTCAAGGCGCGCGAGATACCGCGTATCAAGGCCAGACCACACAGTAACGCAAACAGCACACCGGCAACAACAGCCAAAGTAGCGGCTGCGCGCAGATTTTTAAATTGCGTTTGCGCCGACTCATACTCAGATTTAGCCACTGACATTTGCAGTTTGGATAACGCCACGACGCCCTCGCGCACAGGCATAAACAGTGGCGGCATGGTTTGTGTCACCAGTTGCCGGGCGCGCTCAAAATTACTCCCACGCAGCGCCGCGACGGCAAGGGATGAGCCCTCTTGACGATAGCGAATGTAGTCGAGTGTGAATTTTTTGGTCAGCAAACTTTCTTGCGCTGTGAGAGTTTTACGCTGCAAGTCATCCAATAAATTATTCACGCGCAAAACATTCGCGCCGATTCGGTCCGCATTTTTGCTGGCGTCTGCCAGTTCCACCAAACTCTCGCCCAACACCAGCTGGTTGCTCAACAGCAAAGAATCTATCTCGGCCAATTGGCCGAGTGCGACGGTGCGATCTTCATAAACCGTGCGCAAGGATTCATTCGACTGGTGGATGCCGTAAAGACCTACGCCGCCGATAAGCACTAGCAGTGCCGACAAACTCAAAATCAGCAGCATCAAACGGGTAGAGATTTTCAAATGACTCATGCCTTAGCTCCAAACGTGTGGGACTGGTGAGTCGCTTGTCTGAGGGCTTGGCTTGGCGTCATTAAGACGTCAGTTTTTGGTTCTGGTGATGCATTCATTGGTATTTCTTCACGTGGGTAGAAAAAACACTCGCAAACCGATAAAGGCCTACGGGCATGGACAAAAACTTTGCGCTTGAAAAATCAACCCGGCCAAGCGCCAAGCAAACTTTTTGCAACTGTCTGTCCATGCTTTACGGCACATAAGTTCAATTACTTAAATATTTTTAAACCAAACCGTTAATAGGCGGCTTTAACGCTGACCGAGACCAGCAGTCAAGCGCACTTAATGCGCACAGTCAATCGACTACGCCGCTATTGGCGCTATGACAAGATGGCGCTAGATCAACTCATTTGCTGCATGATGCGCACCAACTTGCCGCCATAGGCCGGATCGGTCGCATAACCGGCGCGTTGCAGGCCGTGCGCAGCTTGCTCCGCATCTCTGGTCGCCAACACATTGGCGTAGCGCGGGTTGCTGGTGAGAAATTTGGCGTAGTCAGCAAAGCCTTCTTCATAAGAGGCGTAAGCGCGAAAGCTGGCTCGGGTTTTTTGCGCCACACCGCCTACGTATTCGGTGGTGCTGGTTTCAACCACCGCGCCTTTCCAACTTTTATCGGCCTTGATACCAAACAGGTTAAAGCTTTGGCTACCGTCGTCAGCACGTGGCTCGCGTTTGCCCCAACCGGACTCCAACGCAGCTTGGGCCATGATGAGTTGCGGCGGCACGCCGGTGGCCTGACTGGCACGTTGAGCGGCCGGCAACATACGCGCAACAAACTGGTCTACTGTGCCAGTCGGCGAGCTGCGCGGCTTGCTGGCCGGGTCTGCGCCGGTCTGATAGAAGGACAAATCGACTGCATTAACAACTGGCTGGTTGGCTGGCGGCGATTGCGCTGACGGCGACGACAACGGAACTGGCACCGTCAGTGGAAGCGGGAAAAGACTGCCAGACGACGCATGAATCTGCAGTCCTTTGGCCTGTGGCAACAGCAAAGCGGGCCCGCTACTGCTGTTGAACAAGGGCATGGGTAGCGCCACATCTGGCGGCGGCTGGCTGACCGCCGTGCCGCCGGCACCGACGGTGCGATTGAGTTGGGTAAACATCGCCTCGGCCAAGCCAAGACCGCGGCCCGAAAGGTTTTGCGCCATTTGCTGGTCCAGCATGGCGGTATAGGTTTTACTCTGCTGGCTGCTGAGCATGCCGTCAGACGGCGTAGCGTCGCGCATGCTTTTGAGCACCATTTGCATAAACATCACCTCGAACTGCTTGGAGGCCTGCTTCATGCCTTCTTGGGGCGAATTTCTCACCGTGCGGCGCAGCGCATCAACGCCTTGCACGTCAAACGACAGTGCTTGATCCAGCGCGCCGGCTGCGGCGTTGGTTGGGTTGATGGGTTTAGGAAAGCCGGAGCTGCTCATGACTGGTCTTTGCTGTGGTTAGATGATTTCTAGTTCAGCGCGCAGTGCGCCTATGGCTTTCATGGCCTGCAAAATAGAGACTAAATCCTGTGGATTTGCGCCCAAGGCATTGAGTCCCTTGACAACATCGGCCAGCGAAGCGCCGCCGCGCACCACTTGCAGCGCGCTGCCTTCTTGGCTGATCTCTATCTGCGTGACCGGCGCCACCACGGTTTGACCGCCGGCTAAGGCATTTGGCTGGCTAATCACCGGTTGAGTCTTGATGACTACGGTCAAGTTGCCGTGGGCCACGGCGCAGTCTTCTACGCGTACCGCTTGGTTCATCACCACCGAGCCAGTACGGGCGTTAATCACCACCTTGGCCACGGCTTTAGAAGGTGTGACGTCTATGCTTTCAATGCCCGCTAAAAATGCGACTTTTTCCTGCGCGTTTTCCGGCGCATTGATGGAGATCACACGGCCATCTAACGCACTGGCTGTGCCAGCACCATAAAAATCATTGATTGCAGTGACGGTTTTTTGCGCCGTGCCAAAGTCAGATTGATTGAGCTCTAAGAGCAGCGTTCCATTCGCCGCGATAGGCGAGAGCACGGCACGCTCGACGATCGCGCCAGCCGGAATCCGGCCTGCACTGAGTTGGTTAATCTTGACCGAACTACCACCTGCAGAAGCACCCGCCCCGCCAATCACCATATTGCCTTGAGCCAGCGCATAGACTTGGCCGTCCGCACCTTTGAGCGGCGTCATCAACAACGTGCCGCCACGCAAACTCTTGGCATTGCCCAGTGAGGACACCGTAATGTCTATGGTCTGGCCGGGCCGCGCAAACGGCGGCAAAGTCGCCGTGACCATCACCGAGGCCACGTTTTTAAGCTGCATATTGGTGCCGGGCGGTAAAGTCACGCCGAGCTGGCTGAGCATATTCGTCAGCGACTGTATGGTGAAAGGGGTTTGCTGGGTCTGATCCCCGCTGCCGTCCAAGCCCACAACCAAACCGTAGCCAATTAAAGGGTTGTCGCGCACCCCCTGAAAACTACCCAACTGCTTGATGCGCTCGGCCTGCGCCGGTAGCGCAGCCAAAAGCAAAGCTAGCGCGGCAGAAGAAATCACCAACTGCAGTGGACGGCCAAGGCATGGGCGAAGAAAACTATTTTTAAACATACTCAAAACGGTGCGACATTGAGGAAAAAGCGCTGCAACCAGCCCATGTTTTGAACTTCGTCGATATAGCCTTTAGAGCTGTACTCGATGCGGGCATCGGCCACCAGGGTCGATGGCACGGTATTGTTTGAACCCACAGTGCGCGGATTGACGACACCGGAAAAGCGTATGAATTCAGTGCCTTGGTTAATCAGCATTTGCTTTTCACCGCTGACTGACAAATTACCGTTGAGCAGCACTTCCACCACCGTGACAGTGATCACTCCGTTAAAGGTGTTGGCAGCATTAGCGCCGCCTTTAGCGCTGAGGGAATTTTTGCCGCTAGCGTCTAGGCTTAAGTCACCTAACAAGCCACGCATCACGCCTGGCACGACGCCTAAGTTAGATGCCGCACTGGTGGTGCGGCTGGCGTTGCTGCCTGAATTTTTAGTCGCGTTAACGCTCTCACTCACCAGCACCGTGAGGATGTCGCCGATGCGGCGCGGCCGCCGGTCTTCGAACAGCGCTTGCGTGCCATAGCCGTGGCTGTAGATAGCGCCGTTGATAGGCGCATCCGGGGCTGTCTGCACCGTCTGGCGAGCCGTCATTGGTTGAGCCACCAAAGGTTGACGCGGTATTTGGGCGCAGCCCGTCATGAGCAGCGCCAAGAAAAGACCTAAATAACGCACGCCCGTCGATGCGGCCAATGAATTGAACACACTCACAAAGGCCATTACAGCTGCGCCAATCGGGCCAGCATCTGGTCCGAGGTCTGCACCGCTTTGCTGTTGATCTCATAGGCGCGCTGGGTTTGAATCATGTTCACAAGTTCCTCAACCACATTGACGTTAGACGCCTCGACATAACCTTGGTTAAGAACGCCAGCGCCGTTCTGGCCGGGCGCAGTTTGCGTCGCAGCACCTGACGAGTCTGTCTCTGTGTAGAGATTTTCACCGTTGCTTTGCAAGCCGGCAGGATTCAAAAAAGTGTTCAGCTGTATCTGCCCAACCTGCACACTGGCCGTGTTGCCGGCCTGGGTCACAGACACCGTGCCATCACGCCCCACCGTCAAGCTGGTGGCGTTTTGCGGAATCGTGATGGCCGGCTGCACTGGGTAGCCGCTGGCGGTCACCAACTGACCGGCCTGATCGGTCTGGAAGGAGCCGTCGCGGGTATAAGACGACGTGCCGTCCGGCATCAAGACTTGGAAAAAGCCCAGGCCGTTAATCGCCACATCCTTGGGGTTATCGGTCTTGACCGGGTTGCCCTGCGAGTGGATGCGTTCGGTAGCCACTACCCTGACACCCGTGCCGACTTGCAGACCGGACGGCATGCGGGTTTGGTCCGAGGTCTGACCGCCGCTTTGGCGCAGGTTTTGGTAGAGCAAGTCTTCAAACACGGCGCGGCTGCGTTTGAAGCCGGTAGTGCCAACGTTGGCGAGGTTGTTGGCGACCACGTCGAGCTGGGTTTGCTGAGCGTCTAAGCCGGTTTTGGCAATGGAGAGCGAGCGCATCATAGTGTGGGCCTTGAGTATCTGAAATTGGGGTAGGGACAGGAATAGAGAGACGGCTAGAGACCAGCTGATGCGTGAAGAAAACGCATTCCACAGCCAATGCCGCTTAGCTAGTCGAGAGCAGCCGATTGGCTTGTTGGTCGTTCGTTTCTGCGGTTTGTATGGTTTTCATCTGCATCTCATAAAGCCTGGCGTTGGTAATCATCTGAACCATGACTTCTACCGAATTGACATTGCTGCCTTCTAAGGTGCCGACGCTCAGCCGGACCGCAGGATCGACCTGCGCTGGCGCGGCATCGGGCTTGGTGCGAAACAAACCATCTTCACCGCGCAGCAAATCGGCGCGCGCTGGATTGACCAGTTTGAGGCGACCGACTTCTGCACCACCGACCGCACCACCGTTGGGGTCGAACGCCGTAATCAAGCCATCGCCGGCAACCACTAGCTTAGAGCCGGGCGGCACCACCACCGGGCCCGCATTGCCTAGCACTGGATATGAGTCCAGCGTCATCAACTGGCCTTCAGCGCCGACTTGAAGATTTCCTACCCGGGTATAGGCTTCAGCGCCGCCCGGCAGCTGCACCGCAAGCCAGCCGTCACCTTTGACGGCAACATCAAGCGGGCGACCGGTCTGTGTCATCACGCCGGGCGAGAAGTCAGCACCAGGCGTGGTAGCGACCACCATGGCGCGGGTGACGGGCTGATCGCCCACTACAGGCACGGCACGAAAGTTATTGATCTGCGCTTTGAAGCCGGCAGTCGAGACGTTGGCCATGTTATTGGCGACTGAGGCTTGTTGCTCCATGGCCTGCTTGGCGCCACTCATGGCTGTGTAAATCATGCGGTCCATGGATTCTCCTGCGTAAAGTTTTAAAAGTCTTTAACGAATATTGATCAAGGTTTGCAGCACCTGATCTTGCGTCTTGACGGTTTGCGCATTGGCTTGGTAAGTGCGCTGCGCGATCACCAAATTAACCAGCTCTGAGGTCAAGTCAACGTTAGAGCCTTCTAACGAGCCCGAGCTGATAGAGCCCGACTTGGTGCCAGCGCCGGGCACCACCGTCAAAGGCTGGCCGGAAGACGGCGACTGAGACCAAGAGTTACCACCTTTGGAGATCAATCCATTGGGATTAGCAAACGATGACACCACAACTTGACCCAACAACTTGGTTTGCTCGTTGGAATATTTGCCTTGAATCTTGCCATCAACACCAATGGCGAAAGACGTTAACTGACCGGATGTAAAGCCGTTTTGCGTGAGTGCTTTGACATCGTTGGTGGTGCCGAACTGAGTGGTGCCGGCGATGGTGATGTCGGTAGTTAATGCGGCTGCACCGTTTCCAAAGTCAAGGCCGGTGATGTTGAAGGTACTGGTTGGGGAGACGGCGCCGCCAGTGGGCGTCACGCTTTTCAACGTACCGTTGGTATTGAATACCAGCGTGGCTGAAACCTCACTGTTAGCTGTTGCTGGCGGCGGCGACGGCGGCGGCGGCGTGCTATTGATTTCACCGGCAGAATTTAACGGATAGCCGTCAGCAGTAACGTAAACATTCCAGCCATTCTCAACGTTTGCATCTTTCGCAAAAAAGGTCGATAGCTCGTGTGAGTTGCCCAGTGAATCAAACACCGTGAGTGAATTGGCGTAGTTATAAGAGTTGGAATTATTCGCGTCGAACGCCGTGACCGTCGGCGTCACTGAGCGCGAATCGATATTGAACTGGGCTGTGACTGTGCTGGTCGGGTTTGGCGCTATGGCGGCAGTCGGTATAACCAAGGCCTTGGGCGCACCACCAGAAATTCCACCGGTGGCATCGACCGCAAAACCAGTCAGCCGACTGCCGCCAGCATTCACGATAAAACCTTCTTTGTCAGCGTTGAACTGACCATTACGGGTAAAGGAAATCTCACCACTCGCGCTGGTGGTTCGAAAAAATCCGTCACCACCCACAATCGCCATGTCCAACGGTTTGGAACTGGTCTGAATTGAGCCGGCATTGAAATTCTGCGAAATGGTTGACACTTCGGTACCCAAGCCTATGGCAGAGCCTGCATAAACATCTGAGAACTGCGCGGTGCCAGACTTAAAACCAATCGTTCCAGAGTTGGAAATATTGTTACCAATCACGTCGAGATTACTAGCTGCGGCGGTCAAGCCACTAACGCCTTGTGCGAAACCCATGATGCATCCTTTGAAAATTCAAAATAAAAATATCCGGGCTACGCGCAGGCTCAAATGCCCCACTCTGTTCTGCCCTGCCCCGCCGCAGTTTGCGGACGCTGTTTAAAAAATCTGTTTTATCTCGCTCAAGCTAGACAAACGGCTGTCGCTGAGATGGACTGTCACGCCGCTGCCGCCCTGCGAGACACTGAGCACACTGGCATAAGTCAGCGGGCTGGCGACTATCTGCGCGCCGGCAGCGCTGGCGGCAACGTTAAAGCTGTAAGCGCCAGCGGCGGCTTGCGTGCCGTTGTCAGTCAGACCATCCCATGAAACGGTTTTCACACCCGGCGGCAAAGCCCCCAAGTCAATGCTGCGAATGCTGGTACCAGTCGAATCCGTGATCGAGACTTTGACGCTATCGGCCGAACTCGGCAGGCTGACAGCGAACGCTGTGCTTTCGCCAGTCGCCATATTCAGTGAGCTGCCTGGCGCGAGCACTTGGCGACCAATCATGGCCGCCGACTGCAGCACTTGGCCAGAGCCGCTCTGGGCGATCAAGGATGCGAACGCAGCGTTAAGTTTTTCAATGCCGCTGACCGTACTCAGTTGTGCGAGCTGCGAGGTCAGCTGCGCGTTATCCAGCGGGTTAAGCGGATCTTGATTGTTGAGCTGTGTCACCAGCAGCTTTAAAAATCGCTGCTCTGTGTCGCTGCCAGCCTTGCCGGTGGTGCTCGAAACGCCTAGTGCAGCATTGGTGTCGGTCGAGCTGATTGCGCTGGTAGCCATGGAAATTTACCTCAGAATTTTTGTATTTAGGAGAGTCAAGAGCGCGCGAGTTGATAGGCTTACTGGCCCAACGTGAGCGTTTTGAGCATCATGGTTTTGGCAGTGTTGAGCACTTCAACATTGGCTTGGTAAGAACGCGAAGCTGAGATCATGTTGACCATCTCCTCGACCACATTGACGTTAGACGTGCTGACGTAACCCTCGGCGTTGGCCAACGGATTCTTAGGGTCATGCACCAAATGCATAGGCGATTGATCCTCTATCACCCTGGCAACTCTCACACCGCCTATCGGTTGACCAGGAGCGCTGGCCATTTCAAAAACCACTTGGCGTGCGCGGTAAGGCGTGCCGTCCGGCCCGGCCACGCTGTTAGCGTTGGCCATATTGCTGGCAGTCACGTTCATGCGCTGGGATTGGGCGGTCAAGGCCGAACCGGCGATATTGAAAATTCCCATTGAGCTGTTGTTAATCGGCATAGTTTTGATTCCCTGTTCGCTGGTTTATTGAGCGGCCGCTAGCAAGGACTTAATCTTCGCGCCGAGTATGCTTAAGTTGGCCTCGTAATGCATGGCGTTGTCGGCGAAGTTCACGCGCTCGGCGTCCATCTCAACCGTGTTGCCGTCTATGCTGGACTGGGAAGGTGTGCGGTACATAAGATCCGCTTCGCTCACACCCTGCGTCGTCGCTTGACCGGCAATATGGCGGTTAGAAGTCGTGGCCATCGCTACGGATGACTGGCGGCCGTTCGCGACGGCCTGCGCTAGGGTTGCTTTGAAATCAATGTCACGAGCTTTGTAGTTCGGCGTGTCGGCATGGGCAATATTGGTGGCGATGATTTCCTGACGTCTAGCCCGAAGATTGAGCGCTTCCGAGTTAAAGCGAAGCGCCGCGTCGAGCTTGTCTACCATGTCATTTCCACCTGTTTAAAAAGTTGGGCCCTCAAGGAAAGTCCCTTGAGCATTAAGTGTAGGCAGGGGGCGCGCCAGCAATCAGCGGAACAGATGGGGTTTCAAGGCCTTGTTCTGGCCTTGTTAAGCGCTTGCTTGACCTTTTTTTAAGCGGATCAAAGCGGCCCATCAAACCGCCACACAAGCCTCAAGACAGCGCATTTTTCAATTCGCCAAACAGCAAGCCTATAGCGCCTTAGTTCCGGCATTGCATCACGGGTGTGCTGTTTAAAATTTACCGGTTTAGCTGTCTGCGTGACACGTCAAGCAGATAGTTTTGAATAAAGGCAGGTGAATGAAGAGCATGAATACTTGGACCGCAGCGCTGGTTTTAAGCGCCAGCCTACTGGCCTTAGCCGGCGCGAGCAGCGCTAACGCCGGCACCAAACCAGCACCGCTAGCCGGTCATGCGCGGGCCGTCATCGATGCGTTTTTAGCCCCTCAATTGCTTGGCATGCCGGGCAAAACTAGCTTGAGGGTTGACACGCCGATCTCAGGCTCACCGCCTGAGTGCAGCGCGCTGGAAGCCTTTTTGCCTTCTGGTGCACGCTTATGGGGACGGCTATCGGTAGGTTTGCGCTGCCAAGGTGAGCCGCCCTGGACGCGCTACATACAGGCCTATGTATCTGTCACTGGCAACTACTACGCGGCGGCACGGCCGATTAGCGCTGGCCAAGCACTGACAGACGCGGACAGCGAATTACGCGAAGGTGATTTAACCAAACTGCCGGACAGTGTGGTGTTAGACCGAACGCTGCTTAAAGACGCCATCGCCAACTACTCCATTGCCTTGGGCTCGCCGCTGCGCAAGGAATTACTGCGCACACTGCCGCTGATCGTGCGCGGTCAAAACATTAAACTACTCACGCGCGGCCAAGGCTTTACGGTGAGCGTTGACGGCAAAGCCATGACGGATGCCGCCCTTGGCGCGACCGTTCAAGTCAAGATTGAAGGCGGCCAAGTACTGCGCGGCGTCGTCAGGAGCGATGGTGTTGTCGAGCGGCCAAACTAGCCGTGGAATAAATTTAATGCGCTGCACTCAAGTTTTTCACCAAGCTGCCGTTATAAGCACTAAGAGTCCTCAGCAATACTTTGGCAAAGCTGTAAATATTGGCAGTCTTTCAGCGAGTCCCTAAGGTCAATTGAAGTACACCACATGAAAATAGATCCTAAGATTAACCTTTTAAAGCCCGTATCCGAGGCCAGCGCACCGGCGTCCAACCGAGATGCGCTCGCGATCAAGCAGGCCGCAGCGCCAAGCGCTAGCTCAGTGCAACTGACTTCTGCGACGCCGCAGTTGCCATCCACGAATAGCGACTTCAACACCGCGCGAGTGGCCAAAATTCGCGAAGACATCAGCGCTGGACGTTACGAAGTGAATCCCGCAAAAATCGCAGATGGCCTGTTGGCCAGTGTGCGCGAGCTGCTCAGCAGCAAACCGCAATGAGCGACAACCTACTGACCTTGCTGCGCCGCGAACATGCGCAGATCAAGCAGTTCATCGACTTGCTCGAAGCCGAAGCTGAACAAATGACACAGGGACAATACTTGGGGTTGCAAGACTTGGCCGCGCAAAAATTAGTTCAAGCCGGCCTTATCGCCAGCACCAGTGCCGAGCGCAATGGGCTGCAACTCAAGCTAGGTTTTGCAGCCAACAGCCAAGGCGCGCAATCTGCGGCGGCTGGAAACGCAGCGCTGCAAAAAGCTTGGCAAGACCTTTTGGCTATCGCAGCGCAAGCGCATCAAAGCAACTACCGCAATGGCGTGATGATTCATACGCAGCTTGATTTCACGCGTGAAGCCATAGGTTTTCTGCAGGCGCGCGGACAGTCTTTGTATGGCGCGGATGGTACGCACAAAGCTTCCTCTGGCGGCGGCAAACCGTTGGCCGTGGGTTAAGTCAGAACTCTCAGCGACATAAATTAATGACCTAAACCGCGCTTAATCAAGACTGCACGGTTAAGCGCCAGTCATCCCGCATCCAACTCGCGCAGACAGGCTTACTCAAGTTCTCACCCAACGCGAATCACCGGTCAACATAGACAGTTCCACGAACTGCGACGCCACATGGTTTGTCGGCGAGAACGAGACCACAAACCCACCCAATAGCTGATGATCAATCGCTTCTAAGCCACTGATCAGACTTTCGCGACTGAGTTTTCCGCCCGCCGCTGCGTGCTTGAGTCCTTCAAGAAATACCCGGGCGGCAAGATAACCCTCCATGCTGGAGTAGTTGGGATTAATACTGTTACCCGCCAGTTTGACGGCGGCTAAAAACTCACGGGTAATGGGCCGCACCGGGTTGTAAGGTGATGGCATGACTTGCGAGACCATCACACCCAAACCATCTTTACCCAACTCTTCAGCCAGCGCCTGGGTGCCGACAAAAGACACGTTGTAAAAGCCGCCGCCAAAACCGCCATGGCGCGCCGCGCGTATAAACGCTGCGCAGGCCTTGTAAGCGCCGATTTGCACCACCGCATCCGGACCCGCTGCCAGCACGACTTTGACGGCTTTAGCCACATCAATTGAATTTCGCTCGACCGTAGCGGCGGCCACCGGTGTCAGCCCACGCTCGGACAAGGCCAGTTTCACGCCGTTCAAACCGGCCATGCCGTAAGAGTCATTTTGGTAGAACACCGCAATTCTTTTAAGACCTAGGCTGGTTAACTGCTTGACTATTTGCGCCGTCTCGTCGTTGTAAGAAGCGCGCAGATGAAAGGCGTAGCGGTTAAACGGAACACGCAAAGCCATGGCACCGGTAAATGGTGCGATAAACGGGACTCGGGCTTGCGTCGCTATTGGCAAGGCGGCCAAGCTTGTGGGCGTGCCGACATAACCGAACAAGGCAAACACATTTTCGTCAATGAGTTGACGCGTGTTGGCCGCACAGCGCTCGGGCTCGTAACCATCATCGAGGTGGCGAATTTCAACTTTTCTCCCGGCAACGCCGCCCTGAGCGTTAGCCTGGTCAAAACACATTTTTGCGCCACGGTGAAATTCAAGACCGAGCTCTGCCGCCGGCCCAGTGAATGCAGCCGACTGACCCAAAATGATTTTGCTGTCTGGCTGAGCGTTTGCTGGATTCAATCCAGCTAAAAGAATCGTGCCGCCAGCCACGGCAAAATTCCTTCGAGTGATTTTCATTGGTTTATTTTCCTAGGATGCGTAGAAAACGAACGCCATCAAGGTAACAAAAAAAATATGATTTACTAACAAACACACTAGTTTTATGAGTACACAAACGTAACCAAGCGTAAAGCCCATCAGACTTGCGCTGCTACGTCTCAAGTCAACACAATGCCAGCACATCGCGGCTAACATCAAAGCTTAAAAAGTCTCTTCAAAACCGCTTATTTGCGCCATCCGCGCGGCGGTTCGACGCAACCAGACCGCAAAAAAATGAGCCCCACCATTAGCATCGCCAGCGACCAGACCCACCAAACTCTGGGTGCTTGCCCGCATGACTGTCCAGATACCTGCTCCTTTGTGACCACGGTGCAAACCACTGCCGCAGGTAAGGTCGCGCTGCGGGTTCAAGGCAATCCGGACCACCCTCACACGGGCGGTGTTTTATGCGCCAAAGTTGCGCGCTACACCGAACGCAGCTACCACCCGGAACGTTTGCTGCAGCCACTCAAACGCATAGGCCCCAAAGGCAGTGGAAAATTTGAAACTGTGAGTTGGGAAGCTGCGCTTACAGACATTGCGGCACGCCTTAAAACCATTGCCGCGCGCAACCCAGAAGCGATATTGCCCTACAGCTATGCCGGCACCATGGGATTGATTCAGGCCGAAGCCATGGCCGGGAGATTTTTTAATCGCTTGGGCGCATCCCTGCTTGACCGCACTATTTGCTCTACCGCTGGCGGTGAAGGTTTTACCCAAACGCTGGGCGGCAAAGTCGGCATGCGGGTGGAGTTTTTTGCCGAATCCAAACTCATCATTATTTGGGGCAGCAATTCGATTGGCAGCAACTTACATTTCTGGCGCTATGTGCAGCAGGCCAAACGCGCGGGTGCAAAACTAATTTGTATTGATCCACGTAAAACCGAAACGGCAGAAAAATGCCACGAACACATCGCCCTGCTACCCGGCACAGATGCGGCGTTGGCGCTGGCCTTGATGCACGAGCTAATCATCCATGACTGGCTAGACCACGATTACATCGCCCAACACTGCATAGGCTGGCCAGAACTACGCGAACGCGCACTGACTTGGACGCCAGAGCGAGCCGCCGCGATTTGCGGAATCAAGGCAGAACAAATCAAAAATCTAGCCCACGATTACGGTCAGTGTTTTGTCAACGGCCAGCCGTCTGCGATTCGTCTGAACTACGGCATGCAACGGGTACGCGGCGGCGGCAATGCCGCGCGTGCCGTGGCTTGCTTACCCGCTTTGATTGGCGCTTGGAAGCACCGCGCTGGTGGCGTTTTACTGAGCAACTCCGGCGTTTTTCCAGTTGACCGTGCGGCGCTGCAAAGACCGGACTTACTCGCCGGTCGCCAGCCCC
Source organism: Polaromonas vacuolata (assembly GCF_012584515.1). Lineage (NCBI taxonomy): Bacteria > Pseudomonadati > Pseudomonadota > Betaproteobacteria > Burkholderiales > Comamonadaceae > Polaromonas > Polaromonas vacuolata. Next base: position 394,696 of record NZ_CP051461.1, on the reverse strand, counting down.
GCACACTCAATATGTCCACCATTGGCAATGATTTGATGCAGCCGACATCGGCCGAGTTTGGGCCGCGAATCGAAGCGTTAATTGTCTACAACTGCAACCCGGTTGCCGTAGCCCCGCAGTCCGGCATGGTGGTCCAGGGCTTTTCGCGTGAGGATGTTTTTTGCGTCGTGCTGGAGCAATTTCAAACCGATACCGCCGACTATGCTGACTACGTATTACCAGCGACTACGCAGATCGAGCACTGGGACATACACAGCGCTTACGGACACACTGACGCGCTGCTCAATCGCCCAGCCATAGAGCCGCTGGGTCTGGCTAAACCGAACACCCAAATCTTTCGCGAATTAGCCGCTCACATGGGTTTTGACGAGGCCTGCTTTTCTGACGATGACGAGACACTTTGCCGCGCCGCGTTTGGCGACAAAGTGAACTTCAATACTTTGCTTGAAAAAGGCTTTGCGACGATTGCGCTGCCCGATGCGCCGTTTGCACAGGGCGGCTTTCCAACCCCGTCTTCTAAGTGCGAATTCTTCAGCGCTAGACTGCAAGCCATGGGTTTAGACGGCTTGCCCGACCACCTACCAAACTACGAAACAGCGGGCTCATCAAGCGCCTATCCGCTAGCCATGATTTCACCGCCAGCGCGTAATTTTTTAAATTCAAGTTTTGTCAATGTCACCAGTCTGCGCAATATGGAGGGCGAGCCGGTGCTGGAAATTTCAGCACAAGACGCGAGCGCACGCGGCATTGAAACTGGGGCAGTTGTGACGGTGTTTAATGCGCGCGGCGAATACAGAGTCAAGGCCGAAGTCTCAGACAGAGCCAGACCTGGCGTGGTGGTGGGCTTGGGTATTTGGTGGCGGAAAATGGGTTTGAATGGCACGAACGTCAATCAACTCACGAGTCAAAATTTGACCGATTTAGGCCGTGGCCCGGTGTTCTACGATTGCTTGGTGGAAGTGAGCTTGTGGCCAATCCAAGCTCCTGCTACTAACCCATGAAACCCATCACAAGTGTGACAACAAACTGGCAGCGCGCCATAAAGTGGCCGCTAGTCGCTGCACTTTTGTATGCTTTGAGCGGCTGCACCAGCATGGGCTACTACTGGCAATCAGTCAGCGGTCATGTGCAAATGATGCGGGCGGCAAAGCCGGTTGATGACTGGCTGGCTGACACGCAAACACTGCCCGCCTTGAAAGATAAGCTGGCGCTGAGTCAGCGTTTACGCAGGTTTTCGGTGACCGAACTGCATCTGCCCGACAACCCCAGCTACACCCGCTATGCCGATTTGCAGCGCAGTGCAGTGGTCTGGAATGTGGTGGCTGCACCGGCTTACTCGCTGACGCTGAACACCTGGTGTTTTCCGGTTGCCGGCTGCGTCGGTTACCGCGGCTATTTTGATCAAGCACAGGCGCAAGCAGAAGGCGACAGGCTACGCGACCAAGGCCTTGAAGTCAGCGTTTATGGCGTGCCGGCTTACTCGACCCTGGGCTGGATGAACTGGGCCGGTGGCGACCCGCTGCTGAGCACTTTTATCAAACAGCCAGAAGGCGAGTTGGCGCGGCTAATCTTTCATGAACTCTCGCACCAAGTGCTCTACGTTAGCGGCGACACTATGTTTAACGAATCCTTTGCCACGGCCGTCGAGCGGCTGGGCAGCCAGCGCTGGTTAGCAACGCACGCCGATCAAGCGGCGCGCGATCAGTACGCGCTGTATGACAGCCGGCGTCAGGCAATCAAGGCATTGGCAAGTCAAACCAGGGCTGAGTTAAAACAGATTTATCAGCGAGATGAAGATGCGATAAAAAATCCATCGACAGCGACTAGCGATCGCATGGCTAAAGAAAAAGCCCAAGCAATGTTGCAACTAAGCCAGCGCTACGCAGTGCTCAAAGAATCTTGGGGCGGCTATACCGGCTACGACGGCTGGATGGCACGTGCCAACAATGCCAGCTTAGGTGCGCAAGCCGCCTATGATGAGTTGGTACCGGGTTTTGAAGCCTTGTTCGCCCGCGAAGGCGGCGACTGGCAGCGCTTTTTCGCAGCCGTGCGTAAACTCTCCGAACTTAGTCGAGACCAGCGCCGTATCGCGCTGGGCAGCAGCGCAGAAAAATCTACCCCTCTCGCTAACCATAGCCTGAACAATCACAACCAGACCAGCACAAACAACCCACAAGTTGCCTTTGTTGCTGGTCAAAACTAAGAAAGTAGCAATGCCAGATATCAATATTCAACGCGAACACGGCATGAGCTTGGCGCAGGCGCGTCAAGCGGCCAACAAATGGACGACACAGGCTGAACAAAAGTTCGGCCTTAGCTGCGTCTACACCACTGGTCAGGACAGTGACGAAGTGACTTTTAACCGCGCCGGCATCACCGGCACACTCAACATCACGCCCGACCTGTTTGAACTCAGCGCCAAACTAGGCTTTTTGTTTGGCGCTTTCAAGGAAAAAATTGAAGACGAGATCAGCAAAAATCTCGACACGCTGATTGCCAAAATGCAAGCGGAAAACGGCACGCATGCGGCCACTGCCAAGCTCTAAAAAAACTGCACTGCGCGCCAACAACTAAACCCAAGTGGTCTTTGTCCAAAGACCACTTACTGAGCGCTAAACCTTAGCAGCAAGCACTAGCGATAAGTATTGAAAAATAAGGATTAGCGCCAAACGCAAGCGTAAATACCGCTGGCGATACGGGATCAGCTCAGCTCAGAAATCTGGTCTATGTATTGCTGCATAGCAGCTTCTTGCGACGTGCCTTTAAGCCGAGTCCAAGCATCCCACTTGGCGCGCGCCACCATATCTGAAAAACTCGGTTTGGCGTCGTCGTTATCGCCTTGGCTGCCTTGTTTGTAGAACGCATAAAGCTTGAGTAGCGTCGCGTTATCTGGGCGCTCGCTGAGGTCTTTTGAATCAATCAAGGCTTGATCAAAGGCGGCTTTAAGTTCTGACATGGCTACTCCTGAGTTGAAAAACTTGCACCAATACGCTGTGCAGCAATCACCAGCATACCGTCAAAAATCAGGCTCTCGACCAACTCGACGGGCACCGACATGCTAGGGGCCATCTTCCAGCCCGCCCCGCCAGTCATGATGCACTCAGGCCGCTCACCACAGTAGCGGGTAACGTTATCGACCATGCGCTGGACCGCACCAGCAATTGCAAAAGTGCCGCCGCTGGTTAAAGCGTCGCTGGTGTTGGTGGGAAAGTCGCAGACATCGCCAGTGGGCACGTGCAAACCGGCCGTTCCGGTCTCTAGTGCGCGCAGCATGATGCCGTGGCCGGGCAGAATAATGCCGCCTAGAAATTTGCCTGACGCGTCTAGCGCCTCCACCGTCACGGCCGTACCCACCATGACGATCACGCAGGGCTTGCGAATGCCGTGCGCCAGCAAACGGTGGTGCGCGCCTATCATGGCGACCCAACGATCAGCGCCTAGTCGGCTCGGATGGTCATAGCCGTTGCTCAGACCGGCTTCTTGCGAGCTAGACACAACCCAGCGCGGAGCTACATCCCAGTTCGCCATCTGCTCGATTTGCTCGACCACCTGACGCTTGATCGCATCACTCGCCACGGTGCAGCCTAGTATGTGTTCAGGCGCCGCTAAATCACGCCAATCGTGCTCAGCCAGTTGATCCAGATTTTCAATAAACACCGCACCGTGCGCGAGCATTTGAGCGCCCGGCTGTGGCGCCGAGTAAAGAGCCCATTTCAAACGGGTATTACCCACATCTATAGCCAGGAATGTCATTGCTTAATGGTCATGAAAAGGAAGGCATTAGCTCAGGGCTAGTTTGGTCCGGGAATTAAAATTTAGTCACTCGGCATAACGGCCAAAGTGAGCAAAACCCCGACTGACGGTTTTAAAAAGATGCACGATTATCAACGCTTTGAAAAGCCAGCGGCGCTAGACCTATGCGCTCGCTGCTTTAGCCCCGGCTCAACCCCAATTAAGACTCTGCGCATCAACCCTGACGCCATGGCAAGCCCAGCATGCGCCAGCCGCCCGTGCGTCCACGGTGCGCGTTTTCGTCGGGGTCGCCTTCAAAGCCTTGGAGTATGTTGTAGGCCTCAATTCCCAGTCCATTGGCACACTTGGCAGCGGCAATCGAGCGCACGCCGCTGCGGCACAACAGCACGGCTTTTTTACCCGCAGGTACAGCGGCTTTTATGCCCGCTTCAAATTCGCTGTTAAGCACCATGCCCGGCCACTTTTTCCAAGCCAGCGACACAGCGCCGGGCACAAAGCCTACCCATTCACGTTCGGCATCCGTGCGTATGTCAATTAAGACTGCCTCGCCAGCCTGAACCCAATCAAATGCCAGTTGCGGCGAGATGTCGCCGGCATAGCCGTCTGCCGGTCGACTCTGTGTGGCGCTGACGTCTTGCGCATCGTGGCGCAAACCAGAGCGCAAGTTGGCCGGCACAGCTTCATTCAGCCGCTTAGGTGCGGGCAGTTGCAAACCGTCCATGATGGCGACGAACTCAGCCTGCGTTTTGCCGGCAATGCGTGCGTTACCCGCTTTTTCGGCAGCGATGCTGGAATGCGTTTTACCGTTGTAATCGTGGCCCGGCCAGACCAGTGTTTCATCCGGCAAGGCGAATAGAACGTGGGTCAAAGACTGATACAAAGCCAAAGCACTGCCAGACTGAAAATCAGTCCGGCCACAGCCATTAATGAGCAAAGTGTCACCGGTGAATACATTGCCGCGCCACACAAAAGACATGCTGCCAGCGGTGTGACCAGGCGTGTGCCTAGCCAGCAAAGTCTCGTTGCCAAAGTTCAACACAGCGCCATCATTGAGCTGCACGGCAGCGCCGTGAATGCCGCAATTAGCCGGCACGGCAGTGCGTGCAGCGGTTAACTCGGCAAGCTGTCCGGCGCTGGTAATGTGGTCAGCGTGGGCATGAGTCTCAATCGTCCAGCGCAGCGTCAAGCCGTATTGGCGCAGTACCGCCAAGTCACGCTCAAGCATGGCATCGACAGGATCAATGATGAGCGCTTCGCGGCTAACTTCGTCAAACAATAAATAGGTGTAAGTGCTGGAAGCGGGTTCAAACAGTTGAATCGGTTGCATAAAAAAACTCCTTTTTCCTGTTCAGAGGGATACGTAAAAATCGCTGCGTTAAAGAAAAAAAATAAAAAAAACTCAGGCGAACTTAGACAGCATGGCAGCAACATGCGCGCCGCTCTGGCCACCTTGTTCAATCATGCAGCCAACCATATTGAAAAACGATTTGTCCAGCGCCTTACGCGCCGCCGCTAACTGCTGGGCGATTTGCTCGCAGTCGGCATCTTCATCGAGCAAACGCTGCACGCCGCGCAGCTGACCTTCAATCCGCGCGAGTCTGGCGCGCAAGGCTTTTTTCTTCTCCGGGTCTACCAGTTGGGACATGTCGATCCTCATATTAAATTAAATCTCAGTCTACTTCTGCATACCCCCTGGAGTATACTTTTATTTTTTTAACCCTTGCGAAAACCCCGATATGCAAACACTGATGCATCCGTTTTTACAAGCTGCTGTGGGCGGCTTGATGATTGGTCTGGCGAGTTGGTTGCTGCTCGCCAGCTTAGGCCGCATCGCCGGTATTAGCGGCATTGCCGCCGGCGTGCTGCTTCCACTAAAGGGCGACACTGGCTGGCGCGTAGCTTTTATCATTGGCCTGGTGTTAGGCGGTGCGGTGACAGCTGCGGTCTGGCAAGTACCAACGACAAGTCTGCGCCCAACCGGCCTCTTAATTGCTGCTGGACTGCTGGTTGGTGTCGGCACCGTTTTGGGCTCGGGCTGCACCAGCGGCCACGGTGTCTGCGGTCTGGGCCGGCGATCAGCGCGCTCACTGGCCGCAACGTTGATGTTTATGGGCAGTGCTGTGCTGACGCTGTGGTTAAGCAAACTCTGGAGCGGCGTATGAAAAACCAAGCACTTAAAACTTGGGCTGCGGCCTTCGCATCTGGCGTACTGTTTGCGGCCGGACTGGTGATCTCGGGCATGACGCAGCCAGCGGTGGTACAGGGATTTTTAAACTTTGGCAGTTTGTTTGATCCCGTGCGTTATGGCCCTTGGAATCCGGCGTTGGCCTTTGTTATGGGTAGTGCATTACTGGTCAGTTTGCTGGCTTTTTCCATCACACCGAGGTCTGGCAAAAAGCCTTGGTTTGCCGCGCACTTTACGCTGCCCACGCGTCGTGATTTAGACCGCAGACTATTACTCGGCGCCATGCTGTTTGGCATAGGCTGGGGACTAGCTGGTTACTGCCCGGGCCCGGTGTTTGCGTCGCTACTAACGGGTAGTCAGGACGTACTGCTCTTTTTTTCTGCCCTGCTCACGGGCATGTGGCTGACACGTCGATTTTTAGCTTGAGGCAAAATAATTTTTGTCTACTTAAAACCGAAGCGAAAGCGATTTATGTCCAACGACAAATCTGACAATAAATTTGAAAAAAAATCCGATAAAAAGTTAGCGGCGAAAGAGGACCGAAAGTCGAGTCTCAAAGCCGCAGAAAAAGAGCTTGCTCAGGCCGAAGAAAAAGCCCTCAGGGCGCAAGAAAAACTGCTGGCAAAACAAATTTGGCAATGGCAACCGCCGCTTAACGATGGCAAATCGTCCGACTTAAAAGCCTGCACTATGGCTGACTTTGACCCCGGCGCTAAACCGTTTTCAAGCGGCGACAAGCAACAGGACAAACTCAATGTGCAGGCGCTGGCAGACCGAATTGATGTGTTGCAAAACTTGTTCTATGCCGACAAGCGCTACAAGCTTTTGGTGATTTTGCAAGGCACTGACACCTCGGGCAAAGACGGCACGCTGCGCGATTTATTCAATCGCGTCAGCCCTTTAGGCGTGCATACGGTGGGCTGGAAAGCACCCACCGAAAACGAGCGTGCCCACGACTATCTCTGGCGCATTCACCAACAAGTGCCTGGGGCCGGCGAAATGATGCTGTTTAACCGCAGCCACTATGAGGAAGTGCTAGTGCCCGTTGTAAACGGCAGCATTAACGCCGAGCAAACGGCGCAGCGCTATGCCCATATCAATGACTTTGAACGCATGCTTAGCCAGACCGGAACTGTCATCCTCAAGTTCATGCTGCACATTAGTTTTCAGGAGCAGCGCGAGCGGCTGCAAGAGCGTATTGATGACAGCAGTAAAAACTGGAAATTCAGCATGGACGACCTGACGGCACGTAAACAATTTATGCCGTATCAAAAGGCTTATGCGGATTTACTGAACGCCACCAGCACACCTTGGGCACCGTGGACTGTGGTGCCAGCGGACTCTAAAACGCAGCGCAACTTGATGGTCGGCACACTCATTTGCGATGCGCTTGAAAAACTCGATTTACGCTTTCCGCCAGCCGACCCAGCCCTTGAGGGCATTAAGGTGGTTTAGGCGTAAAGCATTCTGGCGTTAATCCGGCTATCGGTTAATCCGCGTTAAGGGCTTTGAATTGGCTTTGAATTGGCGGTGGACTACAGCGGGTGCTGGCTATCAGTGACCGCCGCCACCGCCAAGATAGGCGGCCTTAACCGCCGGATCATCGCGCAAGCTGGCTGCCTCGCCGTGCACAGAAATACGGCCGTTTTCCATCACGTAGCCGTAATCGGCTACTTTGAGCGCAGCAGCAGCGAACTGCTCGACCAAAAGCATGGTCACGCCGCGGGCCTTGAGGTCACCAATGATGCGAAAAACTTCTTCTACCAAAATCGGTGCCAGACCCATAGACGGCTCATCAAGCAGCACGATCTCTGGGTTTAGCATGACCGCACGGGCCATGGCCAACATTTGCTGCTCGCCACCGGATAGAGTGCCGGCCAGCTGGTTGCGGCGTTCTTTTAAGCGCGGAAAAAGCTCCATAGCGCGCTGCAAGTCACCGTCCACATCGCCCTTGGGACGACTGCCAGTCAGACGCGGGAAAGCGCCCAAAATCAGGTTATCAGTCACCGTCATGGTGGCGAAAACGCGCCGACCTTCGGGTGAATGAGCCAAGCCTTGCTTGGCAATGGTGTAGGACTCCAAACCATCAATACGCTTGCCATGCAGGCTGATCTCACCCGCATTGGGTTTGATCATGCCGGAAATCGCCCGCATGGTGGTGGTCTTACCCGCACCGTTTGAACCTATCAATGTCACGACTTTGCCCTTAGGCACTTCGATGGAAATACCGTGCAGAACCTGCACCTTGCCGTAGCCGGCTTCCAGGTTTTTTATGCTCAACATATTCGATTGCTTCCAGGTTTTTTATGCAGCAGTGCCGCCGAGGTAAGCCTCGATGACTTTTTCATCAGCCTGCACATCGGCGGGCTTGCCTTCGGCAATTTTCTGGCCAAAGTCCAGTACCGAGACGGCGTCGCAAATGCTCATGACAACGTCCATGTGGTGTTCGATCAAAATCACCGTGATGCCGTGGTCGCGAATCTTGCGGATGATGACCACCAATTCCTTGATATCAGGTGCGGTCAGGCCGGCAGCTGGCTCGTCGAGCAACAACAGCTGTGGATCCAATGCTAAAGCGCGGGCGATCTCTAGCAGGCGCTGTTTGCCATACGGCAGGTTGCGTGCTTCTTCGTCAGCCAACTCACCCAAGCCCACAAAATTAAGCAGACCCAAACCGCGCTCGACAGCCGCGTTTTCTTCGCGCTTATAACGCGGCGTCGACAGCGAGACATCCACTATGTTGCTGTCAAAAGTGTGGTGTAAACCGACCTGAATATTTTGCAGCGCCGTCATTTCGCCAAACAACTGCACGTTCTGGAAAGTACGCGCAATACCGGACAAAGCAATATCCGAAGACGTACGGCCAACCACCGAGCGACCATCAAACTCTATGCTACCGGCAGTTGGGACGTAAATGCCGGTGAGCACATTCATCATGGTGCTTTTGCCCGAACCGTTAGGACCGATCAAACCGTGAATCGTGCCGCGTTTGATGCGCAGGTCAACTTCGTTAATGGCTTTGAGGCCACCGAACTGCATCAACACACCTTTAGCGATCAGTATGTCGTCGCCGTTAGCAGCGCCATTGGCCGATTTCGCAGCCATCATGATGGCGTCTTTGCCGCCAGTCTGACCGGCCGACAAGGTGCGCACAGCACCCACCGATTTACGCACAAACAGGCCGCGCGCAAAACCGACTATGCCTTCTTGCAGGTAATAGACGACAAACAAAATCATCAGACCAAAAATACTCAAACGCCAATCGGTAATGGAATTGAGCCAAAACGCAAAACCAGCCAATGCGATAGTGCCAATGACCGGTACAGCCATGCTTTTGACAGTAGTGATTTTCTTGAAAATACCAACTATCGCGCCTACTGTCATCAATACTGCCAGCGTCGAAGCGACGATGCGAAAGAGTTCGAGGTCATCGAGCAACTTAGGCAATATCACGATGATGGCAGCGCCCAGCAAGGCGCCAGAGCGAGTCTTACGGCCACCCATGATGACGGCGAGCAAGAACAGCACGGTCAACTCAAAGTTATAGGTATTGGGCGAGATGTATTGCTCAGAATAGGCATACAAGCAACCTGCCAAACCGGCAAAACCGGCGCTGATCACAAACGCGTAAACCTTGTAGCGGTAGACAGAAACGCCCATGCAGTCAGACGCTACAGGACTGCCACGCAAGGCCTCGAAAGCCCGTCCTAGCTGTGACTTGAGAATCCGGTGTACGACGATGAGAGAGATAACTAAGAGCGAAAAAACCAGCCAATAAAAACTTTTTTCATCGAGCTGATGACCAAACAGCATAGGCTTCTTAATCGTGATGCCCATGGGACCTTCGGTGAGGAAAGTCATCTCGTTAATCAAGATCTGAATAATCGTGCCAAAAGCCAAGGTCACCATGGCCAGATAAGGGCCAGTCACACGTAGCGCCGGCAGCGCTAGCAGCGCGCCAAAGCCTGCTGTAACAATAATGCTGGACGGAATAATCAGCCACAGCGGTGCACCAAACTTAAGAAACATAACGCCAGCGGTGTAAGAACCCACACCAAACAAGCCAGCATGGCCAAGTGACACCTGGCCGGTGTAACCCACCACGATATCTAGCCCGTAGATCAAAATAGCGTAAATCATGATGGTACCCACCATGTGAACGTAATAAGCGTTGTGGGTCATCAGCGGCACGGCAGCCAGCAGTGCCAGCCCCACTATCGCTGCAAAAAGAGTCTTGCGGTTCATCATCAAACTTTCTTGATCGCGGATTTTCCGAACAGGCCTGCAGGCTTAAAGGCCAGCACTAGTAGCAGCAATACCAAACCGGGCACGTCTTTGTAGCCAGTCGAAAGGTAAAAACCGGTTGTGGTTTCAGCCACGCCCAAAATAATGCCGCCCACGATAATGCCCATACCGCTGGTCAAACCACCAATAATGGCCACCGCAAAGGCTTTCAGGCCCAGTACAGAACCCATGGTCGCGCCGGTCAGGGTTAGCGGTGCAATCAAGGCACCGGCAAAAGCGGCTGTCGCAGAAGACAGCGCGTAGGAAAAGGTAATCACCAAACCGGTGTTAATGCCCATTAGCTTGGCGGCATCGCGGTCATTAAAAGTGGCCACAACGGCTTTGCCGTAAATCGTCTTGCGGTTGAAAAACTCAACTGCCAACATCATCAGCAAGGCGCCGACTACGACGAGTATTTCCATTGGCAGCACGTTGGCACCAAACAGCTTGAGCGGAGCCTCTGGCAGCGGTGAAGGGAAACGTAAATCATCACGGCCCCAAATATTTTCTGCCACATTCTTAAAAATGATACCCAGTGCGATGGTGGACATAATCCAGCCGAATTCGCTTTTAATCTTGATAGCTGGCCGAACGCCTATGCGTTCAACAAAGCCGCCTTGGAACAAGCCAAAGACGATGACGATAGGCAGCATTAGCCAGTAGTTAACACCCATGTTGACCAATGTCAGGCCAACCATGGCGCCGAGCATAAGGGCATCGCCCTGGCCGAAGTTAAGAGTGTCTGAAGTCTGAAATGTCAGTTGGTAGCCAAAAGCAATGACCGCGTAGATCATGCCAAGTGCGATGCCGCTGTAGACAAGTTGTAGAAGAATTTCCATAAATACAATTCCGCAATGGTTGGCGCTCGCCCCGGGAAAAAAAATCAGGCAAACGACTAAAAGTCGCTTGCCTGGAATATCGCTTAACTTAACTAATTACTTTTTAGCAGGTGCTGGTGCAGCAGCCGAGGTGCTCTTTTTCATGTCGGCGGCGTAGGCGTAAATCACTTTGCCGTCTTTGACTTCACCCAACACCGGAATGTTTGCAGCGATAGCTTCGTGGTTGGCCTTAGAGAAAGGCTTGTCATACGTCGTCACAACGCCTTCAACTTTGGTACCGAGGTTTTCCAGTGCTTCGCGGATTTTTGGACCCTCAACACTTTTCGCTTGCTTGATAGCCGCTGCCAGCAAATAGACAGAGTCATAGCCTTGAGCTGCGGACACTGGCGAATCAATGCGGCCGTCTTTTGGTGAGAAAGTCTTGAGGTAAGAGTCGATGAAGGCTTTACGCTTTGGCGAATCAGAAATCTGGATAAAGGTTTGCGGCATACGCGCACCCTCGCCGCCTGGGCCAGCATTGTCGATGTAGTTGGCCATGGACAAAGTCCAGCTGCCGACCATTGGAACTTTCCAGCCCAGCTTGGTCATGCCGTTGGCGATTTGAGCCAACTCTGGGCCAATGCCGTAAGTCAGCACAGCTTCAGCGCCGGCTTGTTTGGCTTTGAGCAACTGAGCTGTCATGTCCACATCCTTGATGTTGAACTTCTCGATAGCCACGGGTTTGATACCCTTGGCTTCTAGCGCTTTCTCAAGGTCAGCGCGACCGAGTTGGCCGTAGTTGGTCGAGTCGGCCAAAATGGCGACCTTTTTGAAGCCGCGACGAGTCACGGCTTCTTCAACAATCATGGGCGCCTGAATGCTGTCGTTCGCTGCATTGCGAAAGATGTAGTTTTCTGGCTGGTCTTTGAACTGCTGGGTGATGATGGTGCCGGTGGCAACGTTATTCATGACCGGGATTTTGGCTTCTTGGAAGAAGCGCTGCGAAGCCAGTGCCACGCCGGTGTTGATGTAGCCAACAGTGGCGACAACTTTTTCCTTGCTGATCAGCTCTTGGGCGATTTGAACGCCGCGCTCGTTTTTGGCTTCGTCATCACGCTCAACAGCGACTAACTTACGGCCCAGAACGCCGCCGGATTTGTTGATCTCTTCGATAGCGAGTTTGACGCCATCGCGCATGCTCACACCCATGGAGGAAGAGCCGCCGGTGAACGGGCCAGTCACACCGATTTTGATGTCATCAGCGGCCATGCTCAAGCCAGCGAAACCCAATACAGCGGTAGCGACGGCCGTCTTGGCGGCGAGTTTTGCGAAACTAAATGTCATGTTGTCTCCAGAATTGATAAGTAGATGCAGTGCTGACGCTAACTTGAAGCTAACGACCCACTCGCTAATATCGTATGCGCTCTCCGGTTGCCGGCGTGCGTAAGCGAACAAGGAATTTATCTCAATATTACAAATATCTGATCAGTGTTTTCATTTAATCTCAGCTTCTTGTAAGGAAATAGCTTGAATTAGTTTTGAATTTTTTAATGCCAAAGTCACAAAAAAATTTCACGCAAATATTAGCGTTAAACAAGTTAATTTTTCCACGGGTTAACCCTAGGAAACAAGGCTAGAAATCCAAATTAGTCAGCGAGGCGTCAGAATTTTGAACCTCTGATTGTGAAACCCAATACGCTCAGAAATATCTTCTAGACAGGTTTAAATTGACGTTTACGTAAACGTCAACACAAACGTAATATCATTCAATCTGGTGGCTTAACCGGGAAAGTATTCGGCAGCCAGAACCACCCGCAGTAAATGCCATTGCCAAAGCCAAGGAAAGCCATGACCGATCTGTCCGCCGACTTCAAAGCCCTCGCCAATTACCGTCCCAAGCACAAAGTTCGCTTTGTCACTGCGGCCTCTTTGTTTGACGGGCACGATGCAGCGATCAACATCATGCGGCGCATCTTGCAAGGCATGGGTGCAGAAGTCATTCACCTAGGCCACAACCGAAGCGTTGACGAGGTGGTGACTGCCGCTTTACAAGAAGATGTGCAGGGCATTGCCATCAGCTCTTATCAAGGTGGCCATGTCGAATACTTCAAGTACATGGTGGACTTACTCAAAAGCCGCGGCGGCGCCCACATACAGGTGTTTGGCGGCGGCGGCGGCGTTATCGTGCCGCCCGAGATACGTGAACTCCACGCCTATGGCGTGACACGTATTTACAGCCCAGAAGACGGCCAAAAAATGGGCTTAGCCGGCATGATTGGCGAGATGGTGATGCGTTGCGATCTAGACCTCACCGGCTTCGCACCCAAACACGCAAAAGCACTGCAAGGTCACAGCCAAGAAGCCTGGCGTAGCCTCGCGCAACTCATCACCGCGCTAGAAAACAACCAAGCCGATTCAGCCTTGCTTGAAGACGTTAGACGCCTAGCCGCTGCGCAAAAAATTCCCGTGCTCGGCATCACCGGCACCGGCGGCGCCGGCAAGTCTTCGCTCACCGACGAATTAATTCGCCGCCTGCGCTTAGACCAGAGCGACCGCCTACGCATCGCCATCATCAGCATTGACCCGAGCCGGCGCAAAAGCGGCGGTGCACTGCTCGGCGACCGGATTCGCATGAATGCGATCAACCCTTGGTCAGTCGCCACCAGCGCTGATGCGAATGACGACAGCAATGCCAGAGTTTTCATGCGCTCACTGGCCACGCGTGACTTCGGCTCAGAAATCAGCCAAGCCCTACCGGACGTCATCGCCGCTTGTAAATGTGCGGGTTTCGATTTAATCATCGTCGAGACCTCTGGCATTGGTCAGGGCGATGCTGCCATCGTGCCGCATGTGGACGTCCCCATGTATGTGATGACGCCAGAGTTTGGCGCCGCCAGTCAGTTAGAAAAAATCGACATGCTGGACTTTGCCGAATTCGTGGCGATTAATAAGTTCGACCGCAAAGGCTCGCTCGACGCGCTACGCGATGTCGCCAAGCAAGTGCAGCGCAACCGCGAAGCCTGGGGCACACCAATAGAGAAAATGCCCGTCTTTGGCACCATGGCCGCGCGCTTTAACGATGACGGCGTGACCGCGCTTTACCAAGCCCTCAAAATTCGCCTAGCTGAACTCGGCATGCCGATCAATGACAGCGCCCTGCCCCAAGTAAACGTGCGCCACAGCACCAACCAAACGCCGGTAGTGCCAGCCGCACGCACCCGCTACTTGGCCGAAATCAGCGACACCGTGCGGGCTTACAAAACCCGCGCCAAAGCCCAATCCAAACTAGCCCGCGAAGTGCAGCAATTGCAAGCCGCAGCAGCCATGTTAAAAATTGACAAGCCGGGTCGCGCACCAGCAGCCGAAGCCGTGCTTGACTTGGCTGGCCACCGCAAGGCGCGCATGGATGTCGATGCCAGAGCGCTGCTGTCGCAGTGGCCCGAAATGCAAAAAGCCTATGCCGGTGAAGAGTATGTGGTGAAGATTCGTGACAAAGAAATCCGCACCAAACTCATCACGATGTCGCTGTCAGGCACACCGATTCGCAAAGTAGCGTTGCCGCAATACGAAGATCATGGCGAGATTCTTAAATGGCTAATGTTAGACAACGTGCCGGGCAGCTACCCCTACACCGCCGGCACCTTTGCCTTTAAACGCGAAGGGGAAGATCCAACCCGCATGTTCGCCGGCGAGGGCGATGCGTTTAGAACCAACAAGCGCTTTAAGCTACTCAGCGAAGGCATGCCGGCCAAGCGCTTGTCGACCGCCTTTGACTCGGTCACGCTATACGGCAACGATCCGCACTTGCGGCCTGACATATATGGCAAGGTTGGCAATTCGGGTGTGTCGATTGCCACCTTAGACGATATGAAAGTGCTTTATGGCGGCTTTGATTTGTGCAGCCCGACGACCTCTGTGTCCATGACCATCAACGGCCCGGCGCCGAGTATTCTGGCCATGTTCATGAACACCGCGATTGATCAAAACTTAGAAAAATTCAAACTTGATAATGCGCGCGAACCAACACCAACCGAGGCTTTAAAAATCCGCGAGTGGGTGCAGGAAAATGTGCGCGGCACGGTGCAAGCCGACATTTTGAAAGAAGATCAAGGTCAGAACACCTGCATCTTCTCGACCGAGTTCAGCCTTAAAGTCATGGGCGATATTGCGCAGTATTTTGTCCAGCACAAAGTCAGAAACTTCTACAGCGTGTCTATCAGCGGCTATCACATTGCCGAAGCCGGTGCCAACCCGATCTCGCAACTGGCCTTCACGCTGTCCAACGGTTTTACTTTTGTAGAGGCTTATTTAGCGCGCGGCATGCACATCGATGACTTCGCACCCAACTTGAGTTTCTTTTTTAGCAACGGCATGGATCCCGAATACACCGTGATGGGCCGAGTGGCGCGCCGTATCTGGGCGGTGGCGATGAAAGAAAAATACGGTGCCAACGAGCGCAGCCAAAAACTAAAGTACCACATACAAACCAGCGGCCGCAGTCTGCATGCACAAGAAATTCAGTTCAACGACATCCGCACAACGCTGCAAGCTTTGATAGCGATTTACGACAACTGCAACAGCCTGCATACCAACGCCTTTGATGAAGCAATCACCACGCCAACCGAAGAGTCGGTGCGCCGCGCCATGGCGATTCAGCTCATCATCAACCGCGAATGGGGCTTGGCGAAAAACGAAAATCCGTCGCAAGGCGCGTTCATCATCGAAGAGTTGACCGAACTATTAGAAGAAGCCGTTCTGCTAGAGTTCGAAAAAATCGCCGAGCGCGGCGGCGTATTAGGTGCCATGGAAACCGGCTACCAACGCGGCCGAATTCAAGACGAATCCATGCACTACGAAATGCTGAAACATACGGGCGAATTGCCGATTATTGGCGTGAATACTTTCCGCAATCCACACGGCGAAGTGGTGCAAGACAAGCTTGAATTAGCCCGCTCAACCGAGGAAGAAAAAGTCAGCCAACTCGCTCGATTAGAAGACTTTCACAAACGCCATGCCGACGCGTCACCAGCCATGCTGAAACGCCTGCAACAGGCGGTGATTGAAAACCTCAATGTGTTTGAGGTGTTGATGGATGCAGTGCGGATATGCTCACTCGGGCAAATCACCAATGCCTTGTTTGAGGTTGGCGGGCAGTACCGGCGCAATATGTAATCTAAGCTGTGTGATCTGAGCGCGCATGGGCTAAATTGCCAGCACGCGCACTGATCACACATGAATCACGCAATCGCCAGCAAAGCCTTGATTTTTGCCCGCACATGCAGCATCACGGCCGCAGGCACAGTGGCTTTTTTCTTAGCTTGCCGAACTTTCCAATCGAGTGATTTAACTTGGTCAGAAAGCACAGCACTCGTGACCGCGTCAAGCTCAACCAGCACTTCAAAGGGATGGCCTTTAATCCTGGTGCTCATAGGGCAGCAAACCATCAAACCCGTTTTTGCGTTGTAGCTAGCTGGGCTGACTACCAAAGCCGGTCTATGTCCGGCCTGCTCGTGTCCAGCTTGGGGGTCAAACTCTAGCAACACAATGTCGCCGGCATCAGGCACATAAGAGCGAGTAGCCATCAGAGCAACTCTTTACCAACCGGTTTGCCAAAGTCCGCCTCAGCATGCGCGTTTTCAGCCGTCATAGCGTCAAGCAACTGGCCCAAGTCATATTCAACTTTGCCAGACGCCTCAATGATGATGCGGCTTCGCGAGACCACTATGTTGACTTTTTGATCCAGACTCAAATCCGCTTGCTTGAGCGCAGATGCGGGTAACCGCAAGGCTAGAGAGTTGCCCCACTTTCGAATAACAGATTCCATTATTTACCCATCAAGATGTATCTACATTATATATACTTTGCAATTAGCAGTCTATTGCTAGGCTGAATAAACCATCTGATTAAATGTGCGGCCAGAGTAGTTGATGCGATTGCCTAGTGCAAACTAATTAACGGTGGCCTCAAAAAAAAACGGCATAAAAAAAGCGCCAAAAAGGCGCTTTTTTTATGCCGCAAGGCCAGCCCCGTCGGGCAGCCTTTTGGTCAGTCGGATTTAGCCGCCTTTTTTCGGACGCTTACCCGGATTTTTTTTGCTGCGGGTAGAACTACCGCGCTCGAGACTGACCTTCTGACCGTGACCGGTAGCAGTAGTAAAGCCCTTTGGGGGAACAGGTTTTGGGGCGCAGATGTCGGCTTCGACTCTGATTTTTTTGGGCATGGAGGACTCCGGTTAAATATGGCTCAACCTCGGATTTTATGCCACAACTGAGGCAACTCTCGGCAGACCCAGCGATGAGGCATAAAGTGCTGTCCTTACGCTGGTTCAAAAGCGTATTACTGGACCGACAACAAAGGCAAATTAATCAACAAATTTTGCGGCTTTAGCCTGAGCAAGCCTTGCCCATCCATCATCAGGCCAAGGTAGACCGGCTTGCCAGCAACATCGGCGCGCATCTCGCGCGGATCGGCAAAGTCGAGCTTAAATAAGCTGATTAAGCGCTGCAACCTAGCCGGCTCTATTTCCTGTCCCTCATAAAGGTCATTGAGCAAAGCCGTGGACTGCACATCCAAACCCACATGCCAGCGCCAGCTAGCATCATCAATTTTTTGCAGCGGCCGAATACTCACGGTGATGCCCAACATATGCAGCAACCACTTTTGCAGCACTTGCGCCAGCGACTTCAGACCCGAGCGGGCGCGGGTTAATGTCAACACCAGACCGTGACTCAAGTCGTTGTTGATCTCATGTTTGAGGTCAAGCAAAAACCGTTGACCTTGGCTAGAGGCCCAATACTCGGCGGCGTTATCGTCACTTAGCACTTGCATTTGCACACTAGCCATGGGCGCGCCAGCCTCGGCCAGAAAGCGGCCAATGTCGCCCACGCCGCCGGTCTCGCTAAGCATGTCCAGCGTTAAAGCATCGCCGCTCAGCACTTGGCTGTCTTGGGTGCTGATGCGTTGCGAGCGAAACAGCATTTCCGCGGCCCGCAGCTCAAAAGCATCTTGCGAGTCATCCAGCACATTACGCGTGATGGCGGCCAACACTAAATCAATAAACAGCGGCGCGATATCTATGCGCACGCTGCCACTGCGCGGAAAAAGGCCTAAATACCAAGCCTCTAGCGTGCCGGCGGCCAACAACTGGTCGCGAAAGCGCAAGAAAGTTTTGTAGCTGCCGCGCGCATCTGGGTCTTGCACCTTGAGTAGCCGCTCGGGCTTGACTGCGCGCAAGGGCTGTTCCAGCAAAGCCGCATGCAGCGCCAGCTCGGACGGGCAAGACTGCTCTACCGGCGCCAGCTCAGGCATGGCTAAAAAATAACGCCAGTAATCCAGCCCGGGCATGAGCCAGCCGCGAGCGTTGCGCTCTAGCCCGGGATAGAGCTGTGTAAAACTATGTGAGGGCCAGAATTTTTGCATCCCAGATGGTCGCACACTGAGAAACCACTTTTGGACAAAAACCCAAACGAGGATGCTAGAAACAAGAAAATTTCTAACCACGCAGACAAGCAGTGCCAACACAGGACAGCAACCGTCGGTAAAAATCCACTAGAAAGACTCGTCGCTAAACGCGACAAAGAAACCATTTAAGCAACAACCACGCAAAACTACCTAAGGGTCTTACCCGGTAGCAGAAGCCATTTTGATGGCTACCATTTGTAACTAATCAGCATACGGGTACCGCTTGCCTAGCCTGCCAATTGGCCAAGGTCTACCCCTAACGTTGCACATATTCCCAACAAACCCGCCGGAGAGTCATTTGTCAGCTGAGTTCATTCTTGAAACCCGCGGCCTGAGCAAAGAGTTCAAGGGCTTTATCGCCGTGAACAATGTCGACCTCAAGGTTCGCCGCGGCCATATCCACGCACTGATTGGCCCGAACGGCGCAGGCAAAACAACATTCTTTAACTTGTTAACCAAATTTTTGCCGCCCACACGCGGCACCATTTTGTTTAATGAAGCCAACATCACGACAGAAAAACCAGCACAAACCGCCAGACGCGGCATAGTGCGCTCGTTCCAGATTTCGGCGGTATTCCCGCATATGACGGTGCTAGAGAATGTGCGCGCCGCATTGCAGCGCAATCTCGGCACTTCATTTGCCTTTTGGAAACCAGAATCCTCGCTGCATCACCTGCATGAGCGGGCCAGACAATTGCTTGACGAAGTCGACTTGGGTAGCTTTGCCGATGAGATGACTGTCAACCTACCCTATGGCCGCAAACGTGCGCTAGAACTCGCCACTACCTTGGCGCTTGAGCCAGAGTTGATGCTGCTTGACGAGCCGACGCAAGGCATGGGCCATGAAGACGTGGACCGGGTCACGCAGTTGATCAAAAAAGTCTCGCAAGGCCGCACCATCTTGATGGTCGAGCACAACATGAATGTAGTCTCCTCCATTGCCGACCGTATTACCGTATTGCAGCGCGGCGCCATCATTGCCGACGGCCCTTATGCAGAAGTGTCTGCCAATCCGCTGGTCATAGAAGCCTATATGGGCACGACAGACACGGCCTTGCCAGGCGAGCAGCCCACCAAAGAGTCGACCGTATGAGCAAAGCGCTGTTAAAAATCGAGAACCTGCAAGCCTGGTATGGCGAGTCGCACATACTCCACGGCGTTAACCTGACCGTGAACGAGGGCGAAGTTGTCACCCTGCTAGGGCGCAACGGCGCAGGCCGCACCACCACCATGCGGGCCATCGTTGGCCTGACCGGCTCACGCAAAGGTTCGATTCAAATCGCTGGCACAGAATCAATTGCGCTAGCACCGCACAAAATAGCGCGGCTAGGCGTGGGTTATTGCCCCGAAGAACGCGGCATTTTTGCCAGTCTCACCGCCGAAGAAAACCTGATGCTGCCGCCCACCATAGCGCCCGGCGGCATGAGCTTGGACGAGATCTATGACATGTTCCCCAACCTTAAAGAGCGCGCCAGCAGCCCTGGCACGCGGCTCTCAGGTGGTGAGCAACAAATGCTGGCCGTGGCCCGCATCTTGCGCACCGGCGCGCGGCTGCTGCTGTTAGACGAGATCTCTGAAGGTTTGGCACCGGTGATTGTGCAAAAGCTGGCGGAGATGATTCTCACGCTCAAAGCCAAGGGCTACACCATAGTGCTGGTCGAGCAGAATTTCCGCTTTGCTGCACCGCTAGCTGACCGCTTCTACGTGATGGAGCACGGCACCATAGTCAAACAGTTTGAACAGTCTCAACTGGCCCAAAACATGGGCATGCTGCAAGAGTATTTAGGCGTATAGAGCCAAGCATAGAACTGCCTTTTTTATTTCCCCGTCGTCCAAACCCTAACTTGAGCCAACCCATGAAAATTAAAACACTAGTCGCTGCTATGGCCGTAGGCCTGGTCACCGCAGCCAGCGCGCAAACCGACACCGGTCCAGTGCGTATCGGCATCATCACCGACATGTCTGGCCTGTACGCCGACATCGACGGCCCTGCTGGTGCGGAAATGCTCAGCTGGGCGGCCAAGGACTTCGGCGGCAAGGTGCTAGGCCGTCCTATCGAAGTGCTGAGCGCCGATCACCAGAACAAGGCCGACGTGGCTTCGTCCAAAGCACGTGAATGGATTGACAAAGACAACCTAGCCATGCTGATTGGCGGCACTAGCTCCGGCACGGCGATTGCCATGTCCAAGATCACGGCCGAGAAAAAGCGCCCTTTCATCGCCATCGGCGCTGGCTCAGCCCGCCTGTCGAATGAAGACTGCACACCGTATTCAGTTCACTACGCCTACGACAC
This sequence comes from Polaromonas vacuolata, assembly GCF_012584515.1. Taxonomy (NCBI): domain Bacteria; kingdom Pseudomonadati; phylum Pseudomonadota; class Betaproteobacteria; order Burkholderiales; family Comamonadaceae; genus Polaromonas; species Polaromonas vacuolata. Next base: position 373,902 of record NZ_CP051461.1, on the reverse strand, counting down.
CGTATCGCTGGCTAAAGTGGCTGGCTCGGCGCTGGTCAAAGCCGGCAACAAAAGCTGGTTTTTTCTGACCGCTGACTATGCGTTTGGCTACTCGTTAGAAGGCGATGCATCAGCCGTTGTCAAAGCCAATGGCGGTACTGTTTTGGGCGCGGTTCGTCACCCACTCAATGCCTCGGACTTCTCATCCTTTATGTTGCAAGCGCAGTCGTCTAAAGCGCAAATTTTGGCCTTGGCTAACGCCGGCGGTGATTTCACCAACGCCATGAAGGCAGCCAAAGAATTTGGCGTGACCAAAACCATGAAAGTCGCTGGCCTGCTGGTTTTCATCAATGACGTGCACAGCCTTGGCTTGGCCAATACCGCAGGCCTGCAACTGGCCGACAGCTGGTACTGGAATCAAGACGATGCGTCGCGCAAATTCTCCAAGCGCTTTTTTGATAAATACAAGCGCATGCCTTCAAGCCTGCAAGCTGCTGACTACTCAGCCACCACCAACTACCTCAAAGCAGTGGAAATTGCCGGCACAGTCAATGGCGAAAAGGTCATGAAGGCGCTTAAAAGCATGAAGATTGATGACTTTTATAACAAGGGTCAGATCCGCGCCGACGGTCGCATGATTCACGACATGTACCTCTTTGAAGTCAAAACACAAAAAGAGTCGACCACGCCGTGGGATTACTACAAAAAGATTGCAACAGTACCTGGCGAGCAGGCCTTCGCCACGCTCGCAGAGTCCAAGTGCAGCTTACTCAAAAAGTAATAGTTAAGCCATAAAAGGGAAGCGGTCGAGGCACTACGGCGGATCGCGACAAAGCATTGCAAACGCGAATGCTTTGTTGGCAGCGCAACCCAAAACCACTTCCCGGCATTGATTTTTTCACCGGTTCAGCCGGCGCAGATCTTCTAAAAAATCTGCGTCTGCTGGCCGGTTTTCACAAGTATTTTGAACGGCGTTTAGCTAGGCTCCCATGGAAATTTTCGGCATCCCCGTGCAAGCTTTTTTAGGCCAGCTTTTGCTGGGCTTGGTCAATGGCGCGTTCTACGCCATGCTCAGCCTGGGCTTGGCTGTGATCTTCGGCCTGCTTGGCATTGTTAACTTTGCGCACGGCGCACTCTACATGCTGGGCGCTTTTGCCGCATGGATCTTGATGGATTCATTTGGCATTAACTACTGGGCGGCACTGATACTTGCGCCGCTGGCAGTTGGCCTTATCGGCGTCATCATTGAGCGCTTGTTTCTGCGCCACTTATACAAACTCGATCCGCTCTACGGTTTGCTGCTCACCTTTGGCTTGGCCTTGATTGCCGAAGGCATTTTTCGCGAACTCTACGGCGTCTCAGGACAAAGCTACCGCGTGCCAGAACTGCTCTCAGGCGGCACCAACCTCGGCTTTATGTACCTGCCTAACTACCGCGCTTGGGTAGTGTTTGTGTCATTGGTGGTTTGCTTTGGCACGTGGTACCTGATTGAGCGCACCCGGCTCGGCGCCTATCTGCGCGCCGGCACCGAGAACGCGCCACTGGTTCAGGCCTTTGGCATAAACGTGCCTGTGATGGTCATGCTCACCTATGGCGCTGGCGCTGCGCTAGCAGGCTTGGCCGGTGTGCTGGCTGCGCCGATTATTCAGGTCAACCCGTTAATGGGTTCCAACCTCATCATCGTCGTGTTTGCGGTGGTGGTGATTGGCGGCATGGGCTCTATTTTGGGCTCAGTGCTGACGGGTCTGGCGCTAGGCCTGATCGAAGGCATGACCCGCGTGTTCTACCCCGAAGCATCGAATATTGTGGTGTTTATCGTCATGGTGCTAGTGCTCATGGTTAAACCAGCCGGCCTGTTTGGCAAGGAAAACTAAAGATGAGCCAGAACACCCCCTCCGCCACAACCTCCCAGACCCCCTCATCGAGTTCCACCGTGCCCACTGCGCCCTCTCTCCAAAGCAAGCTCAAAAGCAGCGCCTCGCGTATCACCAAGCTAACTTACGTAGTGATACTGATACTGGCAATAGCAGCGCCTTTTCTAGGCCTGTATTCGGTTTTTTTGATGAAGCTACTGTGCTTTGCACTGTTTGCCTGCGCGTTTAATTTGCTGCTTGGCTTTACCGGTTTGCTGTCCTTTGGACATGCAGCCTTTTTTGGCTCGGCCGCCTATATCACCGGCTGGTTTATCAAGTCCCAAGGCTGGTCGCCAGAGCTGGCCATTTTGGCCGGCACTGTTGCAGCTGGCTTTATTGGTTTGCTCGTTGGCCTAGTTGCGATTCGCCGGCAAGGCATTTACTTCGCCATGATCACCTTGGCGATGGCGCAAATGGTTTACTTTATTTGCCTGCAAGCGCCCTTTACCGGCGGTGAAGACGGCCTGCAAGGCGTTCCGCGTGGCCTGCTTTTTGGTTTGATTTCCCTCAAGTCAAACCTCACCTTGTACTACGTCGTACTGGCAATATTTGCCGCCTGCCTGATGGCGATTGCACGAATAGTCCACTCACCTTTCGGTCAGGTGCTAAAGATGATTCGCGAAAATGAGCCGCGTGCCATTTCGCTAGGCTACCAGGTTGACCGCTACAAGCTGCTGGCCTTTGTGCTGTCCGCCATGTTGGCCGGCTTGGCTGGTTCACTCAAAACCTTGGTGATGGGTTTTGCAACCTTGACTGATGTGCACTGGTCTTTGTCTGGCGAGGTCATCTTGATGACGCTGCTAGGCGGCGTGGGCACGTTTTTCGGCCCGGTCTTGGGTTCTGGCATCGTCATTGCGCTGCAAAACTTATTGGCTGACAAGGTCGGCTCTTGGGTCAACGTCATCATTGGCGTGATCTTTGTGCTGTGCGTGCTAGCCTTTCGCAAAGGCGTGGTGGGCGAATTACATGCCTTCCGTGAGCGCCGCAAAGCGGCAAAATTAGCCGCCAATCTCGACGTTTAATCAGCTAAAAACACAAAGCGGTCAACCCGCTTTGTGAAGCACAACCTTGGGTCAAGCAAACCCCAAGCGTGTACAAATAACTCGGCTAGGCCAACTAAAGCGGCGCATACAGTCCGGCTTTAAACCCATCAAATACGCACTACGTTAGGCGGCAAATACGCACTGCACGCCTTGCAAACATTGAGCAAGCTATTTTTTCAACCCCATCGTGGGCGCTTGGCGTACTGAATTTGACCCGTAAAGCACATGCCAAGGCCATGCACAGGTTGAACTAAGTCGACATATAAGACACATGTAAGACCGCCCTTACGCCCTTAAAAAACCACCCGCAGATCAATAAAACCCACGGTTTTTAGCCATTGCAGTGAGCTGCTTAGATCTTGTACAACACATTTTTTAAACTTTCAGGGAAATCCCTAGACACATAAAAAAGATACTAAATGTATAAAAGTGAGACATTTTGAAAGAGTCCAATGTCCGCTTTAGACAGCCCTATAAACCCCTTTGGCGTTGATGCCTACGGCGTTCCACGCGCCTTTACCGCCGCCGTCACCGAGTTTGCCGAGATCACCAAGCTTGACGCGCAAGCGCTGCTGCGAGGTGACAGTTTGCAAATCAAAGAATTTAACTTCTGGTTTCAGCACTACGGCGAGTACGACCCCGCCGGCCTGACTATTTTTGTAGACATTGGTACGGCAGAAAACCTGACGCCCGAACAAGAAATACCCGTCTTGCGCCAGCTACTTGAAAACAACGCCAACAACCCAGCCGGCTTATGCGGTTTTTTTGCACGGCTGCCAGACGGTGGCCAGATCGTCTACGGTTTTCGGTTGGCGCTTGACCAGACCGCCAACGGCGGCGAAGCCGTGGCCGAAATGCTGCTGTCGCTGGTCAGCGCCACGCAGCTGATGCGCGACACATTGGCCCAAAGCGCAGAGATTCTTGAGCAAAATATGGCTGAGTTTTCAGCTTAGATTGAAGGACAGTGTCATGACAAATCCAATAGGTTCAAGTCCTTCATCCCGCTCCGCCGCAGCCGCAGCCACAGCCACAGCCACAGCCACAACCGCACCCGCACCCGCAACCACACGGCCGATGGGATACCCTATCAAGTCCGCAGTATTTGACGCCTTGGGCGGCGCTGTAATCACAGGCGCCAGTTGGGTCTACAGGCCGGCAGTACAAACCGTCATCTTCGGCGCGGTCAGCACACTTATCAAAAGAACAGCGAATGCTGCTGGCAATCCCGTTGACACACCTGAAGAAGAAGCTGCGGTGGCGTGCATGAGTAACGTCATCGCCGACTACGGCTCTGGCGTCGTAGCCGGCGCGCTGCATGCACTGGCCACTACTTTTGTCGGAGCGAGCCGGCACGGTATCAACTGCATTGCAAACTGGACCTAGTCAAAAAAGTAGACAAAGAGTTCCTCTAAAGGTTTAAATCAAACCTTGAAAAGGAAATTCATGAGCAAACATCACAGTGAACAGTTCAGGCAGCAAGCAGTCGAACACGTTTTAAATCACCCAGGGCAGTCCGTTGCGAACACAGCCAAGCTGCTTGGCGTTGGCTACTCCACGTTAGACAAGTGGATGCGTGTACACCGCACTAGCATCGGCGTTACCGCCAGCGCGGCCTTATCGATAGATCAACAACGACTTCGTACGCTTGAGCGTGAGAACGCGCACTTACGAGAGGTCAACGACATACTAAAAAAAGCGCACGTGTACTTCGTGAAAAATCCAAGTCTGCCAAGTACACGTTTATGAAATCTCACTTGGACGCCTACCGCATGGCCGCTCTGTGCGCGGCTTTGTCGGTTAGCCGCTCGGGCTACTACGCATGGCTTGCCCGCCCACAGCGAGCAACTGATCTGCACGATGCCATTCGTGCCTGCCACACAGCGCATAAAGCAAGAGTGGGCGCACCCAGCATCCACGCCGAGCTCGTTGGTAGCGGCTTAAACGCTTGCGCGCGCACCGTCGGTAGGCATATGCATTATTTGGGATTACGCGCTAAAGGAAGTCAGAAATTTAAACGCACCACTGACTCTAATCACGGCAAATTAGCCTCGCCTAACTTGCTGGAGCGCCAGTTCGAAGTGTGCGCACCTAATCAGGTTTGGGTTGGAGACATTACTTATATACGCACTGCGCAGGGTTGGCTGTATTTGGCCACGGTGATCGACTTGTACAGTCGCGCTGTTGTAGGCTGGCAGATGAGCGGGCGAATTGATAGCAAGTTAGTGTGCGATGCATTGCAAGCGGCCATTCTCACCAGAGGAAAACCTACTGGCGTGATGGTTCACACCGATCAGGGATCGCAATACGTGTCGAACGCGTACCGCAAAATGCTCAGGGAAAGTTTACTTATTCAAAGCATGAGTAGGCGCGGAAATTGTTGGGATAACGCCGTAGCAGAATCGTTCTTCGCCACACTGAAAAAGCAAGCTATTCACGGTGAATACTTTGCAACCCGAGAGCTAGCTAAGCAGGCAGTCTTTGAATACATAGAGGCTTATTACAATCGCATTCGCAGGCATTCAACCGTTGGCTGGCTAAGCCCACTTAACTTTGAAAATCTGTATTACCAATCTTTAGAGGACTCTGCTGTCCATTAATCTGACTAGGTTCACAGACTTTACTACCGAAGGTGATTCTGACAATGATCAAGGCGTCAGCGAAGATAAATCTGATAACTTGGTTAAGTTTCATACCCCACTTAAAGGCGGATTTGCTGCTTCATCACCAGCCAGAAACAATCAAGCAACTAGGCCCAAAGTCTCCTTAAAAGCGCTCGGCGACTCAACACCGCTGAGAAAAACAAAGGCAGAACAAAACCTAGGCTCCGCAAATCAAAACCAAAGTCGAGCAGCGCGCCTCAAAACCCCAATCTCCCCCCCAAGTAATCCAACAAACACCCGCTATCCGCCGTCGTCACCCCAGCCAAAACCTGCAGTAGAGCCGTAGCCGCCAGTGGTGCGGGGCGAACGGTTAAGCCGGTTTTTGCGAAGGGTTGGCTCAGTGCGGTGGCGACGGTGCCGGGGTGTAGCGACACGCAGACGCTTTGTCGATTGCGCCGTGTGAGCTCAATTGACGCGGTTTTAACCAACTGATTGAGGGCGGCCTTAGAGGCGCGATAGCCGTACCAGCCGCCCAGCGAGTTGTCGCCAATACTGCCTACCTTGGCCGAGAAAAAGCCCGCCACGCACCGGCCTTGTTTGGGCAGCAGTGGGAAGAAATGCTTCATCACTAATGCTGGCCCTAGCGTGTTGATGGCGAACACGTGCTGCAAATAGGCGGCATCGAGTTGCGTCCAGCTGCGCTCGGGCTGGCCTTGTGGTCCGTGCAAAAACCCGGTCGCCACAATTAGCAAACGCAGGCTTTGGCCGTGTGCGGCGCAGTGCGCAGCGATTGTGCTGGCGGCGCTGGCGATACTGGCTTCATCGAGATAGTCCATCGCCAAACCGTTGGCGGCGTCGCGGCTAATGCCCAGCACGTCGGCATAAATGCCGTCGGCTTTGAGTTGCGCCAGCATGGCCGCACCCAAGCCGCCGCCTGCGCCTATCACCACGGCCAAGCCCTCGTTCTTCTCACCCGAGGTGAGCGGAATAACGGCGGTATTTACTTCGGCATTCACCTCAGCATCAAGCGCCGAAGCATCAATGGCCGAGGCATCAGCCGCCGAGTTGTTGTTGGGCGTGTTGAGCGCTTCAGTCATGCGCTGGCCTTACGCCTCATCCATAAAGCGCACTTTGACGCTTTTGCCTTTGACCTTGCCAAAAGACAGTTTTTGCTGCGCCTCACTAGCAATCGCGCGGTCGACGGCGACGTAGGTTGAAAATTCATTGACATTGATTTTGCCGACTTGCTCGCGGGTAAAACCGGCGTCGCCAGTCAGTGCGCCCAGCACATCGCCGGCGCGGATTTTTTCTTTGCGGCCGCCGACGATTTGCAAAGTCACCATGGGCGGCAACAGCGGCTCTTGGCTGGCGGGTGTCAGTTCGCTGAGTTTGTGCCACTCGGACTCGGCTTTTTGCAGTTGCTCAATTTTGCCAACACTGCCCATCTCGTCCATGCTGGCCAAGCTCATGGCCCAGCCTTCTTGGTCGGCGCGGCCGGTGCGGCCTATGCGGTGAATATGCACTTCGGCGTCCGGCGTGACGTCAACGTTAATGACCATCTCTAACTGGGCAATGTCCAAGCCGCGCGCCGCCACATCGGTGGCCACTAGCACTGAGCAGCTGCGGTTAGAAAACTGCACCAAGACTTGATCGCGCTCGCGCTGCTCAAGTTCACCGAACAAGGCCAAGGCGCTAAAGCCGTGGTCTTTCAAGTAGCTCACCAAGGCGCGGCATTGCGATTTGGTGTTGCAAAAAGCCAAGGTGCTGGCGGGACGGAAATGGTTTAGCAGTTTGGCCACTGACTCAAGTCGGGCTTCGTCATGGTCGCTGTCGGCGACTTCGTACCAGCGCTGGCGAATCTTGCTTTTTTCGTGTTGCGCCTGCACCGTGATGGTTTGCGGCGACTTCATAAACTGCTGGCTAATCTTGGCAATGCCTTCTGGGTAGGTGGCCGAAAACAGCAGGGTTTGCCGCTCTTTGGGGCACTGCTTGGCGACCACACAAATGTCTTCAAAAAAGCCCATGTCTAGCATGCGGTCGGCTTCGTCTAAGACCAAGGTATTCATGGCTTCTAGGTTTAGATTGCCACGACCCAAATGGTCCATGATGCGGCCGGGTGTGCCCACCACGATGTGCGCGCCATGCTCAAGACTGGCGACTTGACCGCGCAAGGCGACACCGCCGCAGAGCGTGACGACTTTGATGTTTTCTTCAGCCCGCGCCAGACGGCGAATCTCAGTGGCGACTTGGTCGGCCAGCTCGCGGGTTGGGCACAACACCATGGCTTGCACCGCAAAGCGACGGGCATTGAGGTTGGCGAGTAGCGCTAAAGCAAAGGCGGCCGTTTTGCCGCTGCCGGTTTTGGCTTGGGCGATTAAATCCTTACCCAGTAACGCCACCGGCAGGCTGGCGGCTTGGATCGCGGTCATCTGCAAGTAGCCCAGTTGGGTGAGGTTGGCCAGTACATGGGCTGGCAGCGACAAGGCGCTGAAATCATTGGAGTTCGTAGTCATGCGGGCATTATCGGTGATGGGGCTGATCCGCTATGACCAGATTCCTAGAAGTCACTCATGCGAAGCAGGCATAGCCCCAAGTGACGGGCGCGAATACCAAGGGTAGCCCTCAAGCTTGAGGCTACGGGTGGTACTCTGCGTCTCAATAGCAAGGCATGCAGCCTTGACACAACCGACAGGATAATTTGATGCAGACATTTGACTTTGACCTTTTCGTTATTGGCGGCGGCAGCGGCGGCGTACGCGCAGCGCGCATGTCAGCCCAACGCGGCGCACGCGTGGGCTTGGCCGAAGTGGCCGATATGGGTGGTACTTGTGTGAACGTCGGCTGCATCCCCAAAAAGCTTTACAGCTATGCCGCTTCTTTTGCCGAGGCCTTTGAAGAGTCTCACGGCTTTGGTTGGGTCGGCCAAGCGCCGGTGCTGGATTGGGATTTACTCAAAACCAACCGCGCCCGTGAAATTTCTAGGCTTAACGGCATTTATGTCGGCATGCTGGACAAAGCCGGCGTGACCATCATCCGCGGCTGGGCCAAGCTGACAGGGCCGCATACGGTTGAAGTCGACGGCAAAAGCTATAGCGCTAAAAACATTTTGATAGGCACTGGCGGCACCGCCCAAGTGCCGGCGGTGACGGGTCGTGAGCTGGTGCTGACTTCTGACCACATGTTTGACCTCAAGCCCTTTCCCAAACGCCTTTTGGTAGTTGGCGGCGGCTACATCGCCTGCGAGTTTGCGTCTATTTTTAACGGTTTGGGTTCAGACGTCACCTTGCTGCACCGGGGCGAGAAAGTGCTCAAAGGCTTTGACGAAGATGTGCGCGACTTCATCGCGCTGGAAATGCAAAAAGCCGGCGTCAAGCTGCAACTCCAGCATGAAGTGGCGTCCATCGCCAAGGTTGGCGACTGTCTGCAAGTTTCTGTCAAAGGCAGCGACGCGTTCTTTGAAGTCGATGCCGTGCTGTACGCCACTGGTCGTGTCGCCAACACCAAAGGCTTGGGTCTAGAAGAAGTTGGCGTAGCCACCAAGGCCAACGGTGCGGTGATCGTTAACGATCAGTACCAAACATCAGTACCGTCGATTTACGCTTTGGGTGATGTGACATCCCGGATTCAGCTGACACCGGTGGCGACCGGCGAAGCCATGGTGCTGGTCGATCATTTGTTCGGCCCGACCGCAGGCAAAGCGGCGCGTAGCATTAGTTACGACTTTATTCCGACGGCGGTGTTTACCCATCCTAATATCGGCACCGTCGGCTATACCGAGACTGAGGCGCGCGAAAAATTTGGCGCAGTCACGGTTTACCGCAGCGACTTTAAAGCGCTCAAGCACACGCTAAGCGGTAGCTCAGAACGCACGCTGATGAAGCTGTTAGTGGAAGACGCCACCGACCGTGTGGTGGGCCTACACATTGTGGGCGCAGACGCAGGTGAAATCGTTCAAGGCTTTGCCGTGGCGATGAAGGCCGGCGCGACCAAAGCCATCTTTGACAGCACCATTGGAATACACCCAACCATGGCAGAAGAGCTTGTGACCATGCGCGAGCCAGTGCAAACTTTAAAAGCCTAACGCTTAAAAGAACAAACCTTAAAAAAAGCGCGACCACATGTCTTACCTGCCCAGTTTTACCGCCCCAATGCGCTACCTAGATGCTGCCTCTGCGTTGGCCCAAATCAGCCTGATTTACGACCAGCAAATTAGCCATCTGCGCCAAGCCATGCAGCGCTTTGTCGACGGCGAAACTCTGCCCGGCCATGTGCGCGCTTGCTATCCTTTTGTGCGTTTGCACACCAACACAGTGGCGCGCGCCACGCGAGAAGAGCTGAACATTTCGCTACTAAGCTACGGCTTTGTCGCCGGACCAGGTCACTTTGAAACCACGCTGACCCGACCTGATTTATATGCCAGCTACTACCTTGAGCAGCTCACCTTGCTGCTACAAAACCATAATGTAGAACTGGAAGTGGGCACCAGCACGCAGCCGATACCAGTGCATTTTTCATTCGCCGAGCACGACCACATTGAAGGCAATATGGACGCGCAGCGCCGCATGTTGATGCGCGATATGTTCGACCTGCCCGACTTGGCTTCTATGGACGACGGGATTGCCAACGGCACGTTTGAGCCGCGCCCGGGTGAGCCCATGCCGCTGTCGCTGTTTACCGCAGCAAGAGTGGATTACTCGCTGCAACGGCTGCGCCACTACACTGGCACCTCGCCGGAGTGGTATCAAAACTTTGTGCTGTTTACCAACTACCAGTTCTACATCGACGAGTTCGTACGCCTAGGCCATGCCGCAATGGCTGACCCGAATAGCGAATACATCGCCTTTATTGAACCCGGCAATGTGGTCACGCGCCGCACCGGCTTAACACCGCCTGACAGTGATGCGCTGGGCCTAGCGCCGCCGCGTTTGCCGCAGATGCCGGCCTATCACTTGGTGCGTGCTGACCGCAGCGGCATCACCATGGTCAACATTGGCGTGGGGCCTGCCAATGCAAAAAATATCACCGACCATATTGCAGTGCTCAGGCCGCATGCCTGGATCATGCTGGGCCATTGCGCCGGCCTGCGCAACAGTCAGCAACTGGGCGACTATGTATTGGCCCACGGCTATGTACGCGAAGACCATGTACTGGATGAAGAATTGCCGCTGTGGGTGCCAATTCCGGCACTGGCAGAAATTCAAAAAGCGTTAGAGCAAGCGGTGGAAAATGTGACCGGGCTTAGCGGTACAGAACTCAAGCGCATCATGCGCACCGGAACCGTGGCATCGACCGACAATCGCAACTGGGAATTGCTGCCAGCGAATAAACCACAGCGACGCTTTAGCCAAAGCCGAGCGGTTGCGCTTGACATGGAGAGCGCCACCATTGCGGCGAATGGTTTTCGCTTTCGCGTACCCTACGGCACGCTGCTGTGCGTGAGTGATAAACCGCTGCATGGTGAAATTAAATTGCCCGGCATGGCAAATCATTTTTACCGCGAGCGCGTCGATCAACATTTGCGCATTGGCATACGCGCCATGGAGTTGCTACGCAGCCAAGGCACTGACCAATTACACAGCCGCAAGCTGCGCAGTTTTGCAGAAGTCGCCTTTCAATAAGTACAAAGAGACAGTTGATGTTGAGTCGCGACGCACTAGTAGAACTAACCGAAGAAACCCACGGCATACAGATAGACATGATCTATGCGCGTGCGGACAACTTCACCGGCAAAGTGATTTACCCGCATGCAAAATGCTATTTGCACCCAGATGCTGAAGTGCTTTTTAAACACGCGATTTCTGCGGCCAAAAATTTTGGCTTTCGGATCAAAGTGTTTGATGCCTTTCGCTCACAACAAGCGCAGCAAGCGCTGTGGGACTGTGTGCCAGATCCGCGTTATGTGGCCGACCCCAAAATAGGTTCAAACCACACCCGCGGTGTGGCGCTAGACATAACGCTGCAAAGCCTAGATGGCCAAGATTTGGATATGGGCACAGCAGTCGACACCATGACAAAAGCCTCACACCATTTCTACCCCGACTTGGCCGCACCAGTGCTTATCAACCGCATGTATTTAATGACCGTGATGCAAGAGGCCGGTTTTATTCACCACCCCAACGAATGGTGGCATTACCAGTTGCCCAATGCATCACGCTTCGCGCTGCTGGAACTGCCGGTCTGAAAGTCACACGCGCTTAAAGTTTAGCGTTGGCCAGCGCCATGGATTAAATCAAAATTTAGACTCACCCAAAGAGGATGGTTTAGCGGCTGGCAAACTGACATAAGAGTTCAGCATGGTCTTGAGCACATCTTTCATATCCGGCGCTAGGGTTTCAATCCGGGCCAATTCTGTGCGTATAAAGTCAGCCGAAACAGCAGCACGCGGATTGCTCAAAAAGGTGTTGTATAAAACAAAGTAGTCCTGCCTTAAAACGGTATGGTCCAGTATGGCGGTTTCATTGGCGTCATCTGCAATCTGGGTTGTGAAAAATTCAGGAATGCCAGCCTTGATTTTGTCCTCGAGAAAACCGCGTGCGGCGACAAAAATTGGCGCTGTATCCCGGCCGTTTTTTAACACCTGTGTTAGGCGCTCCAGCTCCTCGTCCGGCGTATCTGGGCTGGCGTGCACAATCATTTGCCTTGCCGCATTTTTAAAGGCTTCTGACATGTTTGAAGCATGCAGATCGCGGTACTGCCTGTCCTCGGTGTCCATTGAAATGAGTTCTGAACACTGGTAAAAGTTAGCGAGAAAAATCAATTTTTGCTCAGGCGTAAACCGCGCTGTCGACAGCAACCAAGCGCTGCTTCCGTCAGCCAAACTTATGGCAGCAGAGAAGATGTTTAAAACACTTTTATCTAGTTGGCTTAAATCTGTTTTAGCACTTACGGCAGTCAAATATTCCTGTATTTGCAGCTTATTATTTTGGCTCACAGCGGCGAGTGCTAAGGCGACTGACAAAGGGAAATCCGTCTTTGACAGTCGTTTTACAGAATCAAAAATCGTTGCGATAAGCCTAGGTGTAGGCTCAAAAAAGTGATTGCTCGCACAGCTATAGTCATGCACGAAAGCTACTTTGGCTTTAAGACTTGGAATAACATTAAGGACGTCCTCAAAGTTATCCAGTTGCCTTATGACTGCACGAAGTAAATTCATTGGCGCACCAGCTGACGAATTCGGATAACAAAAATAATCAGGATTAATCAAAGCATTGGCAATCGCTAATTTGGCATGAGGGTCAGCAGAAATAGCCGCCATCACATCTCGGGCATGCGCAGGACTGGTATTGGCCATGTCTGTGAGTAAATCCATAGCCGGAGCGTAAAGGCTAGGTACTGATGACTGCGTCGCTAAAGTAGCGGCACTATGACGCAATCGTCCCAAAATAGCGGCACCGACTTCAGGACTAATCGCAGAAATTTCAGGACTTAAATTAGTAAAATTTTTCAAACAAGCCAGTACCAGTTTGGCCGTTGACTCACTTGTGTTGTTAATGCATGAGAACAAGCTATTAATAATAGAGTCAGTTTTTTCTGCCACTTCAGGACTTACGTTTGAAGCACTGGCACGGCTATACAAAAAAAGATTCAGTAAATAAATAGCATGATGACAAGTGTCTGGATTATTGACCGCCGCTTGCAAAAGCGGCAGCTCTACTTTGTAGCGTTCAACAAAATCATCTACGGCTAAGCCGGTATGACAATCATGCTCCATACGCTGTTGGATTAATTTCATAGTGTCCAACAAACTTGAACTACTGCCACTGCTTAAGAGCTTTGAATCCCCTGCATTAAGCACACTGGAGCTGGAGCCGTCATCAATTTCAACAAGGCTAACTTGCCTGCTGGTCAATGCTGGTGCAGCTATATTTTGCAATGTCGTCACACTCGCAGTAAGTGACGACGCTGGCGTTGCAGCAGACACTCTAGAATTTTTAACGTCTAACGCGGGAGCACTTGAAGAAGTACTCGCTGGTGTATGCGCAGGTGATTGGCCAGAATTAAAGGGTTGCATATAAATCCTGTGTGAAGTCTTGCGGTATTGGCAGGTTAACTACCACCGTCAAGTCAATATTTACATCCTAAATATGCAGGCAAATCCCGAGTAGTTTCCCGTCTTGCCAAATAAAAAATTCATACACTTTTTGCTAGGCAATGACTGCGCTGCTTACTTTAAAAGTAATCGTTCTCAAATATGTATTGAGCATAGTCTTAAGTACGTCTTGCATATCGACTGGCAACGCGAGAGTGCGTGCAATTTCTGAATGAATAAAATCACCTGAGATTTCTGCATGTGGATTTTCAAGAAATGAGTGGTAGAGAACAAAGTATTCCTCACGCCAAGCGGTGTAGGCCAGCAAACCATCTTTTTTGGTATCGACTGCAATGGGTTCCGTGAAAAAATTAGGTAGAGACTGCTTTATCTGATCTTCTAAAAATCCGCGTGCAGCCACAAAAATAGAAGCGGTATCACGACCATTTATCACCATTGCGATTAAGCGTGACAACTCAACACCAGGCGCAGAAGAACTGGCATCTAATAGCATTTGGCGAGCGGTATTTTTAAAAACTTCTGGCATGTTTGACGCATGCAGTTGACGGTATTGCAAATCGCGACTGTGGCTCACCACGAATACAGTCTGCGAGTAAAAATTCTCAAGAAAATTAAGTTTAATTTCTACGCTTAAATTTTTTGAAGCGAGTAAAAATGCACTATTTCCACTGGCTAGGCTGATGGCGGCAGGCAAGAGTTCTCTTACACGACTATCCACAGCTGCAGTTCCACCCACACCAGCTTTTCCATCTAAGGCTGATTTAGCATTCATCGCCACTAGATAGTGCTGCGCTTGTGGCGCAGAATGACTGCCGACTACAGCCAGTAGCAAGGCGATTAAGGTAGGCGTGTCTAGCGCAGGCGTAGCTTTTATCACGTCAAGAATCTTACTGAATCGCTGCGTCGTTTGCCGAAACACACTGCTGCTAGACAAACTGTATCCACGTACAAAAGCTACTTTCCCGCTTGTGCTTGGAATGACCTGAAGCACTTCAGAAAAATTATCTAATTGATTAATTAATGTGCGAAGTAAAAAAATGGGCGTCGCGCCAGTTGGCTGAGGATAGACAAAATCTTCTGTTCTAAGCAGTGCAGCCGTCAGCGCCAAGGCGGCAGCGGGTGCTGCAGCTATCGCCGCCATCACGTCTCTTGCATGTTCAGAGCTGGTGTGAGCCATATCAATTAATAGCTCAACTACTGGTGTGTAGAGTTCTGGCACTGACAACTGAGCGACCAAGGTTTTAGTCATACCGCGCAACTCTTGCAAAATAAAAGCGCTGATTTCTTGGGCTGCAGATGAACTCCACGACTGGGTTCTCACAAAGTGAGTTACGTACATTAATGCCGGTTCAATCAGCTGCGTATTGTGGCTTTCTATGAGCGCAAAATAACTACGAATAATGGCGCTTGCTTGGTCCGCAGTCTTTTGGTTGGGCAGCGGCATATTGATAATTCGCCCCAAATAAATAGCCAATAGATACACCGCACTTTTACTCGTCTCTGGCTGTATGACTGCCGTATGCAAAAAGGCAAGGTCTTGCTCGTAGCGGGCAACGAATTGATTTAGGCTTAACGCATCGTCGTTAATCATGCGGAATTGGAGCGACTTAATTTGATTAACAAAGTCTGCCCTCACCAAACTATCCGCAGCTTTGGCGTCCAGCATTATGGCTGCACTTTGTTCTACCGATTGCAGAGCAGACGCTGCACTAGGTTGGCTGGTGCGGCTAGAGCCTTGATCAGTAGCACATGCGGCTGGCAAGACTTGCCTGACATGTCTGTCGGTTAAGGCCACTAAGCCAGCGGTTTGTGGTGATGCAGCTAGCGAACTGACAAGTGACGACGCTGGAACTACTGACACTTGCGCATGACTGTTTTTAGTATCGCGTATTGGCGATTGCGATTGCGATTGAACATAAGCTGGCGCATCACTAGGCGTATTGATCGGCGAATTGATCGGCGAATAAGAGGGCGACTGACCAGAAGTAGAAGTTTGCATAAAAACCTGTCTGCAAAAAATTAAAATTGAAAACTATTTTTTGGAATCCAACAATATCGATGTGTTTTTGAATATGGCTTGGCTAGCGTAGGTACTAAATAAGAACTTGAGAACATCTTTCATATCTGGCGGGAATGTGGCCATGCGTAAAAGCTCTTCCTGTATAAACGCAGGTGTAATTTCCGCCTCTGGGTTACGCAAAAACGTATCGTACAAAACAAAATATTCCTGGCGTAAAGTTGCATAGGCCATAACACCGGCCTTGTCTGTTTCATCCGTTTCATCTGTTTTATCTGCTATTGGCGCTAGAAAAAATTCAGGAATTACGGCCTTTATCTTGTTTTCTAAAAAACCACGCGCCGCCACAAACAATGGTGTCGTGTTACGGCTGATTTCCAGTAACTCAGTTAAACGTTGCAGTTCAATTTCAGGCGCACCTGGGCTGGCTTGAAGAATCATTTGCCGAGCTTCATCTTTAAATGTCTCCAGCATGTTGGAGGCATGCACGTCACGGTACTGCTTATCTTCAGTGTCCATCAATAAGAGGTTTGGTCGTTGGTATAAATTACCCAGGAACATACGTTTAACTTCAACTGTTAAAGCCGAAGATGCGAATATAAAAGTGCCACTATCACTGGACAAACTAATCGCCGCTGACAAGAGAATTTCAAAATATTTATCAAATTCATCAGTTAATTTTTTAGCCTCTAAGGCCGCAAGATATCTACACGCTTGTACTGACGATTTATTACCCACAACCGCTGTTAGCAAGGCAATTGATAAAGTTAAATCAGTCTTTGTAATTAACTTTATGGCATCAAGAATATTGGTAAAAAATTGATCTGTTAGCCTGAAATAATGAGTACTTGAGCAGCTATATTCCCGGGCAAAAACTATTTTTTCTTTTATATTTGAAAGGCTAGAAACAAGCTCGCCAAAGTCGCCGCGTTGGTTGGCAATTGCACTCAATAGTTTTATGGGTGCTACACCTGATGCGTTTGGATAGGCAAATGCATCAGGCATTAACAGGGCTTCAGACAATGCTAAGCGGGCAGCAGGGTCGCAAGAAACTACGCTTAACACTTGGCCTGCATGGGCATTACTGGTGCTAGCGACAAAGGTTAACAACTCTATTGCTGATGGATAGCATTCTGGATCAGACAGTTGTGCCGCCAAGATTGGCGTAATTTTGAGTAAGCGTTCCAAAATAAATTCATTGACGGTCAAGTGAGTCACTGAATTCCATAAAGGAGTTTTTAAAAATAAATTTAAGTAACTCAACACGGAGCTGATCATTTTTTTATTCTGGCCAGCAAGGACTATAAAAAAAATATCGACAATAGTATTTGCTTTTTCAGTCACTACCGCAGCGGGCAAATCAGCCGTAATAATATTTTCAAAAAAAAGAGACAACATGTGCAAAGCACTGGCACTGCTTGATGCTCGTACTGCAGCCGCGTAAAGCAGAGGAAGGTCGCTCTTATAGCTATCAACTAATAAAACAGAAGTTGTTTCGGTATCGTGATCTATACGTTTTTGCAATGCCTCAATGGCTTTAGCCATTGAGGCATTGCTTGTATCGCATACCGCTATTTCACACACCGCTTTGGAGTCGCCCATATCAGATGAATTAGAGCTAATCCAAAGCACATTTTTTTCTGATTTAAGAGGATATGTTTGTGTGGGATAAAATTGAGCACTACTACTGATGCGTCCTGTGCTGTCGAGTTCAACCCTTTTAACCTGTCTCTTGGTTAATGCTTGCGGCACCAATACATGCGCCCTAATTTTTGTTGAAACTAAAGACGGCGTTGTACTTACGGTTACGGCTACGGTTACAGCTGTTGGCTGCGAATTCTGGTTATCTAGCGTATGAGGGTGCAGAAAAACCAATGCTGGCGTGTGTGAACACGGCAGACCAGGACGAGAAGGCTGCATAGAAATCCTGTGACGAAAATATGACCGCATAAGTACATAGATTGCAAAATGAAATTGCATCTCGGCTTACTACCCAGAGCTACCTAAACTGGGTGTACACGGTGTTTATCTTCTGAATTTCAAATACGCTAACCAGTATTTTCCCGTCTTGTGAAAAAACAAATATCTGTTAATTTTTGTTTTGGCGTTGTTGTCTTTACTTATATAAAAAACTGCTTTTATATAACGACTATGAAAGTCAAAACAAAAAATAAAACCAACTAAGTAAGGTCTAAATTTAAGGTGTAAGACCTGCTGTGAAATTGACAAAAATGCACTGCTTCTTTTGCCGTACAAAATAGGTCAGCCGCAAAGACGCAGCGCACTTACTACTCGCGCATGCACATGTCAGTAGTGAGTAGTGAGTAGTGAGTAGTGAGTAGTGAGTAGTGAGTGTGCAAGTATGACTCGCACCTCGAAGCACCCAACCCTAACTACTCCATTAAGCCAAGCGCGGCTTAACCATGGCCGCGCATTTTTTAGCGTTAGTTCGTGCCACTTCCACATCGGCATCAAAAGCCAGTGCTACGCCCATACGGCGTTTGATAAAACTCTCGGGTTTGCCGAATAAACGGATGTCGGTGTTGGGCACGCGCAAGGCTTTGTCTACGCCGTCGAAAACTATACCGTGGCCGTCGACGCCGCCGTAAATCACAGCGCTGGCACCCGGGCTTTTGAGTGCTGTATTGACCGGCAAACCGAGAATGGCGCGCGCATGCAGTTCAAATTCGTTTTGCCACTGCGTGCACATAGTCACCATGCCGGTATCGTGCGGGCGCGGGCTAACTTCGCTGAACCAGACTGCATCGCCTTTGACAAACAGCTCTACCCCAAACAGACCTTGACCGCCTAGGTTGTCGGTTACTGCTTTGGCGATCTCGCGGCTTCTTTGTAATGCAGCGTTTGGCATGGGATGGGGCTGCCAGCTTTCAACATAGTCACCGCTGACTTGTACGTGGCCTATGGGTTCGCAGAAGTGGGTTTGCGCTTGGCCGTCGGCGTCGAGTGCGCGCACGGTGAGCAAGGTGATTTCGTAATCAAAGTCTATAAAGCCTTCAACAATGACCCGGCCGTGGCTGACGCGGCCACCAGCCATGGCGTGATCCCAGGCGGCTTTGACATCTTCTGCGCCCGAGATCTTGCTCTGGCCTTTACCGGATGAGCTCATCACGGGTTTAACCACGCAGGGGTAGCCAATGCTGCTGTCAATCGCAGCTTGCAACTCTTGCAGTGAATCGCAAAAAACATAAGGGCTGGTTGGCAGACCCAAAGTTTCTGCGGCCAAGCGGCGAATGCCTTCGCGGTCCATGGTCAGGCGCGCGGCTCGGGCTGTGGGGATGACGCGCACCGTGCCTGCTGCTTCTAGTTCTTCCAACATGGCGGTGGCGATGGCTTCAATTTCAGGCACGACCAGATCGGGTTTTTCTTTTTCAATCAAGGCCTTGAGCTGGGCCGGATCGCTCATGGTGATGGTGCGTGCGTGGTGGGCGAGTTGCTGACCGGGTGCATTCTCGTAGCGGTCTACGGCTATGGTTTCAACGCCTAGACGTTGCAGTGCAATCAAGACTTCTTTGCCGAGTTCGCCAGAGCCTAGCAGCATAACTTTTGTGGCTTTTGGAGAGAGAGGGGTGCCGAGTACGGTCATGGTGTGTCAATCAAAAAAATCAGTAGTGAATAAGTTTTGTCGGCGGCTCAACGCTCATAGCTGGCGCATGCTCGACTTTACAGCCTGCGCTGAAAGGCTTTTTTGTCGTCTCTTGGTGGTTGGTTTTTTTAGCTTTTATTCTCAATTGGTTTGCCTCCGACCATATTCATCGCAGGTTCAAGTCATAGGCGCCGCAGAGATACAACCAACTTGCTTTGAGGTAAAACTCAAGTTGTCATCACGGCAAAGCGCGCGGTTAATTCGCCCAAGCCTAGCGCTTGCAAAACAGCGTCCAAGCGTTGCTGGGCGGCGCGGGTCGCGGTCAAGTTCGGCACGACGGGTCGGCTGGCCAAAATCAACTCGTTTTTCATCGAGTGTTCCCAGCCTACTAGTTCCGTCACAGTGACTTGGTAGCCATTGGCTTCGAGTTGCAGGCAGCGCAGCACGTTGGTGATTTGGCTGCCGAATTCGCGGGTGTGCAAAGGGTGGCGCCAGAGTTCGGCCAGCGGTGATTTGCTCAAGCTCAAGGCCCGAGTTTTTTTGAGCACACCGGCTACTTCGGCTTGACAGCAAGGCACTAACACCATGTGGCGCGCTTGCTTGGCGAGGCCAAAAGCTATTGCGTCGTCGGTCGCGGTGTCGCAGGCATGCAAGGCGGTAACTATATCTATGTGGGCGGGTAAATCGGCCGACAACGTGGCGTCTTGCACCGATAGATTTAAAAAAGACATGCGCTCAAAACCCAAACGGGCCGCCAGTGCGCGCGACTTTTCAACCAACTCGGCGCGGGTTTCAATGCCGAAGATATGGCCGCTCTGGCTATCGGGGTGGGCCACCTTGTAGAACAAATCGTAGAGGATAAAACCAAGATAAGACTTGCCCGCACCATGGTCGGCTAGCGTGGCCGGCTTGGACTGCTGTGAGACTTGCTCTAGCAGCGGCTCTATAAATTGATACAGGTGGTAGACCTGCTTGAGTTTGCGCCGGGTGTCTTGGTTGAGCTTGCCTTCACGCGTGAGGATGTGCAGCTCTTTGAGCAGCTCTATCGACTGGCCCGGCCGCAGCTCGTCAATTTGTTGCGCTGGCTTAGGCATATTTGACTTGCGGCTTGAGCCTTGAGCGTTTGAGGACTGTGCAGCCCTGGAGAACTTGGGATTTTTCATGAATCTCAATTTTAAGGCGTGGCGGTGACCGCGCCTTGAACAGCATCACAAATGTTTTCACTTTAATCAATTGCACACAATCTAGTTGTGTGAAATAATAATGGAATGCCAAGCAAAATAGCCAAACCTTCTGACAACAACAAAGACGCCGAGATGCGTTTGGACAACCAGTTGTGCTTTGCGCTTTACTCTGCTTCATTAGCCATGACCAAGGTCTATAAGCCGCTATTGGCCGAGCTTGGCCTGACCTATCCGCAATACCTAGTCATGCTGGCGCTTTGGGAGCAAGACAAGCTGGGCGTGTCTGAACTGGGCGAGCGACTCAGTTTGGACTCTGGCACGCTGACGCCATTGCTCAAGCGACTAGAAACCTCGGGCTACATCGCCCGAGTACGCGCTGTAGAAGATGAGCGCCGCGTCAACATCAGTCTGACACCGGCTGGCATCAAACTCAAAAGTCGAACCGCAAAAATTCCGCCCTGCATTCTCAGCGCCAGTCAATGCACGGTTCCTGAGCTGATGGCCTTGACCTACCAAGTACAGGGTTTACGTCAAAATTTACTGACGTGATAAATCCATCGATTAAAAAATTTATACCTGTCATACGCCGCAAAAGTTTTATCCAACGTCTCCTAGACGAGACATTTTTAACCTAAGGAACTCACCATGACCACAGCACTCGACAAAGTTTTATACACCGCAAAAGCGCACACCACTGGTGGCCGCGATGGACACTCCAAGTCTGATGACGGCCGTTTGGAAGTCAACCTCAGCTCACCCGGCGGCGCTGGCACCGGTACCAACCCAGAGCAACTGTTTGCTGCTGGCTACTCGGCTTGCTTCATAGGCGCCATCAAAGCGGTTGCCGGCATGCAAAAAATTACCGTACCAGCCGATCTAGCTGTTGACGCCAGCGTTGACCTTGGCACCATTCCTGCCGGTTACGGCGTGTCTGTTCGCCTTGACATCACCCTGCCAGGCATGGAGCCAGTCGCCGCTCAAGCCCTGATCGACGCAGCCCACAAGGTTTGCCCTTACTCCAACGCCACGCGCGGCAATATCGACGTCGTCATCACGCTGAAGTAATTGATCAAGGTGCTGCCGCTACACGCGGCAGCCAAGCCTTAGCGCCGCTGGTCTATGACTCGCGGCGCTTTTTTTTCGTCGCTTCGGCGTACAGACCTACTCAAACCGATCTCAATCTGCGCTGACAATCAGACATGAACAAAATGTTGCCCGAGTCTGCTACACCGCCACACGCTTACGAGCATCTCACCCCGGATAAGGTGCTCGACGCCTTAGCCAGCGTGGGTTTGATAGGCGATGGTCGGCTGATGACGCTGTCGAGTTATGAAAACCGGGTCTACCAGGTCCACTTAGAAGCTGCACCGAATGCACCCAGTGAAGTCGTCGTGGTCAAGTTCTACCGACCAGATCGCTGGAGCGACGCACAAATTATTGAAGAACACGACTTTGCGACCGAACTCATGGCCGCCGAAATCCCCATGATTGGCCCCCTGCGCTTGGAAGGCCAGACGCTCAACCACTTTGGCGGCTTTAGCTTTAGCGTCTCGCCCAGCCGCGGCGGGCGCCGGCCGGAACTTGAAGACCTGAGCGTGCTCGAGTGGATTGGCCGCTTGATGGCGCGCCTGCACACGGTGGGTCGAGCCAAACCGTTTGCACTGCGCCCAGCCTTAGACATGCAAAGCTTTGGCTACAACTCACGCGACATATTGCGCGCGGGCAACTATCTGCCTTTGGATATGGAGTCACGCTGGCACAAAGCCTTTGAAGAAGCCATGCAAACCGCACAAGGCGTGTTCGACAGCGTCGGCCAGGTCAAGCAAATACGCCTGCACGGCGACTGCCACCCAGGCAACATCCTCTGGACGCCAGAAGGCATGCAGGGCGCTGGCCCGCATTTTGTCGACTTAGACGATGCGCGCAGCGGCCCGGCGGTGCAGGACTTATGGATGCTGCTCTCCGGCGACCGAAGCCAGTGTCTGCGCCAGCTAGGCGCGCTGGTTGACGGCTACGACGAATTTGGCGAATTCGATAGGCGCGAACTGGCCTTGATAGAGCCGCTGCGCACCCTGCGCATGGTGCACTACAGCGCTTGGCTGGCGCAGCGCTGGCATGACCCGATTTTCCCCATCAATTTCCCTTGGTTTGGTTCAAGCGACTACTGGAAGGGACAAGTTGATATGTTGGAAGAGCAAACCGAGGCCATGCAAGCAGCGCCACTGGTTGCGTGAGCGCAGATGGTCAGTCAAAAAAGTGCTTCAGTCGTCATGACTAAGCCGTAGCAATACCGCTGCTATTCTTAGCCGCCTAAGGGATTTCGATAGGCTTTGAAGCGCGCGTCTGCGCTAGCATGACCCACAAGGCAAAACGCCGACACACTAGCGACGTAATGCACGCCCTCAGTCAGTCAGTCAGTCGCTCGCTCGCTCGCAAGGCTGGCAGATCAGCGCCACACCAAAACAGGCCTGAATTCGTGACATACGTTCAACAAGACGCTGCGCGCATGGTCAGCGGGATCAAAAAAACTCGATAGGGTGAAATAAATATGCTGCGCAGAACAACTCTTTCGCTACTAGCCCTTAGCCTGCTCACCGGTCTAGCCGCGAGTCGTGCCTACGCCCAGACTTGGCCGGCCAGACCAGTCAAAATTATTGTTCCCTTTGCCGCAGGTGGGCCGGCGGATGTCTATGCCCGCGTGATTGCCCAGCGGCTATCAGAGTCCTTAGGTCAACCCTTTGTCGTCGACAACAAGCCGGGTGCTGGCTCAGTCATTGGCACAGACATCGCCGCCAAATCAGCCGCCGACGGCTATACCCTGCTTCTCATGAGCAATGCGCATACGGTCAACGAAACTTTGATTCCGAACAAACCATTTGTATTAATGAGGGACTTTGTTGCGGTCACGCCCATCAACTACTCAGACCTCGTGCTGGTCGCCAACCCCGCAGTGCCGGCAGCCAATATCAAAGAATTACTGGCGCTGGCCAAAGCCAAGCCTGGCAAGCTCAATTACGCCTCGTCCGGCCCCGGCACGCCCTACCATATGGCGGGTGAATTGTTCAAAAGCATGGCCAATGTTTCACTGGTCCACATTCCTTACCGCGGCAGTAGCGGCGCGCGAACCGACGTGATGGGTGGGCAGGTCGATGTGATGTTTGATGCAGTCACGACCATGGCCGAACAAGTCAAGTCTGGCCGCGTCAAGGCGTTGGCCACAACTGGAAAGCAGCGCTCCGAGGTCATGCCCAATGTACCCACGCTAAACGAATCAGGCGTTCCCGGCTACGAAGCGACTATTTGGTTAGGCCTGATGGCGCCGCGTGGCACACCACAGGCGGTGGTCAACCAACTCAATCTATCCGTCTCCAAAGTCGTCGATACGCCAGAGATCAAACAGCTTTGGGCTAAGCAGGGAGCAGTAGCCATGGCCATGAGCCCGGCCGCGTTTGACACTTACATACAACTTGACATCAACAAGTGGGCTAAAGTCATCAAGTCAGCCAACATCAAACTCAACTGACAAGTGGCTGACCCTGACTTGTCATTTAGTTTTTTTGGCTTGGAATGCCTGAACCCAATCTTAAGGAACAAACACATGAACCCACTTTTTATGCTCAGCGCGGGCGCGGCCCAAGGCTTGGTACTGGCGGTTGAAGGCCTATTTCAGGAAAAACATGACATCCAGCTCAGAGCCAGCTTTGGTGCGGTAGGTGCCATGCAAGAGCGCTTGGCTAACAGCCCCTGTGATGTACTGATATTGACCGAAACAATGATTGAAGAAGCGATACAAAACGGCACCGTATTGGCTGACAGTGCTAAGCCACTGGGCAAGGTCATGACAGGCGTGGCGGTTAAGACTGGTGAGCCAGCAGTAGATGTCTCGACACCAGAGGCGCTGACCGCTGCATTACGCGCAGCCAGCGGCATTTACATGCCCGATCAGCACAAATCCACCGCAGGTGTTCACTTCATGAAGGTGCTGGCGGAACTTGGCCTAGAAGCCGAACTCGCCGACCGCCTACGCCCCTATGCGAATGGTGCAACAGCGTTAACCGAAATGGCCAAAAGCAGCGAGCCAGGCTTGATTGGCTGCACCCAAGTCACCGAAATTTTGCTCATAGACGGCATTGAGCTAGCGGGTAACCTACCCAAAGCGTTCGAGTTAGCGTCTGTCTACACCGCCGCAGTCAGCGCGTCGGCAACCCAACCAGAATCTGCTGCATTATTCGTTGAAATGCTGACCGCCAAAGCCCAGGCTAAAACGCGTAAGAGCTGCGGTTTTGAGCCGATTTAAGGGCGGTAAAAGGTTTAAAAATTACGCTTTCTCAGCACGACTAGAAATTGCCGCAAAATATTTCCACTCGCAGCCTTGGTACCGGCAAATAACAGATTGCCCCGTATCAATTTGAAATAGATACAGCCAGCCATGGCAAACGAGTTGCCGAACCAATGCATGCTTGTTGATGATTTGATTAATAGCATGCTGCGGAGCCTCAATGAAGACACTCAAGCGCTGCGGCGTGTGGCGCAAGATTTCGCCGTCATGCAGGGATTGCCATGGCAGGCCTATGCGTAAATCACCACCATTGCCTTCAAAAACGCCGATATGCCCGCCCACTACGTTGTGTAAAAGCTTGTTGCCGCTGCCAAAGCGTTGCGGATCTACGGTGGAGGCGTTGTACTGCATATTTATCCAATGCGCGACCACCATGGGAGCGGTCATGATCAATTCCAGAACCTTAAAGTCAGCATCTTTTTGCCACTGGTAATCATGCAAAAAAGCCCGACCCGCCAAATCCATATGCTGGCTGCGACTGCGCGGCGCGACGATAAAAGCGGCATTATTGGCCAAACCCCACTCTGGCCGCACCTGACCCCAGTCGTTAGCGCGCGCTTTGACGGCGCGCTCTAACGCTAGCGGCTGATGGCGCACCGCCTCTAAACCCAGCGATGGCGCTCGCTCTGCGCGGGCCAGTTGGCCGGCTTGGGTCAGCCAAGTTTTGAGCGCCATGCAGTCGGGCGCATGGCTTGGCGGCAGCAAATCGAGGTCGAAAAAATCAAATCCATCGGTTGTGGTGTTGTGTAGCCCCGCCAGAAAAACGGTGTCGTCTGGAATCTGCAAATCGCGCTCGGCCAAAGCTTTACGCGTCTGCCTATCGTTTAACAAGGCCGCTAGCGCGCGGGCGTTCACTTCGCCGGTCTGACCACCGCAAGCACCACAATCCAAGCCAGCGGCATGCGGATTATTGGCACTTTGACTGCCGTGACCGGCGAGCAAAACCAGCCGAGCAAATCCGCCAGTCAAACCCATAGCGCCTAAGATGCCGAAGGCTAAATCACAGCGCGCTGCTGCGCTCGCAGCACTGTCCTCGGGATGCGCATCTTGCAGACGTGGTCGCAGCGTGTTGGCCTGCGCCGCCGGCAGACCGGCGTCTTCGATTCGCTGCGCAGACTCTTGTGAGTCAAGGCTGGCCTTTAGCAGCTTGCCGGCATAGGCCAGACCAAAGGATTCAACAAAACTAAAGGCCGAATTGGCACTGCCGCGAAAGGCATTCCAACGCGCCTGCCACTGCAAGGCTGCGCGTCGGCGCTGCACCAGCACTTGGCCTAGGGCGGGCGAATCGCATACTTGCACGGCACTGAATACGGGGCTTAAAAGACCCGGCAACTGCGGGCGCTTAAAGACAGTTCCCAAAGGTGAAAAATCAATCGAAAGACCAAAAAATCCAGCAAAGCCTAAGGTTTGTACGCTGGGGCTGACGGACTCCAAAGCACGGCGAAAAACCTCAGAACGCACGTCTATGCAAAACACGGCCTGAACAGCAGGCGCAGCGTGCAGGCTTTCGCTATCGAGTCGCAACGGCAACGGCGCACGCAAAAGATCCGCGCACAGCGTTGTTTGATATGCCAGCTCTAAAGCGGTCTGAAAAAGCCAATCTATGCGCTGCGATTCGCGCATGGCGATTGCGTTAGCCTGAAGCTCTCGCCACTGAGCCGACCAAGTCGCTTTGACAACTTCTTGCATTTGATCTTGATGCAGTAAAACTTCCCAAGCCAAACGTATGGCGAGTAATTCCACAATCTGATCGTCGTCGCGCTGGCCAAGCCTAGCCTGCCAGCGCAGATAAGCACACCACGAGGCCCAGCCGTTGATGTCTAACAGCAAGGCCTGAAAATAAGCTTGTTGATTAACTTCAGTCAGACCCAAAGCACGCGAAGCGGCGTCAATCAACGCCAACGGGTCTTGCGGCAGTGCCAGTACTTGCGCGTTAAACCGTTGATGTCCCATGCGCAGAGCAAGTGTCAGGTCAGCCGCAGCATGGACTCGCCAACTGGCATAAACTCCCGTCTCTTGAGCCGGGGACCAAGCCGCATGCGTCTTATCAAAATAAGAAGCGCAATGCTGACTTATCTGGTGCACCACCGTATCGCGCCAGCTCATTATTTGCGGCGAGTCGCGGTTCTCATCGAGTAAAGCTGTCACCAACTTCAAGTGTTCTACCGGCCTGCCCTGCACGGTCAAATTAGCCACCAGCTCATCGACGCTGATAGATGTTTTACTAGACGCAATCGCCGCCTGCAACGCGTCCCGCGTTATCTGCCCCGAGGCCCACGCCTGTTGATAAAAAGCGCGCGGCATTAGTAAGCGCGAACCGCACAGGCTGGCCAGTTGCGCGGCGGCCTGCTCAATCGGCTGATCGACAAAACCCCAATAGGGATTGACCGCTATCAATTGATCTAGCGGCCAAGCTGGCGCCGTGTGTTTGCACGCTTGGGAAATAGCGCTGGCCAAAGCAGGGTCTAGCGTTGTTGCGGCAGGAATAGTTTGTTTCATGAGAAAAGTCCTTTGATAACGGCGCAAGAAATAAGCACAGTCGTGCGATCAATTTTTTACAGTCATTGATTTCAAGCGCAGTGGCCAGAGTTTGAAAGCAGCGCGGGTAAACCAATGATCGAGAAACAGTCCCGCATAAAACCAGGGATATAAACGCCGTGCAACTGCCCCTTGCGGGTAAGCCGCGATCACGCTTTGCAGACAAAACAGCAGGCCAAAGCAGGTCATCACCCAGATCAACTCAAAAGTACTAGGCGCGTCATAGCGCACGGCTACCCACAGCACGAACACACTGTGCAAAGCAAAGTAGATATTGGCGACGACAAAAGCGCTGAGCAACACCAGCGGCCAAGCCATCACGCCCTTGCCTGCGATGGGATGCAAAAGCAAAGGCGCGAGTGCCAGACTCAGCACCAGCGCTAAAACCCAAAGCGCGGGCTGGACATTAAACTCAATCCCCCAGACCCAGCCCGCGACAAACACCATGCCGACTCCAACCACAGCGCCCGACAGCAAACGCAGTAATGAAACCGGTGCGGCTGGCGCCGTCATTTGGGCAATCCGAGTACGCTTAACCACCCCGCCCGCAGCCAAGAAGGAATGCGCCTTATACAAAGAATGGGCTAGCAAATGCAGCAAAGCCAAATCAAAAGCGCCTAGACCGCATTGCATCAGCATGAACCCCATTTGCGCGCAGGTAGACCAAGCCAGAGACACCTTGATACTGATGCGCGTCATCATCACTAGCGCAGCAATAACAGCCGTCGTGCTGCCCACTACTACCAGCAAGATTTGTGCAGTAGGTACTTGAGACACCAGCATGCCAAGCCGAATAAGCACAAAACCGCCCAGATTCACCACCCCCGCATGCATCAAGGCAGAAACCGGCGTCGGCGCTTCCATGACTTGAATTAGCCAGCCGTGAAACGGCAATTGCGCGCATTTTAGAATCACCGCCAACACCAACAAAACCACCGCCACATGCAGCGCAACCGGCAGCACAGGCAAGGCTGCAGCGCGCAGCAAAACTTGGTCAATTTCCAGCGAGCCTAAGCACCAAGCCAGCAGTACTAAACAAATCAGTAGCAAAGCGTCGGCGCTTCGGCTGATCAAAAATTTCTTGTGTGCGGCGACCAAAGCCGGCGGTCTGGCCGAATAAAAAGACAACAAACGTCCCATAGCAACGCTAGTGGCCAGCCAAGCCAAAGCCAAGACGAATAAATTATTCGTAATGAGCACCAAACTTACCGCCGTCAAGGCCGCCATGAGAAAGCAGATATAGCGCCGTTGTCCACGGTCACCCGCCAGATAAGAGGCAGAAAATTGCACGATAACCCAAGCGATAAAACCAACTAACAGCAGCACACTGCTGCCAAGCATATCGGCGCGAAGGTTTAGGCTAAGCACATCAACGCCGGCCAACGTAAGCGGCGCAAGCAATGGCAAAACCTGCGCTGGGCCAAGCAGCGTAGCCAGCATAGTCAACACAGAAAAAACCAGCGCGAAAAAAGATCCTATACGCGCTACGCGCCAGCAATTAGGCAAACTCAGCACAGCAAAATTCACAAGACCGCAGAGCGTCAAAAAAATCAGCGGAATCGCCAGAATTAAGCCAGTACGCAAGACGACTAAATCAATCCAATAAAAAATCACAACAGCACTCCCAAAAACTTTATAGCGGTACTTTGCCCTTTTTTTGTATATCTGTAAAATTCAGATAAAAGCATAATTAATCAATAAAAACAGAACGATTTATGACGCGACTCAACTACCATCATTTGCATTACTTCTGGGCTGTGGCCAAAGAAGGTAATCTCACACGTACAGCTGATCAGCTACATGTTTCGCAGTCAGCACTGTCAGCGCAGATCAAAAAATTAGAGGAGCAACTTGGCCAAGATTTGTTCACCCGTCATGGGCGCAGCTTGCAGCTGACTGAAGCCGGACGGCTAGCGCTGACCTACGCAGAATCTATTTTTTCTACCGGCAGTGAGTTGATGGCGGTGATTAAAGACGGTCAACGGCAAGAACGACAAATTTTGCGTATCGCATCATCCGCCACCTTATCGCGAAATTTTCAGGAAAACTTTATCAAACCATTGCTAGAGCGCAGCGATGTAACACTTGTTCTGCAATCTGGAAGTCTTGAGGAGTTGCTAGCCCGATTACGTGTGCACGCCTTGGATTTAATTTTGTCTAACCGGCGCGTACTCACCACATTGGACGACCCGTGGCGCTGCCGCCGTATTGCCCGTCAGCCAGTCAGTTTGGTCGGCCAACCCAGACCCAAAGGCAAGGCCTTTAGTTTTCCGCAAGATATCACGCAAGTGCCGCGGTTACTACCCAGCCGCGATAACGATATTCGCTCAGCCTTTGATCTAATATGCGAGCAAAAAGGCCTGCGTTACCAAGTTCAAGCCGAGGTCGACGACATGGCTCTTTTAAGACTGCTAGCGCGAGATTCAAAAAGCGTCGCGCTTTTACCCACGGTAGTTGTTCAAGATGAAATACGCAGCGGAAAACTAGAGGAGTACTGCATAGTGCCAGACCTCTATGAAAACTTTTACGCGATTACTGTGAAGCGGCGTTTTGATCCGCCGCTTTTAAAAACCTTACTAAAGCGCACACAAGACGCACTCTAAATCTAGTGTGAATTAAAAATAAATCTCTTAGTGCTAACTACGGCGGATTCAAGCTTGAAGTGCAACAGCGTGTTAGTTGGACTTTAACTCTTCCATAAAAACCTGATGCGGTGTTCGATACCCCAAACATTTTCTAGGACGATGATTGAGCCTGTGCATCGCTAAAGCAATGTCATCGTCGGTGATGCAATTAAAGCGCATCCCCTTTGGGAAAAACTGGCGAATCAAACCGTTCATATTCTCGTTTGCCCCACGCTCCCACGAGGCGTATGGATGGGCGAAAAAGAAATCTGCACTCAGCGCAGAAGCTATTCGTTCATGCTGAGAAAATTCCTTGCCGTTATCTGTCGTGAGTGTGTGCACGCAATGAGCGAATGGTTTAAGTAAAGTGATTAACGCGTCCCCTACGGCTTGCGCTGTTTTGAATGGCACGTGGAAAATTATTGAATACCGAGAGACACGCTCGTTAATCGTCACTAGGGCTTGCTTCTGCCCGGCACCAATCACCAGATCAGCCTCCCAGTCGCCAAAGCGCGCACGCTCAAGCACGATGGCGGGTCGCAGTTCTATTGAGACCTGGCGAGAGATGGTGCCGCGCCGTTCACGGCCGCTGCTGCGTTTTTTTCGCGTCTTCTGGCAACGCAGTGTTTTATGCAAGCTGCCGCCCGCGCGTTTGTCAGCGTAGATGTACTGGTAAATGCTCTCATAGCTAACACCGGGTTGGCATCGAGCTTCGAGGTGGCCGCTGATTTGTTCGGGGCTCCAAGCCTCAGCCAACTTTTCCTCCACTACAGCCCATGTCGAGTCAGCAACTCTAGGACTGTTGGCGCAGGCAAGTCTACGTTCTTGGGCTTTGTCATTTGCCTGCTTAGGGCGATAGCCTCGTAGACCGCGGTTACGACGCAACTCACGGCTGATGCTCGATTTATCACGGTCCATCATTTTTGCAATTTCACTTTGATTGAAGTTTGCTTTGGCGAGGATTGCAATCTGGTAACGTTCGTCACGGGTGAGGTGTGTGTAAATCATTCTGGGCAACTTTGACTTGGTGGTCGGGAAGCTTGGATGCTCTCACATCTCACCCACCCGTCCGGTTAGTTTCAAAGTTGCACTTCAGACTTGAATCCGCGTACAAAAAAACTACCGCATTAAAAAGTTTAATATCGCGCTTTTAAAACTAAGAATTGGCTATGAATATCTCTACGTTGAATCAGAGAGAAATACTTTACTCTTCACTTAAATTTTTAAAAATCGATTTTTATTTTTTGTACTAGAAATTAATGCCTCTTGATTAAAAAATATCTTTTGGTAAAAAAATACCGGACAAGATTACACAGAAAAATTGATCGTTTGTATTTAATATTGCATTTAAATAAAACGGATAATGTGAGCGCAATAAGTCGTAAAAGACATTGCTACCGCATCACATCAAGACATAGAAGTCTCAAAAAAATACTTTTGGCTTAAAGCTTATTTAAAACTGATGTGTACTTCAATCAAAGTAAATTAACGTACACATTAACAAATAAGCATCAGATTAAACACAACACCTGACATTAGACGTTGATGAATAATCGCTCTCAAATTTCAATAATGAAAGTTAGATAAATTATGTAATTTGATCGACAAAAAATTTATTCCTCTTTAAATTTATTCGGCACCTTGCTCGCAATTAACTACTCATAATCAGTAGCCATTTAAAATTACATAGTTTTTTAAAGACAACTAGCTCTTCAAAAAATATAAGTAAAACAGCTTTATGGCAACAATATAAATTGTCATTAAATGTGACATTTGGTACATTATCCCGGTAAGTCGCTTGTCAGGACTAAACGGCGTTCTGAAGCAAAGATCAGAAATACAAGCCGACAAAACCCTAGCATTTCGGAGTTGATATGCCCCCTAGTATTCACAACTATCCCACGCGAGTTTCTACGTCAAAGCCCGCAGATTCTGAGGATCACACATCACCTCTAAACCCAAGCAACGGAAAATTTAATAACCGATCAGTCTCACCTGAGCCAGGCTTTGCGTTAACCCATCAGGATACAAAATCCATTCCATTCTTACCCCCTTTGTCGGTGCGAAGTGTCAAGCAAGAAAGTACACAACAGTCACGCGTTGCACAATCCAAAAACTACACAGGCTTTATTACTCGGCAAGAACTAGAAGCCAAAATTAACCGCCAACAAAATGATGAGGCTAGTGATTTTCCCGGCATACGCACCGTCTCGTCCGCTTACAAAACTGTACTCAGTGGACTAGAAAATTATCATCGCTCGGTCAAACCGATATGCCCCTGTACTAAAGAAGATGCGTTGCTTCATCTAAGCCTAATGAAAAAACAGCTAGACATCCTCTCGCAAAGCATATTTATCTATAACAACGGCTGGCCGCACGGCAACAAAATTAGCATGCGGAATTTGCAATCGCTTGTTGAAAATGAAGACGCCAAGCTAAACACACTCGCTACGCAGTTAAGAAATGGCGACAAGCTGCCGCAAGAAATGACCATCACAGAAGCCCTTGCATTAACGCAGCAGCACGTGATGGTTAAGGATTTTCAACGAACGTCCACTGCATCAGAAAACAATTTTCTCGAGACAGAAAAAACAATGCAAAAAATGCAGCCAAACGCAGAATAAGTTCCGCAAAAAACATTGCCGCAATATCCGTCGAGAAGCGCACCGCTAGACAAACTTGGCCCCAAAGAAATTCGCGATTTCGTTTGAGACTCAACTCGCTTAAGCGCTATTTAACCCATTGATTAAGTTGAATAATCGGCAGCAATACCGCCAACACAATTAACATCACCACCAAGCCCATGGCAACGATTAGCAGCGGCTCAAGAATAGTTGCCAGCGCCATGGCACGGCGCTGTACTTCATTTGAGAGCTGCACCGCCGCACGTTGCAGCATCAGTGGCAGTTGACCGGTCTGTTCACCAAGACGCGCAAACATACTCACCAACGCAGGGAAACGTTTTTTCTGCGCCAATGCAGAAGCCAGCGGCGCACCTTCTCGCACCAACACTAAAGCATCTAATGCATCAGCGCGCATGGCACGGTTTGACAGCGTCTCAGCCGCCGCTTGCAAGGCCTTGAGTATCGGTAAGCCAGCCCCAGCGAGCATTGCCAATGTGCTGGCAAAACGGGCGGCGTTGTAGTCACGCGCCAACCGCCCAACGATGGGAATGTTAAGAACTCCAGCATCGAATTTTTCACGAAAACCATCGTCCTTTAAGCCCAAGCGAAAACCCAAAACCAGTACCACCAAAACCAACAACATAGCCCAACCGTAGCTACGCACAAAGTCACTTACGGCCAACATAGCTACCGTTAAAAACGGTAGCGCCTGTTTGGTACCCACGAAAACATTGGCAACTTGAGGCACGACATAGCTCACCAAAAACATGACTATGACGATCGCCACCAAGGTAACAATAAAAGGGTAAAGAGCGGCGGCGACCAACTTAGACTTTAGCGTCTGGCGCTCTTCTAAATCATCTGATAAGCGATCCAGAACCAAGCCCAAATTACCGCTTTGCTCACCCGCGCCAATGACGGCGGTATAAATTGTTTCAAACTCACGTGGATGTAAGGACAGCGCGCGCGCAAAGCCCGAACCGCCGTTGACCTCAGCACGCAGTGACGCCACTAGGTTGCGCTGTTTCTCATCTTCCGCCTCATCCGACAGCGCACTGAGGGCACGCTCTAGCGGCAAACCAGAACTCACCAGTCCAGCCAACTGACGCGTCCAAATCGTCAGTCGCGCAGCATTGAAAACCCGACCACCAAACAAATTAGTTTGCAGTAAAGAAGTGGGTGCGCTCGCAACGCCGCCGACACCATCGGCTACCGCATTGACTTCAAGCGGCACCAAGGCTTGCGCGCGCAGCAAGCTGCGAGCGGCGCGTGCGGTGTCAGCCTCTATGACGCCGCGGCGAACTTTTCCGTCGCGCTGCATGGCTTCAAATGAATAGGCGGGCATGGTTGCAGGTGTCTCGCTAGGCTAAGTGAATATTGAAAAAATTAGTGACTGAAAAGCTCTGCGCTAATCACGCGTCACCCGCATCAACTCTGCGGGCGTAGTGATGCCGGCGGCGACCAAGCGCTCACCGTCTTCTCGCATCAGCGTCATGCCGCCAGCCACTGCGGCTTCGCGAATCTCGGCTTCGGATGCACGGTTATGAATCTGAGCGCGCGTGCCATCGTTGGCAACCATTAGCTCGAACACACCGGTGCGACCTTGGTAGCCAGTCTGAGCACAGGTATCGCAGCCGCTGCCTTGGCACGCAGCACAGACCTTGCGCACCAAACGCTGGGCCAGCACGCCAAGCAATGAAGAGCTGAGCAAAAACGGCTCAACGCCCATATCAGTCAGGCGTGTGACGGCGCTGGCAGCGTCGTTGGTGTGCAAAGTAGCGAGTACCAAGTGACCCGTCAGTGAGGCTTGAATAGCAATTTGCGCGGTCTCAAAATCGCGAATTTCACCAATCATGATGATGTCCGGGTCTTGCCGCAAAATTGCTCGAAGCGCTTTAGCAAAAGTCAGATCTATGCGCGCATTGACCTGGGTTTGACCGATGCCGGCGAGTTCATACTCAATCGGATCTTCCACCGTCATAATATTTGCCGCGCCCGAGTCCAGCCGCTGCAAGCCGGCGTATAGCGTGGTGGTTTTGCCAGAACCGGTCGGGCCGGTCACCAATATGATGCCGTGCGGTTGGGTGATTAATTGATCAAAGCGGCGCAGCACATCGCCCTGCATTCCGACCGATTCGAGGCTGAGTTTGCTCTCGCTTTTATCTAATAAACGCAGCACCGCACGCTCGCCGTGAGCACTGGGCAAAGTGCTCACGCGCACGTCAACAGCGCGTGTGCCTATACGCAGCGAAATCCGCCCGTCTTGCGGCAAACGCTTTTCTGAGATGTCGAGTTCGGCCATGATTTTTAGCCGCGAGATCAAGGCCGCATGCAACGCGCGGTTGGGCTGCACGACTTCGCGCAGCGTGCCGTCGACTCGAAAGCGCACGCTGGAGTGGCGCTCATAGGGCTCGATGTGAATGTCACTAGCTCCGTCCCGCGCAGCTTGGGTTAGCAGAGCGTTGAGCATGCGAATAATGGGGGCGTCGTCTGAGGTCTCTAGCAAGTCTTCTATGGCCGGCAAATCCTGCATCATGCGGGACAAGTCGGCGGCTGACTCGACCTCGCTGACAACGGCGGCGGCACTCGACTCGCCCTCGGCATAGGCGGCGCTAATGCGTTGGGCCAGCGTGCCATGGTCGGCGCGACGCAGCACCGGCATGCGCTCTTGCCCGTATTTGCGCATGATCTCGCTCAACGCACTGAGCTCGTCCAAACGCAAGCTAGCGTCATGCCACAAATTTAAATTGTGGCCATCGTCTTCCAGCAGCAAAAAGTTGCTGCGAGCAAATGCATATGGCAGTAGATAGCGCATGGAGAGACTTTTTCTAGTGAGCGTAAGGTAACGCAGGCGCAATTGACTTGATGCTGGAATTAATATCTATCAAAGGCGCGGGACTTCGCGGTGCGGTAGCCGGGCGCAGCAATGGCATCACCGGCGAGCTGTTGATAGGGACGGTTTCACTGGCTACCGGCTGGGCAGTTTTTTGTTTGCCGCGCATCAAATCGTAGCGATCCATTGACAGATCTTCGGTGGAAGACGCGTCGCGTACCACCACTGGCCGCAAGAACACCATCAGATTAGTCTTTTTACGGCTGCGTGATTCACCCTTGAACAGATTGCCGAAAAACGGCACATCGCCCAGGCCCGGGACTTTTTCTTGGTTGCCTGAATACTCATCTTGCAGCAGTCCACCCAGCACCACGATAGCGCCGTCGTTGACCACCACATTGGACTCAATCGAGCGTTTGTTGGTGATCAAACCGGTGGCCGAATTAATCGAGGCGGGCTCTACGCTGCTGACTTCTTGATAAACCTGCAGTTTGATAGTGCCGTCCTCGCTGATCTGGGGTTTGACACGCAGCGTTAGACCCACATCTTTACGCTCTACCGTTTGAAACGGATTGACTGAGCCAGAGTTGGAATTGTTGCTGGTGAATTGACCCGTCACAAACGGCACGTTACGGCCCACGACTATGCGGGCCTCTTCGTTATCCAGAGTGAGAATGTTTGGCGTGGAAAGCACATTGCCTTCACCACTAGACTCCAAAAAACGCGCTAAAAAGCCGAGTACCGTGACACCGCCTTGCCGCGTACCGACCGCAAGATTACCACCAGTCGAAGGTGTGGCCGTGCCATTAGACAAGCCCAAAATATTGCTGCCGCCCACGCCAAAGTTAGTCCCCAATAAGGAAAAGTTATTGCCGCTACCACCCAAGCTGCCTTGGAACTGTATGCCGAACTCGGCGAGCTTATCGCTGCTGACCTCGGCAATCAGGCTCTCTACATAAACTTGGGCGCGACGCGCATCGAGCTTGTCGATAACGGCGCGCAATTGACGGTATTGCGGCTCAGGCGCAGTGATGATTAAGGAGTTGGTAGCTGGATCAGCCTGTATCTGACCACCAGTTGAGGGTTGGGCGCTATTTAAAGCACTGGCAGTAGCGCTGCTTTGACTGGCGTTAGAACCCGTGCTAGCGCTGTTGGTGCTACCAGAGCCCGAGCTGGCGCTGGACAAACTAGTGACCCCGCTGCTGCTGCCCACTGACGCCGAACCACTACTAGCGGCCAGCGCAGCACGCAGCGTGACCGCAAGTTTGCTGGCGTCTGCATTCTTCAGGTAAACCACATAGATGTTGCCGGTCGCGGAGGACTGGCCGTTGCTATTGCCGCTAAAAGAAGCTTGGTCAAGCTTTTCCACCAGCGTTCGTACCAGCGCTAGGCGGGCCGGATTGGCGGCGCGCAAGATCAAAGAATTGCTACGCGGCTCGGCCACCAATGTAGTTTTATACGCACCATCAGTCTGGCCTTGGGCTCCACCGGCAGCACTGCTGGACTCTATCAAGCGCGTCACCAATGGCGCTAAATCCGTAGCAATGGCGTGCTGCAGGCGCAAAATTTCTACACCCGTAGCGTTGGCTACGTCGAGCGCAGCAATGATGGTGGCTATGCGCTGCAAGTTGTCGGCATAGTCGGTGATGATTAAGGAGTTATTGCCAGGATTGACGTTAATCGTGTTGTTGGGACTAATTAAAGGCCTTAACACCGGCACTAAATTATTCGCCGTCTCATGGTTGAGGCTAAAAATCTGCGTCATGATTTGGCCGCTGGCCGTCGGCATGGCAGTTGCCGATACCGCAGATACTGCCGCGCTTTGCAGCTTGGCTTCGGCTTCGGGTAGCACCAAGTAAAGCCCGGCTTTCTCGATCAAGGCAAAGCCTTGAATTCGCAACTGGGTTGTGAATTGTCGCAAAGCCTGAGTCGGTGTGACCGGCGAGCTAGTCACCAGCGTCATAGTGCCCTTGACACGCGGATCAACCACCACATTGCGCCCAGTGATGACCGCAATCGTGCGGGCCACCGCGTCGATTTCGGCATTTGAAAAATTAAGCGTCACAGCGCTGCCTGGGCGATCCGACGGATTGCCAGCAGACGCCGAAGTTTGCGCCTGCGCTTGAACACCATAGCCGGCCAGTAATAAACAAACCGCCAGCGACAACAGCGCTCCCCCAAAGCGCGCAAAAGCGGCGGTTTGCGCGGGGCTTGTAATGGCGGCCAGCGCTGAGGGTGATGTTGGTGTCATGAATTTATCCTAGGGTGATGATGGAGCGCGGCCCATTGCGGCGTCCAATGA
Organism: Polaromonas vacuolata; assembly: GCF_012584515.1. Taxonomy (NCBI): domain Bacteria; kingdom Pseudomonadati; phylum Pseudomonadota; class Betaproteobacteria; order Burkholderiales; family Comamonadaceae; genus Polaromonas; species Polaromonas vacuolata. Next base: position 336,252 of record NZ_CP051461.1, on the reverse strand, counting down.
TGTTGAGCAAATTGGCCAGCGCGGCCTCGTGTTCCGGCAAGGCACTGGCCTCACCATTAAAGCGTAGCCGCGAGCCAACCCAACTGCCTGAGCCGCTTAGCTGCAAACTGCCTTCTAGCGTAGAGAGAGTGAGTAATGGTGTGCTGCCGCCCGCAAGCGTCATGCGGTAACTACCCATGGGCTTGAGGGTAGACAGGCGCGACGACATGGCCAAAGCGGTAAGTTCAACCCGTCCGTCAAAAGCCAGCCGACCGGCAAACCATTGCACCTTAAGGTTCTGCGTCGACAGCTCAAGACTGCCCTCTGCTTGAACCGTATTCCAAGGTGTTCCAAGTCCGGCCAGCATGTTAGCAGGCCACTGCGAGCGGCCATCAGCCAGTTGCAGCGCCGCGCCGCGCAGGCCTAGCTTTAAAGTCGCGCGTAACGGCGTAGTCGTGCAGCAGTCAGCCGATAGCTTTAAATTAAGCGCACCCCAGCCAGGCCTTAAAGACCAATCCACGATGCCGGGCAGTAACGCACTTTCAAGACTGCCAGCACCGCCCGAAATCAGTAACCGCCCAGAACCCGTCCACACCGTGCCGCGCACAGCGACGATTTGCAACTGACCGGCACTGGCTTGGTTTAACGCACTAGCTAGCCAGCGTGCTGGTGCGTAAAACACCAATGCAAACAGCAAGCCGAGCAGCGCGCCCAGCACCGCCCAGCGCACTGGTGCACTAGCCTGTGGATGGCGCGCAGTCTGACGAAGGGAGGAAGCAGTTTGTCGCATGCAGTCTCAGGCTTTACGGATTAGTTGGCTCACGAAATCAAGTAGTCGCATGCGTGCTTACTGCGTCGGCAAACTGAGTACCAGCGTACCGTCCCAAGCCGGCACCGCAACTGGCGTGCTGGCAGCACTGCGCCGCAGGGCTGCTTCGCTAGGAACGACGTGGGCGTTGATACGTGCTTGAGACAGCCATTCGGCCAGCGCAGCTGCGGGTACTGCTGTGAGCGTGAGCGTGACACGCTCGCCCACCACATTGAGCTTAGCGCTGCTGCCTAAGCGTTGCTGGACCGAGGTCTCTAGCGCACGCAAAGCCTCGTCGCGGCGAATCTTGGGTTGCGCCTGCAAAGTCTTAGCCTGCTGCTGCAAGCCAAGCATTTTTTCCAGCTGCGCATTCAGACTGCGCTGCTGCGACTCGGCCTGAGAGAGTGTTCGCAAAGGCGGTGCCAACAACATTAGCCAAACCAGCGCCAACGCAATCAGAGCAGCGACGGCCATCAGCATGGACTGCTCGCGCGCGGCCAAACCGCGCCAGTGCGCCTGCAATGCAGCGCTGAAAATAGCGAGTTGCTTCATGGTTTGACCTCAGGTCGGGTAGAAGTACTGGTGTTTAGGCTGACTTTTAAGGTCTCGCCATCAAGATTAGCTGCATACGATTGGCTGCGCAGCCTAAGCGCTAAATCGCTGCCCTCTTGGGCTGAGAGCTGCAAGCCTTTAATACTCGCTTGGCCCGACGAAAAATCTATGCTGGTGGCTGATTTGTTGCTTGGTAAGACTGTCGCCAGCGCGGCCAGCATGGGTTCTAAGTCGCGTCCGGATACAGCGCCCGTGGCTAGTCGCAGACGGTTGACTTCACGCTCCATCTGCAGCGGCGCATCTATCACCAACTGAACCTGCGGGAAAGTCTGGGTCAGCGCGGAATTGATAGCATCGCGCTGCAGACCTTGCGCCGACTGCTCTTTCCAAGCCCAAGCATTAAGCCCAATCACATTGCCCAGCAACAACAACACAAAGCCCCAGCGCGCGGGACGCCAGCCGGGGGAGCGAAGCAAGTCCACGCCCAGCAGCGAGAGCCGCCTGAGGTTGCGGGTGCGGCCAGAGTTGGCGAATTCAAACTGCGCCAAATCCCAGTTAGAGCGGGCGGCATCTAGCCAAAGCAACTCACGCGTCAGCAAGCCGACTTTGCGGTCTAACAGTTGCTCAGCCATCGCCGCAACCGCGGGTTCGGCCAGCACGGGTGCAGCTTGTGCATAGTCCAGACTACCGGGATCACCGTTGGTGGGCGGCAGCAACAATAAGGCCGTAGCACTGAGCGGCAGGCGCAGCACGCCTTGCACATCACGGCCGGTGAGTATGAGCTCGGCATTGTCTAGCTCACCCGTGATGTAGATTTGCTGGTCTCGGGTTTCGGGTGCGAACTCTGCAACTAGGCGGTAAGCACTGCGGCCGGCAGACTCCAGCGCCTGTAAATGGCTGCTGAGCCAAGCGCGGTCACAGGCTGCGACCCAGAAACCGGAAGGGCCGCTTAGCAACGCTAAATGCAGCCGAGAGGGCTCGTCAAGCAACTGGTCTTCGAGTAAATTTTCTAATACCGCGCGTAAGCGTGTTGAGCCTGAACCCACGCCCTTGGGCAGCTCCACCGAATGCCAAGACAGTCGGCATGCAGGCAGTACAGCCACCACTTCAGAGCCACGCTCTAGGCTAGGGAGCAAAGTCAGCGCGGCGCTACCCTTTGCCGACAGCGCGCTGCCGTCGTGCGTCAACGCGTAGCCGTAGCTGGTGTTGGCGCTGTGTGCGTCCGAGGGCAGACAAAGAAGGAGTTTGCTCATGTACGGTGTTGATACCTTGTAGGTACGGTATTGATGGCGAAGACGCCCTTCAAAAAACTAAAAAAATTGATACAGAAAATTTGTATACGGCGAAAAAAACGAATTGGATGTGGCGTTTCTTAAATTTCACTTATTAGTTAAAAGAGTCTAGCGTGTAAAAACGGGCTGCTGGTTTACCTTTGTACTGGAGTGGACGCCAAGAAATCCGGCGCAGAAATCCGATCTCGCCAAAGTGTTCTCACTATCAAGCCTTCCCGCTGCACCAGCGAGCGTTCTTGAACCACGGTTTTTTCCACACGCAGACGGCCCAGCACCTCAAAGAAATCCGAGGCCACTGAAAAGCTACTGTTTTGAAACCTCTGATCCTGCGCACTGAGTACTCGGTCCGCCTCGGTCAAATTGCGAAAGTGGCTGCTCGCGCGCGCCACCACCAATCTTTGCGCATCGGCCAAGCTCAGCCCTGGCGTGCTGGCGTAAATCACTTCTGCACTGGCGGTGTTGAGATTGATCGCTGTGCGAATCGGAAGCAGGGTAATGAAAGGCTCAAGCCTGGCCAAGGTTTCCGACGGCATACCCAGCCAAGCGAGTTGTTCGACCCGCTCAGGCCTGAGCGGCATGCTTGAACGGTTTTCCGTAGTCGGCGTCTGTACCGAGAGTAAGTAGCGGTTCGCCATTAGGCTAAGTGGCTCGGGCGCCAGGCCTAGTAGCTCAAACAAGCGTGTGAAGCTGGCCATGCCGGCCGGCGACAAACGGCTGCCCTCTATCAGGTTGGCCACATTTAAACGCGCCTGCACATCGCTAATTTGGCCGGATAAAAATGCCTTCAAATCGGTATCACTGGCGCCTGCATCCGCCGCTAAAAAACTCGACAAACGCGCCTCGTTAAGCGGCACAGCCCAAGGCTCAGCAAGGTGGTCAGCGCCGCCCGCGCGCGCGTCCTCACGCAGTATCAAGCGAGCCCAGTCTAGCGAGCCGGTCAAAATCCAACCCGACTGCACGCGGGCGCGCTCGGACGACTCGACCTCTATGCTGCGAAACTGCTGCCACAGCGCAGCCGAGGCAAAAGTGGCCACTAAGGTCACCGTCAGCATGGCCGCAAGTAGCGCCGCGCCGCGCTGATGCGTCATGACTTATCCCCGCCCAGCGTGGGCCTGGCCCAATCGAGGGTGAGCTTACCGCCCAGCGCCAAACGAGTGGGCAACATCAACTCCAAACGCAAACCTTCAGGCAAGCTGGGGCGGGCAAGCACTAGCGGCTTGAAGCCGGCGATCTGCCCAGAACTGCCAGCGTTGGCGTTGGCGTTGGCGTTGGCGTTATTGCCGTCGCTGGACAAGGGGTTGGTCCAACTGTCGTTGCGGTAGTAAAAGATTTGCCAATTATCAAGCGGCGCAATTAGCGCTTCGCGTGCCCGCTCTTGTGTGCTCGGGCTTTGTGCCCAACTCGCGGCTTGGAGCCAAGACTCATTCCACTCGCCCAGCGTGCGCAGCGTCGGAGACTGCCAGCGCAGCCATTGGCCACCGCTTTCGTTGCGCCGACTCCAAGCGACAACCACCAAGCCATCCGCCAGCGCAGCAGTGCGGCGCGTGATGCGCAGCGCCCTACCGTCCCAGTCCAAGCTGGTGTAGTTGGGCGACTGAACCATTGCATCGAGATCAGTCTTCCACTGAGACAAGCCAATTTGCAGGGTCAGCAACTCATCCGCACGTTGACTGGTTTGTGCCTGCGCTCGCGACATGCCGTCCAGGCCGCGCCAACTGAGCACCGCCATCAAGGCCATGATGCTGATGGCCACCAGCAGCTCTATCAGCGTGAAGCCGGCGCTGCGCTTAGGTCGACGGGTTTTGAGCATGTCAGTAACGGGTAACTATGGTGGCGATTTGCAAAATGGCTGCGCCGGCGTCGCTGACCTGGGCTTCAACACGGCGAAACTGCGGGTTTGGCGTCGGCCTTACCACCAGCGTGACGGTCAAACTGCGCCCAGCTTGCTCACAGGCCACGACGTTATCACCCACACTAGGCATCTGATGCGAGAGCCGAATTTTGACCAACTCATTTTCAGCACACAAATGGGCCAGTAATACGTTAGCTTGGCGCTGGGCATTATTGGTCAATGCAGTGGTGGCCTGCGTACCTGCGAGCAGAGCAATCGCCACAATCGACAGCGCGACAAGAACTTCGATCAGAGTAAAACCGCAGTTGCGAGGACGCAAAAAACCCCGCCTCATGGAACAACCGCTTGCACCGTAAAGGGTCTGAGTCCATCCGTGGCCACGCGTAAAACTTGACCCGCGCCAGCCTCACCAGGCAAAGCCGCACTGACCACATCTATTGCTTGAGGACCAATAATCGGTTCCGGTCCAAGCGCCACAACAGCCGCCGTGCCCAAGACAGCGCGCGCAGTAGTACCGCTGGTCAGCCAAGCCGTGGGCAGCGCATTGCCGGGCAAACCTTCAAACTGAAATCCCTGCTCAGTGGAATGCCAGACCACCGCTACCCCACTGGCACGCGACTGCGCTCTAGCCGACTCAAACAACACCGCCAGACGCTGGGCATCACGCTCAAGCGCAGTCTGCGAACTATCCCGCATCGCCAAGCTAACGCCAGCCGTCGCCAAGGCCATGATGGCAATAACCACCAGCAACTCAAGCAACGTAAAACCGCGTGAAACAGCCCGAGACATACCGCGAGCGAAAGTGGGAACAGTCAGCGATACGCAGTTCGCTAACGTGGGGGCAACGTTCCGCCGCCGGGCCGCCCCAAGGCGGAACACACCCCCTATTGGGGCAGCAAGCGACACGCAGTGCGCGAGCGTGGGGGCAACGTCCTGCCGCCGGGCCGCCCCAAGGCAGGACACGCCCCCTAGTGGGGAAGCAAGCGACACGCAGTGCGCGAGCATGGGGGCAACGTTCCGCCGCCGGGCCGCCCCAAGGCGGAACGCGCCCCCTCGGGGGGCAGCAAGCGACACGCAGTGCGCGAGCGTGGGGGCAAACACTACTGCCAACTGCCTATATCGGCATTTTTACCCTCACCACCCGGCTTACCATCAGCCCCAAACGACATCACATCGACTTCACCATTAATACCTGGATTGAGGTAAATGTAAGGCCGCCCCCAAGGATCATTGGGCAACTTATCAAGATAGGATTTCCAATTATTCGGAATCGGTTCAACGTTAGGTTTGGCCCGTAAGGCCTGCAAACCCTGCTCTGAGGTCGGCATGCGCTGGTTATCGAGTTTGTAGAGCTTGAGCGCTAGATTGAGGTTATTCACATCTGTACGCGCTGCCATTACGCGCGCATCTTCGGCACGGTCCAGCACGCTGGGCACAATTAGCGCGGCCAGCACACCAATGATGACTAGCACCACCATTAACTCTACGAGCGTAAAGCCGGGCTGCAACTTGCGTCGCGCAAAATTTTTAAAATCAGTCATTGGCTGCGTAATCCTTAGGCTTTAGCCATCCATCATAATCTGCGTATGGTGACAATAATTTCACAAAATAAATGGACGATTAGGCTGACAACTTTTGTGGTCTGGGCCTTGGCCGCTAGCAGCTTGGGCTTTTGGGGACTGCGCTTATCCGCAAATACCAGCGTCGCCCCACTCAAAGCGGAAGTTACTCAAGTCAAATTCGACCCACTGGCATTGGCGAACATATTAGGCGCCAATCCAGCGCAAGCATTACAAGCAACGCCTCAGGTGAGTCTGGCCAGCCGCTTTTCACTGCAAGGTGTGGTGGCCGGCGCACCCAATGGTGGCGCGGCATTAATCGCAGTCGACGGCAAACCGGCCCGCCCTTACCGCATTGGCAGCCAGCTTGAAGACGGCGTGATGCTGCAGTCTACTAATGGCCGCCAAGTGATTCTCTCAGCAACGACAAACGGGCCCGCATTAGTGACGCTGGAGATGCCGCGACTGAAAGAGTAAGCCGCTGAAAATTAGCAAAAAAACAGCCCTTTAACGCAAGGACTGTTTGTTTCATTTCCAAATTATTCACCTCTGTTGCTTCGCCTTGCCTTAGCGTTGTGCAGCGCTGTCTAGGGCTTCGCACCTAATCTAAAAATGATTTGAAAAACTCAGCGCTCACAGACCTTTTACAGTCTGTGAGATTCACGCTTTACGCCTTTTCAAGCAACTGGTTTACGCGCCGTACATAGGCTGCAGGGTCATCTGGCAAACCGCCTTCTGCTAGCAAGGCTTGATCAAACAAAATGTGGGCTAAATCGTCAAAATTACTGCTTTGCGCCAGCTTTTTAACCAAAGCATGTTCAGCATTGATTTCCAAAATCGGCTTGACCTCAGGCACGGGCTGACCGGCTTGCTTGAGCATGCGCGCCAACTGAGTCGACATACCATCGTCTTGCACAACCAAGCAAGCCGGCGAATCCACCAAACGCGTGGTGGCGCGCACGTCTTGGGCTTTGTCTTTCAAGGCTTCTTTGAGTCTATCTAGCGTGGGTTTAAATTCAATTTGCGCCTCTTCGGCCGCTTTTTTCTCGTCTTCGTCTTGCAGCTTGCCCAAGTCAACCGCGCCCTTGGCGACGGATTGCAGCGGTGTGCCGTCGAACTCGTTTAAGAAGTTCAGTGCCCACTCGTCCACGCGGTCTGTCATGAGCAAAACTTCAATGCCTTTTTTGCGGAAAATTTCTAACTGCGGGCTATTTTTTGCACCCGCCAAGGTGTCGGCAGTGATGTAGTAAATCGCGTCCTGACCTTCTTTCATGCGCGCTTTGTAATCGGCAAAGCTCACACTCACCGTGTCACTGGTGCTTGAGGCAAAGCGCAGCAACTTGGCTAGGCGTTCACGGTTGGCGTTGTCTTCTCCCAAGCCTTCTTTGAGTACGGCGCCGAACTCGGCGTAAAAGTCGCTGAATTTTTCACTCTGGTTGTTGGCCATATCTTCAATCATGGACAACACACGCTTGGTGCAACCCTCGCGTATGGCCTTAACCGCACGGCTTTCTTGCAGCAATTCACGCGAGACATTGAGCGGCAAATCGGAGGAATCCACCACGCCTTTGACGAAGCGCAAATACGTTGGCATCAAGGCTTGGGCATCGTCCATGATGAAAACGCGCTTGACGTAGAGCTTGACGCCTGCGGCTTTGTCGCGGTTAAACATGTCCATTGGCGCTTTGGCTGGAATAAATAACAACTGGGTGTATTCCGTCGCGCCTTCGACTCGGTTGTGGGTGCTCGCCAGTGGCGGCTCGCTGTCATAGCTGATTTGTTTGTAAAACTCGTTGTACTGCTCTTCGGTGATGTCTTTGCGGGCCCTTGTCCAGAGCGCGGCGGCTTGGTTGACGGTTTCCCATTCGCCGGTCTCGACCATCTCGCCGGGCTGATCGTTCTCGCCTTCTTTCCACTCCTCTTTAGACATTTCTATCGGCAGGGAAATATGGTCAGAATATTTGTTGATGACGCTTTTGAGCTTCCAAGCGTTGAGGTAATCCTGCGCTTCTTCTTTCAGATGCAGCGTGATGCTAGTGCCGCGCTGATCGCGTTCGATATCCGCAACTTCGAATTCGCCCGTGCCTTCGCTACTCCAGCGCACACCTTGGTCGGTGGGCAGACCGGCGCGGCGGCTCTCGACCACGATGCGGTCAGCGACGATAAAGCCGGAGTAAAAACCGACACCAAACTGGCCGATCAACTGTGCATCGTTTTTCTGGTCGCCTGACAGCTTGGCCATGAAATCACGCGTACCGCTTTTGGCGATGGTGCCTAAGTTGTCTATGGCTTCTTGCTGCGACAGGCCTATGCCGTTGTCGCTAATGGTTAGCGTGGCGGCAGCCTTGTCAAAACTCACCCGAACGCGCAATTCGGCATCACTCTCGTAAAGACCGGGCGCATCGAGCGCCTCAAAGCGCAACTTGTCGCAAGCATCTGAGGCGTTAGAGACCAGTTCACGAAGAAAAATCTCAGGATTGGAATAAAGCGAATGCGTGACTAGCTTGAGCAGTTGGGCGACTTCAGCTTGAAAGGAAAGGGTTTGTTTTTGTGTACTCATCTTGAATTTTTTGAAAAGTTATAGGTTTAACGGAAGCTTTTTTAACTTTAGTTCTACTGTACTAGTGTTGATTTTTGGATCTATTTGTAAAAAAATGTGCCCTTGCAAATTGAAGTGAAGATTTGTTCTCCACAACTCACGAGGGCAATCAAAAGGCTTGGCAGCACTTCATCTTTGTAAGCAATCGTGGAATTCAAGGGCAGTCCGTTTTTAACGGCGGGTAGCTACAGTATCGCCGGTTGCAAGAAGCCTCCATTCAACACAAATATTCTAGGAAACACTATGCAGACCCTAAAAAAAATCGTACTTGCTAGCGCCATCGCAGCAACATTTGCTGGACCCATGCTGGTACACGCAGAGTCGACATTTAACTCGGCATCAACTACCAACAGTACCGCCACAGCAAAGCTAAATTTCTCTATCGTCATCCCACAGGTTTTGTTTTTACGCGTTGGCACTAGCTCCAGCAATACCGTGACAGACGCCACGGTTGACAACCTGACATTTACGGTTCCTGCCGACAAGATTGGCGATGGCACGCCGGTAGCCGGCGTAGGCGGCGATCTGAGCGCTGGCGCTGTCACGGTTCGCGTCTACGGCAATGGGGGCGACATCAAGCTGACATCTGATACCACCGGCGCATTAAGCAACGCGGTAGGCGGCAACATCATTCCTTGGAGCGAGATTGGGGTTGTCAGTGACGCGCTAGCGGCGACAACGCCGGGCTATACCAATCAAGCCATTAGCCATCCAGCATTCAACACTAGCGCGGTCGGCGGCGGCACTAGCGCGGTGCCGACCACGCTCAGCGCCACCAATAAGGTTGTGCGGATTGAAGGCAAATGGACTTACAGCTACCTCAACACCACACCCGTCGCAGCCGGTAACTACGGCGGAACGACTGCGAAAAACGGTCAAATTTTATACACCGCAACCCAGCTTTAAGCTAGCCGCCCGGCGCAGTCAGCAAAACACTGACTAACGCCTGGGCCTTCGATACCGAATACCCAAGCCAGACGCACGTAAATGAAGATGCAGATGCACAAAACACTCACACCCAAGACCAGCTTAAGACTCGCACTTAATGCCGCCCAGGGTTTGATTGTGCCGGCACAGTTGCGGCTATTTTTACAGCTGTTGCTGCTAATGGCATGGCCGCTAGCAAGTCCTTGCAGCCATGCCTTTACGATTCAGATCAGCGCGCCCCCATCAGGCCTATACCTGCAAGTAGGCGATGGCGTAGGTCAATTGAACTTAACCGCAATCAATAGCGGCAGCGCCCGAAACAGCACTGTCAACACAGTGAGTTTGGCTGTGCCAGCGGCGCGCTTGGGGCTAGGCCCTCTTGCCATGACCACTGACAGCCTTGTCAGTACCAGTCCGATTGACGGTTATCCCAACTATTGCAGTATTCCAGCACAAGTTTATATAGGCGGCTTTTACCGCACGCCCAACACAACGGGTAGTCAAGCCAGTTTGACGATTAGTGCACCCACTGCACTTTTTAACCCGGCTGGCGAGCGTATTCCTATCAACACCATCTCTTGGCTCACCAGTGGTCTTGGGGACGTCGCAAATAATCCAACCGTGCCAAACGGCACCTTCAGCACCAGTGGGTCACAAGTTCTGCGCATCTCGCCGCCCAACGTTTGGTTTGAAAGCTGTATGCAGTTTAGATACGCCAATAGCCAGATACTGCCGCCAGGCACCTATACCGGCCAAGTCACCTACAGCCTAACCGCGCCTTGAGCATGCCAAAAAAAACTTACATCAGCTTTAGTCTGGGCCTTGCATTATTGGTACTTAGCTTACTCAAAAGTGCTGGTGCCACCGCCGTCAAGGTTGACGACAGCGGCAGTCTGGTCAGCCAATCCGTGCTGCCCTTGCGTTGGAGTCAGGTCGTACCTGATCGCAGTCATGACCACTCAGTGCAAGGCAGTTTGCAAGTCGCCATCCGACTCGATTTAAGTCCATGGTTGAACCGCCCGGTACGCCTCTTCATAGCGCTTCCACAATCCACGCACGAGCCAATACAAGCTAGCTGGACCACCCAGGGCCGTTTACTTGCGGGCGAGCTGCGCTCTGGCGGCCGCGCCCTAGTTTTCAATTCGGTAGTGCGTAGCAAGCAACTAGAAGAAAGCATTGTTCTGACGCTCAAAGCCGATGGCCGAAAGCTACAGCCAACACAAACATTAGCGTTTTATTTTGAGATAGAAACCCCATGAATTGCTTGCATAACCGATTACTTGGGCGTCTTTTCGCCGTCGTCATCCGCATCAGTCTGTCTGCCGCCAGCGCATTCCTTGCTTTGAGTGTGAACACGCCTGCGCAAGCCGGTGAATTCGCGCTCGCGATCTCGCCAGCACGCTTTGAGCTGGCGCTAAAACCCGGCGAGCGCAGTCGCCAAATCATAGAAATTACCAATGCATCCAGCGACCCCGCAAACCTCGCGTTACGCACCGCAGACTGGTCACTAGAGGCGAATACATCGGTGCTTTTTCAAGACGATTTGCAACCACAAAGCTGCCGGCCCTGGGTCGCATTAGAGCGACGCGAACTCAAGGTTTCTGCCGGCCGGCCTTACCGTATGCGTTTTGAAATTCAGGTGCCAGAGTCTGCACCTCCCGGCGAGTGCCGCTTTGCCATCATGCTGGAAGGACAAGAGCTGTTAAATCCGCTCAGCAATGGCCCGCCGATTCCATTTGCTGCCCGCATGGGTGTGATCGTTTATGTGGCCGTCGGCAATGCAGAGCCCGCGCTGAGTCTGGTCGGCGCCCGCGTCAGCAAAGTCAATGGTATCGAGACACCTGTTCTTGAAGTGCACAACAGCGGCTTGGCACATGGCCGACTGCAAGGCTTTTTAAAAGGTGTGGACGCCAGCCAGACAGCGCTAGAACTAAGCCCCAGCAACCAGCCAATTTTGCCCGGCCAAACTAGCTCTATTCCATTGAGTGCAGTACGTGAGACCGAAAACGATACGGCAGTAGCGGTGAAGTTTCCGATCCGTATCAGCGGACAGCTAGAGTGGGGCCAAAACAAGAACCAGTCAATAGATCAACTCTTTTCTGCACCCGCGCCTTAGGCTGGCCTCATGCCGCGACTCATGCATGATCAGCCCGGCTGGCTAGCCATTGCAGCGCTAAGCTTCAACCTACAAGGCATAGCGCTGGCTCAGTCAGCGTTGAGTGCTGAAAATTCAGTCGTCAATCCCACAACACCAGCAGCACCTGCGTCTTCGGCAAAACAGCCCTATGTGGACAAGCTCATAGAAAGCCTGCAATCAGCGTCTGAACTCAACGCCGAAGAGGACGATTTCAACAGCGCAGGCTGGTCGCGCAGCTGGCATGCGGACTACTCGCTGCTGTCAGAAAAAGTTCTGAGCCGCCGCACATTTCAAGCCCTCAGCTTAGGCGGCTTTATCGACACCCCAGACTACGGTGCGCTGTCGCTGATCGCCAATCTAAGTCGTCAGCAAAGTAGCAGCCTGAGTCAAACCTACCAGTACCGCAGCAGCAGCTGGCGAATTGACCAGCGCGGCATGCCGCTAGGCGGCGGCTGGCGCGCCAATTACAGCGCTGGCGATATCAACACCGGATTAACATCATTAGCCCGCGGGACTGGCAGAATCTCACTCCCGTCTAGTCCCATCCACGGAATCAGTAGTCAGGGGTATAGCGGCGCAGACTTGGAAATTCAAGCCGCAACGGGAAAGACCGGCCTGTTCAACGGACTAGGCCTGACCAGCTTTAACACCTCCTCCGGCCAGCTCAGCACGCTGGGCGCGCAAATCAAACTCCCGTCGGATCTGTCCAGCGGCCGTAGTCATGCTGCGCTACAGATCATTGAGGGCCAGCGTTTGACGGACAGCGACGGCGCACACATGGACACGCGCGCCATCTGGCTAGCCCAATCCTGGGAAGGCAAAGCGCCGTGGGCCACAGAGTTAAGACCCGGCAACCCAGCACCCGCAGAGCGAAGAGGCGGGCTGCGGCTGCAAGGGAACTTGCTGCAAAGCACTGACATTAGTAGTGGTAGTGGTAGTGGTAGTGGCAGTGGCAGTGGCAGCAACAATAAAGGCAATAACCACCGCGCTTTAGGACTGTGGGCAGACGCCAACTGGCGCAGCGAGCGCTGGCGAAACAGTGCGGGCGGGTTTCGCTTTGAGCCCAATCTGCGTTGGGGCAGCATGCCACTGGCTAACGATATCCAAGGCATATATTGGCAAGCCGACAGCAGCACACGCCAGTGGCAATACGGTTTTTCCACAGAACTGAGTGATCGCATCAGCCACACCAGCGCCGAGTCTGACGGACGCAGTGCCTTTTTCAATCTAAACGGGCGCTACCGAATAGACAGCCGCAGCAGCGTCGGAGCCAATCTCAATTTACGTGCCTTAAATGGGACCGGTCAAGCCTTGGCGCTGAACTGGGACCGCAGCAACCACTGGGGCCAAACCCAGCTGCGCGCCGACCTGACCCGCTCTGGCGAAGTGACTAGTAAACGCTTAGGCGTAGACCACAGCTGGGCCACCGCTGCTCCCGCCAGCCTAAACACCACGCTGGCTTGGGAAACGCTTAGCGGTGGCGCGAACAGCGGCAAAAGTCTGATCTGGGGTCTGCAAGCCTCGTTGCCGAGCACCTCGCAATGGTCGCTGGACGCAGCACTGCGTGGTGAGCGGCGCAGCAACAGCAGCGAAGCGCTTAACGCCGACCTAGGCCTGCGCTGGCAGTCCACTGGCGGCTGGTCGCTGTCGCTACGCTATACCGAGTCGCGAGGAAGGCAACTACAGCAGCAACAAGTTCTGTCAGCACTCACCGCGGCCAGTTTGCCAGCCCCAACACAGCTACCCGCCATGCGCAGCCTACAACTACTGCTGCGCTTTGAGGAGCACGCCGGCAAAACCTACGCGCCGCTAGGTGGTGCACCCGGTAGCGCTGCGGGCAGCTTAAGTGGTGTGGTATTTTATGATGCCGATGGGAATGACCGACGAGAAGTATCAGAAGGCGGAGTGCCCAACATCACCGTCATTCTCGACAGACGTTATGTCACTCGTACAGATAGTCAAGGACGTTATGAATTCCAAGCGGTAGTAGAAGGCCAGCATCTGGTGGAGATTTCTTCCGACAATCTACCCTTACCTTGGAGTCCGCTACAGCGTAGCGCAATAAAGGTCAACATCCATGTGCGCGAAGCCAGTATTCAGAATTTCGCGGTGCAACGCGATAAATAAGTCTTTTAACTGCTTTGATTTTTAAGCGTTAGAGCGTTAGAGCGTTTCAAAGTTGGTGTTGATTTAAACACCCGGATCTGGATTTTTGTTTTTGTTTTTGTTTTTGTTTTGTTTTGTTTTGTTTTGTTTTGATTCTTGATTCTTGATTCTTGATTCTTGATTCTTGATTCTTGATTCTTGATTTTTGATTTTTGATTTTTGATTTTTGATTTTTGATTTTTGATTTTTGATTTTTGATTTTTAGCTTTGAACTTTTGGCTTTTGGCTTTTGGCTTTTTGCTTTTTGCTTTTTGCTTCGGACTTCGGACTTCGGACTTCGGACTTCGGACTTCGGACTTCGGACTTCAGACTTCAGACTTCAGACTTCAGACTTCAGACTTTGAACTTTGAACTTTGAACTTTGAACTTTGAACTTTGAACTTTGAAGGCTTAGGCACTTTTTTAGAGCTATTTTTTTAGTCAATTTTCTAAAACTAATTGCACAACATGTGCGGTTAGCAGCATTTGCAGCGTTTATATCGCTTGCGACATTTACATCGCTTGCAAAGTTTCGCTTGCTCAGCTTGCTCAGCTTGCTCAGCTTGCTCAGCTTGCTCAGCTTGCTCAGCTTGCTCAGCTTGCTCAGCTTGCTCATAAATTATTTGTCTAAATTTAGGCTTAAACAGGCACTCATACAAATGATGAGTAACATGTGAATCAAGCAATTCAAAATAATTAAACCAGCGCAAAGCATGGACTAGTATGCAAAAGTTCCTAATTCACCACCACGGCATAGCGTCTAAAACGCTGAGCATCAGCCTACTCTGGCTGCTGGCCTTGACCGACACTTCAGCTGCGCAAGCCAATGAATCTTTTGCTGCGAAAGACAAAGCAGCCAGTGCAGCACTGACTTTTACTATCCACATTCCCAGCGTGTTACGGCTGTTGGAGAACCATCACCCCGAGCAACTAGTAGTAGGCGACGATGCAACCTCCGAGCAGCGTCTTCTGTTGGTCTCTAGCATGCGCAATGGCTTTTGCGCTGAGCTCGGTTTGATGTGGGGAAATACTGCGGATTGGCAGCTGCAAATCATTAGCGCGAGTGGCAGCACTGGTGCTTGGCTCGACAGTACGCCAGCAGGCTATCGGCTGTGTGCACGTAAGCCGGGGCGTTATGCGCTGACGCTACAACATCGTTTCAGTTGGCAAGAAAGCTTGACCGGTCACGATAAAACTCAAGGTGAGCGCAGCATGCAGTGGCCGGTTAACCTGAGTTTGACCAGCCCCTGAACGTCTAGCCTTTAAAACCCTTCGTGCGGCGCCAGATAACGCCATTGACCGACCGGTAAATGGCCTAAATTCACACGCCCAATACGTACCCGTTTAAGACCCGTCACAAATAGCCCGACCTGTTCACACATGCGGCGAATCTGGCGCTTTTTGCCTTCTCTGAGCACAAAGCGCAGCTGCTCAGGGTTTTGCCAAGACACTTGTGCCGAACGCAAAGCCTTGCCATCCAGGCTCAAGCCGTGGCACAGCAAAGCCAGTTGATCGGGCGGAAAAACTGATTCCACATTGATGTTTTCCGCGCCATAACTCACGCGCACCAAATACTCTTTTTCCATCTCCGAGTCTTCACCAATCAATTGGCGCGCCACTCGGCCATCTTGAGTCAACACCAAAAGACCAATCGAATCGATATCCAACCGGCCAGCTGGCGCCAAGCCGCGCAGCTGCTCAAAGCCCCAGCGCATACGCGAATTGCATTCGCTCCAGCGGTTTTGTGGCTGCACCAACGCGACTGCTGGCTCATGCCCGTCCTCGGCCTGACCGCTGACGTAGCCAACAGGTTTGTTGATCAAAATAGTCACTTGCTGGCGCTGCTGCTGCTCAGCCTCGCGGTCAATTTGAATTCGCGCGTCGTATGCGACCGGCTGGCCCATCACGGCCGGTGCGCCATTGACGCGAACCCAACCACGCGCAATCCAGTCATCCGCCTCGCGGCGCGAACACAGACCGAGTTCAGCCATGCGTTTGTTCAGGCGCACAGTCTCAGCCGGGACAGCCGGATTAGGCACTGCGGCGCGTATACGCACGGCTGTAGTGAGCGGCGTGTTTAGGGGGGGAGTTTTTTTATCGGGCATTTAGAGCATTTCGGACGTAACGAAGGCGAGAAGATTCGTGCCATTTTATGGCTCAGCGCAGCAACAGTCCTTTTATGTCACCGAGGCATACGTAGAAGCCTAACTCCGCCGGTGCTACAGTTTGCTTTGCCAAATTCAAAAACGTATCGTATTTATTTACAATCAAACACCAATAAGATACATTTTATCCATGACTGAACCCTTATCAACACCGCGAAAATCCTTGCTTGACGCCTTATTTGGGAAAACTAAAAAAACCCTTATCACCACGCTGTTCGCCCATCCCGAAGTGAGTTGGCATCTGCGCGGGCTGGCTAGAGCATCGGGCACGTCGCCCACGATGATCAGCAAAGAAGTCAAAGTTCTATCCGAAGCGGGGCTAATTCTTGACGAAAAAGATGGTAATCGCAGGCGCATCAAGGCAAATCCCGACTGTCCTATTTTTGATGAACTGAGAATGATCGCCAAAAAAACTGCTGGACTTGCAGAGCTTGTCAAAGACGCGCTGGCAAGCATCAGTGGAGTGCAATTTGCTTTCATTTTTGGTTCACTCGCGCGAGGAGATGAGCGTGGAGATAGCGATGTCGATGTTTGCGTCGTTGGTAGCGCCCTGAATCGGGAAGTGAATTTAGCGATGGCGTCAATAGAAGAGTCCGTCGCTAGGTCAGTTAACCCAATCGTTTACTCTGTAGAGGAATTACGCAAAAAGGTGGAAAGTGAAAACCACTTTGTCGCCAAATTAATGGCATCAAAAAAAATATTTTTGATCGGAGACGACGATGCGTTTGGTAAGTCAGTTGGAAGGCTATGAAAAAACCAGGCTACTGGCCAGGCATGCGGCGGCTACTGCGGAAATAAAGCGGCATATTGAAACCGCCAACGCATGGCTAACAGATGCACAAAAAGTTCAGAACTCCCCCGAGACGCGTTTTTCTGTGGCCAACTCAGCGGGACACGCCTTGTTAATGGCGGCCATCAAGATGCAAGGCTTTCGCCCAACATCAGGAAAAGGGCATAGGCAAATTCTCTACCAGCTTTTAGACACGCTACTTCCCGCTGCGGCAGCGGCAAAGAAAACCTTATCGAATTCAGACAACACCAGAAATCGTGCGGAATATGACGGCGATGATATGGATGTCACTCAAGGTCAGATCGACGATATCGTCGACGCCGTAAAGAACGTTTTGCAAGAGGTGACGCATCTTTTCAAGCGCTACCAAACAGCGCAAGCAGCACCAAAAAAACCAAGCCAATAGTTCTGCACTAAGCGCTACTCAAGCCAATTGATGACGGCTACCAACCAAAAATATCAGTCATGCGGAGCAGATAACTCACGCAAGCGCCGGTGCGCATCGTCGAGTGGATTCATCGGTTCAAATTTCTTCGCCTTCAGATAATGATCAGTGAACACATCAAGATAGGCCTCTAGCGTGCGGGCTGCGTGCGACTCGCCGGCTAAATCCATACACAGGGCGGCCACTTCAGAGGTGCACAAATGGGTTTCACGCTGGGCGCGGCGCAGACGGTAACGCGATAACTGCTCGGGCTGCAAACTCAGCACCGGCAACTTGTCGAGATAAGGGCTTTTCCTAAACATCTTGCGCGCCTCTTGCCAGGTGCCGTCTAGCAGTATGAAAAGTGGCCGTTTTCCGGTCACAGGTTTGATCTCAGTGATGAGGCGTTCGGCAGCCACATACTCGGCGGGGAAAACCACACAAGCAGCCCATTGCGGATCGGCCAGCAAGGCCAGCAAACCGGGATCAACTTGCGTGCGGGCCCAACCAAAGGCAAATGTGTCGGCCACTACATCGGCGATTAACCAGCCGGTGTTGGTGGGTTTTAGCGCTTCAATATCGCCCATGATTAAGCAGACACCCGCACCGGTGGTCACTTGCGGTCGCAGCGCACACAAGCAGTGGCTTACAGGCACGCGGCATCCGGGACAACGCTGGGCGCGTGAGCCGCGGGCTAGAAAGGGTTTTTCGCTGCGCGCTAGGCGGGCGTCTCGGAGACGGGAAACGGCGTGAGTCATGCGCTAGTACGCGAGTAAGAAACGGTGAACAAAAGTTTCCAATACAAATGAAGATTGTTGCAGCGGGCTCTCAAGCCAGACATTGCCAGACATTGCCAAGCAGTGCCAGCAGTGCCAAACATTCCCAAGCAGTGTCGAGTAGTGTCGAGCAGTGTCGAGCAGCGCAGTTTAAAGACTTATTAAGTGGCGACAGTGAGACACAAGAGGCTCAAATCATAAGAGCAGAAGGTCAAGCAAAACCAGCAATAAATTAGCCTTTTTTTGCCATCAAAGCTGGACTGGAAAAATCAAACCCCAGCTTTTAGCGCCGCCAAATCGAGCACCCGCAAGCCGCCATATTCAATCCGAATAACACCGCGCGTTTGCAGCGCAACCAAAGCCGTATTCACGCGTTGGCGAGACAGACCCACCAGATAAGCCAACTCTTGCTGAGTGATGCGCAAAATCGCGCCCAGCCCGGGGTAGAGCACGGGAAACAACACCGGGTCCGACAAGTTAGCCAATGAGCGTGCAACCCGGGCATCGGGGTTGTTCATACGATCAAGCTCGCGCGCCGCAATGAACTGACCTAGCCGTTCATTGAGTTGAGACATGATGAAGCGGTTAAAGCCAATCGAATGATCGAGCAACCAGTGAAAAGTATCCACCGGCAGACCGGCCACCAAAGTTTTACGCAAAGCTTGAATGTTGTAGCGATAGGGTTCGCGCTTTAGCACCGTGCCCTCACCAAACCAGCCGCCGGGCGGCAAGCCTTGAAAAGTCATGGTCTTGCCATGCGCGTCGTCAGTACTCATTTTGAGCAAGCCCTCGACCACACCAAACCAGTAAGTCACTGGCCTGCCCACGCGGCACAAATAATCCCCGGCATAGGCATCGACCACTAGCAGGGCTGCAATAGCACGCTCACGATCGGCCGGCGACAAAACCTCCAGCCAGTGAATATTGGCCAGCTCCTGCGCATTGGGTGCGCGGCTGCGTGAGTGCATCGATTTATCTGGAGCCATATCAACCTTTTAAGTCTGAACAGCGGCAAAAGGACGGACTAGGGGAAAGTCCGGGGGAGTAATGACCCTTGAATTGTCGTCGGAACGACAAGCGAGCGTCAAACTTCTGCATAACATCTAAACATGATGCACAAATAGATACAAAGCCTGTTACCTCGGCTACAGCTTTGAATGCGTAAAACAAAGAAAGACCCAGCAAGAATGCAGACCACCTTTCCCCGCCTGCTCATGCAGCATGCCCAGCAGCGCCCCGCAGCGCCCGCCATGCGCGAGAAGGAATACGGCATATGGCAAACCCATAGCTGGGCCGACATGGCCGCAATCACGGGGCAGATTGCTGGCGGTCTGCATTTAGCGGGCCTCAAACGCGGCGAGCACATGGTCATCATTGGCGCAAACCGCCCACGGCTTTACGCCACCATGCTGGCAGCGCAGGCGCTGGGCGCAATTCCAGTTGCGCTGTATCAAGATGCAGTTGCCGCTGAATGCATCTTTCCCATCAACAATGCAGAAGTGCGTTTTGCGGTGGTGGAAGACCAAGAGCAAGTCGACAAAATGTTGGAAATTCGCAGCAGCTGCCCGGCCTTAGCGACGATTGTTTTTGATGACCCACGCGGCCTGCGCCACTACGAAGAATCCGGCCTAGGCTCACTCGAACAACTGATGGAAACCGGCCGCGCGTTTATCCAACAAAACAGCCAATGGCTGGCAGGCGAAATCAATCAAGGCCATGCAGAAGATGTAGCAGCCATGTTTTTCACCTCTGGCACGACAGGTACACCCAAAGGCGTGGTGCACACCTACAACTCCATGGTGAACAGAGCCCAAGCCGGTGCTGATTTCGACAAGCTCAGCGCACAAGAAGAAGTGCTGGCCTACCTGCCACCCGCTTGGATTGGCCAGAATATTTTTAGCTACGCGCAGTGGCTCACTTGCGGCTATGTGGTGAACTGCCCAGAAAGCGCTGCGACCGTGATGATTGACCTGAAAGAAATCGGGCCGACTTATTATTTTGCCCCCCCACGTGTGTTTGAGAGCTTGCTCACCACAGTGATGATTCGTATGGAAGACGCAGGCCGTATCAAGCGCGGCATGTTCAATTACTTTTTAGACGTGGCCAAAAAAGTCGGCCCTGCGCTGATGGATAAAAAATCGGTGGGCATGCTGGATGCGCTGCTCTACAACCTTGGCAATGTGTTGATTTATGGCCCGCTGCGCAACACGCTGGGTTTTTCTCGAGTGCGCGTAGCCTATACCGCGGGTGAAGCGATTGGCCCGGACTTGTTTACCTTTTACCGCTCGATTGGTATTAATCTCAAGCAGCTTTATGGCTCTACAGAAACCGCCGTATTTGTCTGCTTGCAACCCGACAACCAAGCGCGTGCTGACACGGTAGGCGTGCCTATCAATGGCGTTGAAATTAAGCTGGCAGAAAACGGTGAAATACTTGTGAAGTCGCCGGGTTTATTTAAAGAGTATTACAAAAATCAAGAAGCAACCGCAGAAGTTCTCAGCGCTGACGGTTGGTATCACACCAGCGATGCTGGCTTTATTGACACCCATGGCCACTTGAAAATTATTGACCGTGTCAAAGACGTAGGTCGCATCAAAGGCGGCGTCAATAACGGTGCTATGTTCGCGCCAAAATATGTCGAAAACAAACTGAAATTTTTTGCCTTCATCAAAGAAGTCGTAGCCTATGGGGACGGGCGTGAAAAAGTTTGCGTCATGATTAACATCGATTTTGATGCTGTCGGTAACTGGGCTGAACGGCGCAATCTGACCTACGCGGGTTATACCGATTTGGCACAAAAACCCGAGGTCTACACCTTGATTCAAGAATGCATTGAAAAAGTCAATGCAGACCTCAGTGTTGACAGTTTGCTGGCCGGCTCGCAAGTCAGTCGCTTTTTGATTTTGCACAAAGAGCTAGATGCCGACGATGGTGAGCTGACACGCACCAACAAAGTCAGGCGCGGCTTTATTGCCGAGAAATATCAGCCACTGGTCGATGCGCTCTACGCGGGCCGCAAAGAACAATTTATAGAAACCGTCGTCAAGTTTGAAGATGGCCGCAGCGGCAGCGTCAGCGCCACACTCAAAATGGGCGACAGCGCAATACTTGCACCCGTGAAAGCAGCAGCATGAGCAAAGAAATTGGCGACGTCATTCTTGACGTGAAAAATATTTCCTTAAGTTTTGGCGGTGTTAAAGCACTCTCAGACATTTCTTTCAACGTCAAAGAGCATGAGATACGCGCCATCATTGGCCCCAACGGTGCGGGTAAAAGTTCCATGCTTAACTGCATCAACGGAGTCTATCTGCCGCAGCAGGGCTCGATTGCGTTCAGAGGCCAGACCTTTAAACACATGAACAGTCACCAAGTTGCGGTGATGGGCGTGGCGCGTACTTTTCAAAACCTAGCGTTGTTCAAAGGCATGAGCGTGCTGGACAACATCATGTCGGGTCGCAATCTCAAAATTAAAAGTAATTTGCTGCTGCAAGCGCTGCGCATAGGGCCGGCAGAAAAAGAAGAAATTCGGCACCGCGAAGCAGTTGAAAAAATCATCGATTTTCTTGAGATTCAAGCCTTTAGAAAAACGCCAGTTGGTCAGCTCCCCTATGGTTTACAAAAACGTGTAGACCTAGGCCGCGCACTGGCGATGGAACCACAAGTGCTACTACTAGACGAGCCCATGGCCGGCATGAACGTGGAAGAAAAACAAGACATGTGCCGATTTGTGCTGGACGTGAACGATGAGTTTGGCACCACAGTGGTTTTAATTGAACACGACATGGGCGTGGTGATGGACATCTCTGACCGCGTCGTGGTGCTGGACTACGGCAGAAAAATTGGCGACGGAACGCCAGACGAAGTTCGCAACAATCCCGACGTCATCAAAGCCTATTTGGGCGTGGAGCACTGATATGGCTTTTTTTCTTGAAACCCTTTTCGGCGGCCTCATGGCCGGCATGCGTTACTCGCTGGTCGCACTCGGCTTTGTGCTGATCTACAAAGCCTCTGGCGTGTTTAATTTCGCGCAAGGCGCCATGGTGTTATTTGGCGCGCTAGCCATGGCACGGTTTTCAGAATGGATACCGCAGTGGACCGGTATACAAGGCCTAGCGTTTGCGAATATTTTGGCCTTCATCATGGCCGGCGCAGTGATGTTTTTAGTCGCTTGGTTAATTGAGCGCTTGGTGCTGCGTCACTTGGTCAACCAAGAAGGCGCAACACTGCTAATGGCCACATTGGGCATCGCTTATTTTTTGGAAGGTTTGGGTCAAACACTGTTTGGCAGCAACATCTACAAAATAGATATTGGCATGCCAAAAGATCCAGTCTTCATTTTTGAAAAAGTTTTTGCTGGCGGTATTTTGATTAACCAAGAAGATTTGATCGCCGCTGTAATAGCCGCTGCATTAGTCGCGACCTTAAGTATATTTTTCCAAAAAACGTCTACCGGCCGGGCGCTGCGCGCCGTCGCTGACGACCACCAAGCCGCGCAGTCTATCGGCATTCCGTTAAACCGTATTTGGTTCATCGTCTGGTGCGTAGCCGGCGTGGTGGCACTGGTTGCCGGCATGATTTGGGGCAGTAAATTGGGCGTGCAGTTCTCGCTGACTACCGTGGCATTACGCGCTTTGCCGGTGGTGATTTTGGGCGGCTTGACGTCAGTGCCGGGCGCGATTTTGGGCGGCCTGATTATTGGTGTGGGCGAGAAACTCTCGGAAGTCTATCTCGGCCCTTTTGTCGGCGGCGGTATCGAAATTTGGTTTGCCTATGTGTTGGCGCTGGGTTTTTTACTCTTTCGTCCGCAAGGCCTATTTGGCGAAAAAATTATTGACCGTGTTTAATCCTGGAGAAAAATAAAAATGCTTTACAGAGAAAACGGCCAATTCAAAACCAGCTATCGGTCAGACCAGCAAATCTTTCCGATTTTGCAAGACCGCCTATTAGTCATCGCCTTTTTAGTCATCGCTTTTGCAATCGTGCCCATGCTGGCCAGTGACTATTTTTTCCGCGCCATCTTAATTCCGTTTTTAATCATTTCACTGGCCGCCTTAGGGGTAAATATCTTGGTCGGTTACTGCGGTCAGATATCACTGGGCTCAGGCGCTTTCATGGCCGTGGGTGCTTACGGCGCGTATAACTTTTTTGTGCGTGTCCCGAACATGCCGCTATTGCCAGCGCTTATTTTGGGTGGACTTTGCGCGACCGTTTTTGGCATCTTCTTTGGTCTACCGAGTCTGCGCGTTAAGGGCTTGTACTTGGCCGTGGCGACGCTGGCCGCGCAGTTCTTTAGCGACTGGATGTTTCTGCGTATCAAGTGGTTTACTAACAATTCCCCCTCTGGTTCTATCTCGGTGAACAACCTGCAAGTGTTTGGATTGCCGATTGAAAGTGCAGTCTCTAAGTACTGGTTGTGTTTAGCTATTTTGGTGGTGATTGCACTGCTGGCAAAAAATCTGGTGCGCGGCGCTATAGGCCGTGAATGGATGGCGATACGCGATATGGACGTAGCGGCTGCCGTGATTGGCATACGCCCTATGTACGCCAAGCTCAGCGCGTTTGCGGTCAGCTCTTTCATCATTGGTATGGCCGGCGCACTCTGGGGGTTTGTCTATTTGGGGGCTTGGGAGCCAGCCGCGTTCTCGGTTGATTTTTCGTTTCGTCTGCTGTTCATGGTCATCATTGGCGGCCTCGGCTCTATTTTGGGCGGCTTTTTAGGTGCTGCTTTTGTGACGCTGTTGCCGATTGCATTGAGTCAAATATTGCCTAAGTTGGCGGGTTTGTTTGGGCTAGAGATTTCCACCGCCGGCGTCTCGCATGCAGAGCTGATGATTTTCGGCGGCTTGATTGTTTGGTTTTTAATCGTCGAGCCGCACGGCCTGGCCAAGCTCTGGTCAGTGACTAAACAGAAATTGCGTTTGTGGCCTTTTCCGCACTGAGCGGGGGGATTTTTTCAGCGTTGAGTTATTTATTATTTCAGGAGACAAAGATGAAGATACGTAGTTTGATTCTCGCCGTGGCAGCTCTTACAGCCGCTGCGTCACCCTTGCTCACCAGCAATGCCTACGCACAAGCCAAAGAGCAATTCTTTCCGCTACTGTCCTACCGCACCGGTCCTTACGCTCCTAACGGCATACCATGGGCTAACGGCAAGCAGGATTACATCAAGATGATTAACGCCAGAGACGGCGGCGTTAACGGTGTGAAGCTGACGTTTGAAGAATGCGAAACCGGTTACGCCACTGACCGTGGTGTTGAATGCTATGAACGTCTTAAAGGCCGTGCTGGTGTGACGCTGTTTGATCCGCAGTCTACTGGCATCACCTTTGCACTGACCGAGAAAGTTCCAAACGACAAAATTCCGCTCATCACGTTGGGCTATGGTTTATCGATCTCGCAAGATGGTCAAGCCTTTAAATGGAACTTCCCTTTGATGGGCAGCTACTGGACAGCGGCGGATATTTTGATACAGCACATCGGCAAAAAAGAAGGCGGACTGGAGAAACTTAAAGGTAAAAAAATCACCTTGGTTTATCACGATTCACCGTTCGGCAAGGAGCCTATTCCATTGCTGCAAGAGCGCGCCAAGATGCACGGTTTTGAACTGCAAATGTTGCCAGTCACAGCACCGGGTGTAGAGCAAAAATCGACTTGGTTGCAAGTTCGCCAAAGCAAACCAGACTACGTATTGCTGTGGGGCTGGGGTGTGATGAATTCGACCGCGCTCAAAGAAGCGCAGGCCACCGGCTACCCACGCGAGAAAATGTATGGCGTGTGGTGGGCCGGTGCTGAGCCGGATGTCAAAGATGTGGGCGAAGGCGCAAAGGGCTATCACGCCCTGAACTTAAACACTTCAGGCCAGCAGCCAAAAGTCATTCAAGACATTCTCAAATATGTGCACGGCGCCAGCCAAGGCACTGGTCCCAAGGATGAAGTCGGCAGTGTGCTCTACACCCGTGGTGTGATTATTCAAATGTTGGGAACCGAAGCCGTACGCCGTGCGCAAGAGCGCTTTGGCAAGGGCAAAGTTATGACGGCTGAGCAAGTACGCTGGGGTCTGGAGAACTTAGCCTTGGATCAGAAAAAGCTCGATGCACTAGGCTTTGCCGGCGTGATGCGACCGCTCTCGACTTCCTGCGCCGATCACATGGGATCGACCACCGCACGGGTGCAAACCTGGACCGGTAGTAAGTGGGAGTTTGTGTCTGACTTTATCGCCGCCGACGAGCAAATTCTCAAACCCATGGTCAAAGCCGGCGCGGACAAATATCTAGCCGACAAAAAAATGACCCGTCGCACAGCAGCGGACTGCCAGTCCTAATGCACTCAGTAACAAGCTTGCCAGCATGGCAAGCTTGTTTGGCTTGTTTGGCTTGCTAGGCTTATTCAGCGGCTAAAGAAACTCGATTCGAACGGAAATATTCATGAGCGACTCCAACATTGTTCTCAACGTCAGCGGCATTGAGGTGATTTACAACCATGTAATCCTCGTGCTCAAGGGCGTCTCGCTGCAAGTACCAGAAGGAAAAATCGTGGCTATTTTGGGCGGCAACGGCGCCGGTAAAACCACCACGCTAAGGGCTATTTCTAATCTGTTGCAAGGCGAGCGTGGCGCAGTCACCAAGGGCTCAATAGAACTGCGCGGCGAGCGCATTGAAAACCTCACACCGGCAGAGTTAGTGCGGCGTGGTGTGGTTCAAGTGATGGAGGGACGCCACTGCTTTGCGCATTTAACGATTGAAGAAAACCTCATGACCGGCGCTTACACGCGCAGCAGCAAAACTGAAATTGCGGCTAATTTAGAAAAAGTCTATGCCTACTTTCCGCGCTTAAAAACTCGCCGCAGTTCGCAAGCTGCCTACACTTCTGGCGGTGAGCAGCAAATGTGCGCGATTGGCCGGGCCTTAATGGCCAACCCCAGCATGGTGCTACTCGACGAGCCATCGATGGGCTTGGCGCCGCAAATTGTTGAGGAGGTTTTTAACATCGTGCAAGACTTGAATCAAAAAGAAAAAGTCACTTTTTTGTTGGCTGAGCAAAACACCAATATGGCACTGCGCTACGCCGACTACGGCTACATCATGGAGAGTGGCCGTGTGGTGATGGACGGCGCAGCGGCAGACTTAGCCAGCAATGAAGACGTCAAAGAGTTTTACCTCGGCGTAGGCGGCGGCGAGCGCAAGAGTTTTAAGGACGTAAAAAGCTATAAACGCCGTAAACGCTGGTTGGCTTAAAACCTGCATCACACCCAAATAACGCTAGAAAAAATCATTTGAAAAATTGCGGATTAAACGCCAGCCATGACACTATTTTTTGACGAACTTGAAACCCGTAACCCAGCCCAGCGCGAAGCCGACTTGATGCGCGCATTGCCGCTACAAATTGCACAGGCACAAAAAAATACTGTCGCGTTTGCCAGTATTCTTGCTGGCGTGAATGCAGCCAGCATTGACTCGCGTGCGGCACTGGCAACACTGCCGGTGACGCGCAAACACGAGTTACTAGAGCGCCAACAAGCGGCGCGCCAAATCGGCACATCAGGCCAAACATCGAACGACCCCATGGGCGGCTTTAGCGCACTGCGCTATGGCGCCAGCATGCCGCACATATTTGCCAGCCCCGGCGCAATTTACGAGCCCGGCGGCATTCGGCGCGATTACTGGCGCATGGCCAGAGCCATGCACGCAGCGGGCTTTAGAGCAGGCCAGTTAATTCACAACAGTTTTAGTTATCACTTTGTACCCGCCGGCTCCATGATGGAAACCGGTGCCCATGCCTTGGGCTGCACGGTGTTTCCGGGCGGCACTGGTCAGACCGAGCAGCAAGTGCAAGCCATGGCTGAACTGCAACCCGCAGGCTATATTGGCACGCCAAGTTTCTTAAAAATTATTCTTGAAAAAGCCTTGTCTATGGGTGTGGCGCTACCCAGCGTGACGCGCGCATTAGTCTCAGGCGAAGCCTTCCCGCCCAGCTTGCGCGACTGGCTACAAACGCATGGCATTGAGGCTTACCAATGCTACGCCTCAGCCGACTTGGGCTTGATTGCATACGAGACCGCAGCGCGTGAAGGCTTGGTGCTTGATGAAGGCGTGATTGTCGAAATCGTGCGCCCGGGCACTGGCGAGACGGTAGCGCCAGGAGAAGTTGGTGAGCTGGTGGTCACGACGCTAAACCCAGACTACCCCTTGATTCGTTTTGGCACCGGCGACCTCTCCGCGGTACTGCCGGGTAATTGCCCCAGCGGGCGTAGCAACACCCGAATCAAAGGTTGGATGGGCCGCGCTGACCAAACGGTTAAAGTGCGCGGCATGTTTGTGCATCCAGGCCAGATCAACGCCGTTGCCAAGCGTTTTCCAGAAATTCTCAAAGCTAGGCTAGTAGTGACTGGAGAGATGGCTAACGACAGCATGGAACTGTGCGTAGAAAGCACGCACATCAGTCCAGAGCTGGCACAGCGCATTAGCGAGGCCGTGCGCGATGTCACCAAGCTACGCGCGACTGTGCAGCTCTTGCCGCCGGCTAGCTTGGCCAATGATGGCAAGGTGATTGAAGATGCCCGCAGCTACAAATAAACGCGAATGAATGTATTGAATCAGCCGCTTAAAAACTCAAAGTTAACCCGTCAAAAATAAGTTAGCCGACTTATTTCACAAACTGTTTTTCTAATTTGCGCGCCAAGGTGCGGCGATGCATGCCGAGACGGCGAGCGGTCTCGGAAATATTAAAACCGGTTTCTGCCAATATCTCATGAATGCGCTCCCACTCCAGCGTTTTGATGGAGGTGGGGCGATTCGTCAGCACCACTTCTACATCGCCACTGGCGCGGGTAAACGCCATTTCAATATCGTCGGTATTAGACGGTTTGGCCAAGTAGTGACAGGCGCCGAGTTTGATGGCTTCGACGGCGGTGGCTATGCTGGCAAAACCGGTTAATACAACGATGAGCATGTCGGGGTCATGTGCATGCAAAGTCTGCACACAAGCAAGGCCAGAGGCTTCGCCGTTTAACTTAAGGTCAACGACCGCATAGTCGGGATCGAATCGCGTGAGCAAAACCAGCATTTCTTCATGACTGGTCGCATGTTGAACGACATAGCCCCTACGCTCAAATGAGCGACTTAAGGTGCGAGCAAATGCCGCGTCATCTTCTACGATTAACAACGAACGACCGAGCTGATCTTCTGACTCTTGAAGTTCCTGCGGTTCTTGTAGCTTTTGAAGCGCAGTCTCCGCTAAAAGTGCAGCCGACAAATTCTCGGTATCAAGAGGCGGCTTAGTGCTGTTGGCCATCAGGCGAGTCCTTTTTTGTCATCGTCTTCATCAAGCGTTAAGGCCGAGAGTGGCAAGCGTATGGTGACGCGGGCCCCGCCTTCGGGGCGATTGCTGGCTCGCACTTCACCGCCCAATGTGCGAGCGACGTTAAAGACTAAGAAAAGTCCCAACCCACCACCGGGTCGGCCCTTGGTAGAGTTGTAGGGTTTGCCTAAAAGGGCCAAGGTGGTCGCAGCAAAACCCGGTCCGTTGTCAATGCAACTGAGCACCAAAGTCTCAGCCTCACGCATGACGATCAATTGCAGCCAAGCGCCTGAGGCTTCAAATGCGTTGTCAAGCATATTGAAGATCATTTGTTTGACTGCAGAGTCCGACACTACCGCTAAGTCATGACCAAACTGGTTGTCATAGTGCAGGTCTGCGCGGGGTCGGCTTTCTCGCCAATCGAGCACTAGCTGATTTAAAAAAGTGCTTAAGGTAGTCGCAGCAGACGACTCGCCCCTGGCCTCGCCGGCGGACAACAAAATGCTGCTGACAATAGATTTGCAGCGCAGCACTTGCGTCTGCATCTCGCTGACTTCTTGCAGCAACTCCGCGTCTCGAGTGAAGGCCGGCATACGCCGCCAGTCACCTAAAATCACAGCCAGTGTGGCCAGCGGTGTGCCCAATTCATGCGCCGCACCACTGGCGAGCAAACCCATGCGAACGATGTGATCTTCTTCTGCGGCGCGTTCACGAAGAACCGCCAAACGCGCATCGCGTTTGCGTAGATTGTGGCCAATGCGGGTGATAAATGTCACCACCAATACCGCGTTGAGCACAAAGCAAATGAGCATGCCCTGAATGTAAAAACTGGCCATGCCGTGGTCATGATCGGGCCGTAATCCCAGCGGCTCTGCATACAGTGCCAGGGCAACAAAGCAACTTGCAGTGGTGCCGAGAATAGTCCAGGTGTAAGCGGGTTTAAGCAATACCGCCGCCAACGTGACTTGCAACAAATAGAGAAATACAAAGGGATTGCTGGCGCCGCCGCTCAAGTAAAGCTGTAGCGTCAGAAGCATGACGTCGACCAGCAAAGAGACAAAAACTTCGCGGTTTTTAACGGCGCGGCGAATACGAACACGTAGCGTGCTGGCGATATTAAAAGCCAACAGAAAACCCAAAGACGCCAACATCAGTTGTATCGGTAGCATCACACCCAAGGTGTAGAACGCCACCTCTATGGTGATTAACTGACCGATCACGGCAATCCAGCGTAGCTGGATTAGTAGCAACATATTTTTGCGGCCAGTCGCTTCGTCCAGCCGACTGGGCGAGCGGTCCGCGCCGGAGGTGGATTGGTCAATCATTTCAAGCGAACAGTGAGGTGTTACAAGTTACTTTTTTTATTATGCCTTGCAAGCACAAACACAGCGCCCAACACCATTAATGCCAGTGCAAACCAAGTCACAGCGTAGACTAAATGACTGTTGTGAAAGGCAACCACTGTCAAGCCAGCGACAGGTTGGGCTTTATCAACCGGCTCGCTGACTTGCGCGTCAATGAAGTAAGGCGCAACTTGGCTTAAGCCTTGGTTTAGTGCGATGGCAGAAACATCACGTGAAAACCAGCGTTGATTGGCCGGATCGTTGCTGCGCAAAAAACCACCGCCAATCTCACTCAAACGCAGCAAGCCGGTGACTGTAACGCTTGCCTCTGGCGTTGAGACTTGCGGTGCAGTCCATCTGGGCGGAACGAAACCGCGGTTAACTAAAACTAGGCCACCGGTATCGAGTTGAAGGGGAGAGATTAACCAAAAACCACTGCCGATTTCAGTCACCGCTTTGACCTGCACATCTTTGCCGGTAAGAAATCGACCAGTGACGCGCACATGACGGTATTCGTCATTAGTGCCATCAATCTGGGTTGGCGCGATGACCGCAGGGGCGCTAACACGCAGGTTAACGCGCTCTATCAAGTCGAGCTTCCAGAACAGGCGCTTGACCTGCCAAGCGCCTAAACCCATGAAACCAGAAAACAGCAGCAGTGCGAGCAAGCCCACCAGTCCGCGCCGTAGGCCGGTTGTCATGGCATATTTTTCATGTCACTCATGGACGGCATCATGTTGGTGTTTAAGTGATACATCACCCAAATCGATCCGGCCAACATAATCACCACCAATACGATGGTGAAGACTAGCGCCAACAACGACCAACCGCCTTGTGAGCGTGTGTTCATGTGCAGGAAATAAATCATGTGAACCACGATTTGAACTGCTGCGATACCCAAAATGACCAGACCAGTCGTGCTCGTGTTTTGCAACACGTTGCTCATGACCAGCCAAAAAGGAATCACGGTCAGGATCACGGCCAGCACAAAGCCGGTCATATAACCTTTGAAGGTACTTGGGCTAGCGCCACCGTGGTCATCGTGGTCGTCATCGTGTCCGTGCGCAGCGTGTGCGCCGGGGGCTAAATTGTGTTCGGTGTTTGAACTCATGACATTGATCCCAACAAATAGACAACGGTGAAAACGCCAACCCAGATCACGTCCAAAAAGTGCCAAAACATAGACAAGCACATGACGCGGCGACGGTTCTCATTGGTGAGTCCGCCCTTGGAAACTTGCACCATCAACGTGATCAGCCAAATGATGCCGAACAAAACGTGCAGACCGTGCGTGCCAACTAGCGTGAAGAAGGAAGACAAAAATGCACTGCGCTGCGGGACTGCACCTTCATGGATTAGGTGCACAAACTCGTACATCTCTAAGCCGATAAAAGCGCAACCGAGCAAGCCAGTGACAGCCAACCAAGCCAGCACCGGTTTGACGCGGCGGCGTTGCATTTCCAAGACGGCAAAGCCGTAGGTTATGGAAGACAACAACAACATCGAAGTGTTGAGTGCAACCAATGGCAAGTCAAACAACTCGGCGCCAGAAGGGCCGCCAGCGTAATTTCTGCCGACCACCGCAAAGACGGCGAAAAGTGCGGCAAAAATCAAGCAGTCGCTCATCAAATAGAGCCAAAAGCCTAGCAGCGTGCTGCTCTCAGGATGGTGTTCGGTAGTCTGATAGTACCGGGTGCTGTCAGCAGCTTTAACGCTGCCAACTGCACTGGTAGGGCCGTTGCCCGTCGCAGGAAAGGTAGTAGTTGTCATGTCAATCTCAAGCCGGTTGGTTCAGCAATTTGGTACGAATGTTCTCAGTGCGCGTAACTTCTTCCGCACTGATGTAGTAGTCACGTTTGTAGTTAAAGGTGTGGAAGATAGTGATCGCAATCACTGCCACAAAAGTCACTACAGCCAGTGCCCACATATGCCAGATCAAGGCAAAACCCATTGCTGTTGCAAAGCCTGCGATGACTACACCCGCCCAAGTATTTTTAGGCATGTGGATGGCGATAAAACCATCGACTGGGCGTACATAGTTGTTTTTCTTCATGTCGTGCCAGGCATCAATTTCGTGCACCACAGGGGTGAAGGCGAAGTTGTATCCCGGTGCTGGTGAAGCAGTAGACCATTCCAGTGTGCGGCCATCCCATGGGTCACCGGTCACATCACGCAGTGACTCACGATTACGGAAGCTAACAACGAAGTTAATGAAGGTGCAGGCAATACCAATGGCAATCAAGGCTGCACCGCAGGCTGCGATGATGAACCAGATTTGCAGCGATGGATCATCAAAGTAGCTCATACGACGAGTCACACCCATCAAGCCCAGTACATACAGCGGCATGAAGGCAAAGTAGAAACCAACAAACCAGAACCAGAACGCGCACTTACCCCAGAACTCATTGAGTTTGTAGCCGAAGGCTTTCGGGAACCAGTAGGTAATACCAGCCATCAAGCCAAACAACACACCACCAATAATCACATTGTGGAAGTGAGCAATCAAGAACAAGCTGTTGTGCAAGACAAAGTCAGCCGGTGGGACAGCCAGCAACACGCCGGTCATGCCGCCAATGGTGAAGGTAATCATGAAGCCGATAGACCACAACATTGGCACATCAAAGCGAATCCGGCCGCGGTACATGGTGAACAACCAGTTAAATATTTTCGCCCCAGTCGGGATGGAAATAATCATGGTCGTGATGCCAAAGAAGGAATTGACACTGGCACCTGAACCCATGGTGAAGAAGTGATGCAACCACACCAGGTAAGACAAGATTGTGATCACCAAAGTGGCGTAAACCATGGAGGCGTAACCAAACAGACGCTTGCTACTAAACGTGGCAATGATCTCAGAGAAAATACCGAACGCTGGCAAGATCAAAATGTAGACCTCTGGGTGACCCCAGATCCAGATCAAGTTGACGTACATCATGACGTTGCCGCCAAGGTCGTTGGTGAAAAAAGCTGTGCCTACATAACGGTCGAGTGACAGTAAGGCCAACACGGCAGTCAAAATCGGGAAAGACGCAACGATCAAGATGTTTGTGCAAAGTGCAGTCCAGGTGAAGATGGGCATCTTCATCCAAGTCATGCCGGGTGCGCGCATTTTGACAATAGTGGCGAGCAAGTTAATGCCAGAGAGCAATGTTCCAACACCGGCTAACTGCAAGGCCCAAATGTAGTAATCAACCCCGACGCCCGGACTGGCTTGAATACCAGACAGCGGCGGATAAGCCAACCAACCAGTGGCACCGAACTCACCGACGAACAAGGAAATCATCACCAAAATCGCGCCGCTGGCAGTCATCCAGAAACTGAAGTTATTCAGGAACGGAAAGGCTACGTCACGTGCGCCAATTTGCAATGGCACGGCAAAGTTCATCAAGCCGGTGATCAGTGGCATAGCCACAAAGAAAATCATGATCACACCGTGCACGGTGAACAATTGGTCGTAATGGTGCGGTGGCAAAAATCCACCGGAGCCATTAAAGGCCATGGCTTGCTGGGCACGCATCATCAATGCGTCAGAAAAGCCGCGCATCAACATTACCAAACCAAGCACGCAATACATGATGCCGATTTTTTTGTGGTCAATACTGGTGAACCAGTCTGTCCAAAGCGTGCCCCAAACCTTGTAATAAGTCAGTGCCGACAAAAGCGCTAGGCCACCCAATGCCACCATGGCAAAGGTCGCCAAAAGTATGGGCTCGTGCAATGGGAGTGAGTCCCAGCTGAGGCGTCCGAAGATAAACTTCGTGAGATCGAAAGTTTCAGTCATGATTTTTTATCGCAGTTATCAGTTCACAACGGGAAAGTCAGTAGCCAAAGTTCGCACACTGCACGCAGCAGCGACGTATTTCGGGCCAAGGTCACTTATGGATGCAACATCACTGGTGCTCGAAGCCAAGTTGTAGGTGCCGGCTTTTCCCATACCGCCCATCGCATCCATGGCCATGATGTCGTTCATGCACATCTTGTTGCTCTCAACACAGCGGTTGAGAATCGCTTGGTACAAGCTCGGATCAACTGTTCCGTAACGCTTGACCGGTTCACGCTGAGTAGGTTTAACCAAGTTCAGGTAATCAGCACGTGTCAATGCATTGCCGCTAGCCTTGGTTTTTTCTACCCATTGGTCAAAGTTTTCAGTACTTAAGCCATGAAACTTAAAGCGCATGCTGGAGAAACCTGCGCCGCTGTAGTTAGCCGAGAAACCATCAAACTCACCCGGCTTGTTAGCCACAACGTGCAATTTAGTTTGCATGCCTGGCATCGCGTAAATCTGTCCGGCCAAAGCTGGAATGAAAAACGAATTCATGATCGACGAGGAAGTAATGTGAAAAGTTATCGGACGATCTACCGGAGCGGCCATCTCGTTAACCAATGCAATGCCTTGCTCGGGATAAATGAACAACCATTTCCAATCCAGCGCAACCACTTCAACCACCAAGGGCTTAACGTCAGCCGGTATAGGGCGCTTAGCGTCCAGACGGCTTAAGGGACGATAAGGATCGAGTGCGTGGGTGCTAATCCAAGTCAAGGTGCCCAGCACAATGATGATTAACAAAGGCGCAATCCAGATCACCAACTCAAGCTGAGTCGAATGGTGCCATTCAGGCGTGTATTCGGCTTTTGTGTTGGACTTGCGATAGCGCCAAGCAAACAATACGATTAAAACTAGAACCGGCAGAACGATGAGCATCATCAATCCGGTTGAGTAATAAATTAAATTGCGTTGCTGCACGGCGATATCGCCCGACGGATTGAGCAATACGGCTGAACAGCCGGATAACAAGGCAATGACTACTAACGGTAGTAGTCGGCAAAGGGTTTTGAAAGGTGACATGCAAAACAATCTAATGGTTTTCACTGATAAGCCTGTAATTTACGCCGATTGGCCTGGCTTGGGCATTGGACGTTTTGTCCTATGCTGTGTTTCTGATTTACGTTGTGGGTGATAAAAACCTATAAACTTACAAAACATCACTTAAATCATGGATTAATTCGTATGCCGTCCAGTAAAATATTGCCCTCCCGCCCTAGACGCGCTTCCTTAGACGCGGCAAACCATGTCAAAGATGTAGAGCGAGCCGTAGCGCCTAGTGAGATCGCCGTCGGCGTGATCATTGGCCGCACGTCTGAATACTTTGACTTTTTTGTCTACGCCATTGCTTCGGTGCTGGTGTTTCCTTCGGTGTTCTTTCCTTTTGCGGATCCATTGACTGGCGCGCTGTGGTCATTTGTGATTTTTTCTTTCGCGTTTATTGGTAGACCGATAGGCACTTTGCTATTCATGAAAATTCAGAGCCGATATGGCCGGGCCGTCAAACTCTCAACGGCACTGTTTTTGTTGGGCACGTCCACCGTTGGTATGGCATTTTTGCCAAGCTACGCCACTTTGGGCGCCGGTGCCATCGTGCTGCTGTCGATACTGCGTTTTACCCAAGGCATAGCGCTAGGCGGATCATGGGATGGCCTGTCATCGCTGTTGGCGCTGAGCGCGCCAAAGGAGCGGCGCGGTTGGTGGGCAATGATTCCGCAGTTGGGCGCTCCCATCGGATTCATGGTCGCCGCAGCCCTGTTTTTAGTCTTGCATTCGGAGTTGCCTAAACAAGAATTCCTCGATTGGGGATGGCGCTTCCCGTTTTATGTAGCCTTTGCTATTAACGTAGTGGCGCTATTTGCCCGCTTGCGCTTGGTGGTCACGCCTGAGTATGAGCGTCTGCTCCAGCACAATAAGCTGGTACCTAGCCCTGTCGGCAAGTTGCTCAAAGCGCGCGGTAGTAATTTATTCATCGGGGCATTTGCAACACTGGCTAGTTACGCGCTGTTTCATCTGGTCACTGTATTTCCACTGTCTTGGATCTCGCTGTACTCCAACCAATCCGTCAACGACGTGTTGACGGTGCAGATAGCAGGCGGCGCCATAGCCGTTCTTGGTGTGGTGGTCTCTGGCCTGATTGCCGACCGTTTTGGCCGACGCAACACACTGGGATCGTTGGCGATTGCAATTGCACTGTTTAGCTTTGTTGCGCCATTTTTAATGCGCGGCAGCGTGATGGGTGAAGACATCTTTATTTTGCTTGGCTTTGCACTGCTGGGCTTGTCCTACGGCCAAGCCGCTGGCGCAGTGACCGCAAACTTCGAGCCTGAGTACCGCTACACCGGTGCGGCTCTGACATCGGATCTGGCGTGGCTAATTGGCGCAGCCTTCGCACCGTTAATCGCACTTGGCATGTCGGCGCATTTCGGCCTGGGCTTTTTGGGTGTTTACTTATTCTCGGGCGCGGTCTGCACTTTGGTGGCGCTGCGGGTGAACAAAGTGCTGGAATCACGGGCTTAATAGTTACCAAACATCCCGCTTTTTTTGGCGGGATTCTGTTCTATTAAATACCGGCTATTCGTAAGCATTGACGACCGACCAAGGTTTTTAAGCACTTTCGGCAACTTGTTGCCACTGGTTAACACCTAACCTATGCGGTTTACCCTTGAATGAATGGTGTACGCGTACTGCTCTAATAGAGTTGTATAAATATTCAATCAAAGGTAATACCAATGGGACTAGGCTTCAAAAAAAACCGGCGTGCTGCGCTGATCACCTCGACCCT